>NZ_PTRH01000002.1:0-467821 GCF_002965045.1 Escherichia sp. MOD1-EC6300 | reverse complement strand
GAGTTGATGAACTCCTGCCATGGAACGTAGTACTCACCAATAAATAAGCGTCAATACGGTGCTCCGTTGACGCTTACGCAACTTCAGTTCCCACCACCAACTTTGCGGCAGTTTCATAGGATGAATGTCTAAAAGAATAATGGTGAGCGATAAGAAAACGACTGAATAACTGCACATTTTCGCTCGAAAGCTTCCTGTCAGATCCATAGCGAATCAAGTGCTGAATGTCACAGTATCGAACAGAAAACAGTGACGATCTAACCCTTCAAGAATATTCTACGATTGTTCTGTTTAGGAAAAGCAAGGCGGGAAGTCGGGAGATAAGTCATTGATAAAGTGGCGGAGAGAGGGGGATTTGAACCCCCGGTAGAGTTGCCCCTACTCCGGTTTTCGAGACCGGTCCGTTCAGCCGCTCCGGCATCTCTCCGTTCAGATGGTTGCCATGATGCCAGGAAATTTGGCATTTTAACAGTCCCTGTCCGTGCAATTTTGTTCAAGTGACGAGTTTGCGAGCAAAACGATGATTAAGTGGCCCTGGAAAGTACAAGAATCAGCACATCAAACTGCCCTTCCCTGGCAGGAAGCACTATCGATCCCCCTTTTAACGGGTCTGACGGAACAGGAACAAAGCAAATTAGTCACTCTTGCCGAACGTTTTTTACAGCAAAAGCGGTTTGTTCCTTTACAGGGCTTTGAACTGGATTCATTAAGAAGCTGCCGGATAGCACTTCTATTTTGCCTACCCGTTCTGGAGTTAGGACTGGAATGGCTGGATGGTTTTCATGAAGTCTTAATTTATCCTGCGCCATTTGTGGTCGATGATGAATGGGAAGACGATATCGGTCTGGTGCATAACCAACGTATTGTTCAGTCAGGTCAGAGCTGGCAGCAAGGGCCTATCGTTTTGAACTGGTTGGATATACAAGATTCTTTTGATGCATCTGGTTTTAACCTGATTATTCATGAAGTCGCTCATAAGCTGGACACCCGTAACGGCGATCGCGCCAGCGGAGTTCCCTTTATTCCGTTGCGTGAGGTTGCTGGCTGGGAACACGATCTTCATGCTGCAATGAACAACATTCAGGAAGAAATCGAATTGGTTGGCGAGAATGCGGCGAGCATTGATGCTTATGCTGCGAGTGATCCTGCTGAATGTTTTGCCGTACTTTCTGAATATTTCTTTAGCGCCCCAGAACTTTTTGCTCCTCGTTTCCCTTCATTGTGGCAACGTTTCTGCCAATTTTATCAACAAGATCCTTTGCAGAGACTGCATCACGCTAATGATACAGACTCGTTTTCGGCGACGAATGTTCATTAATTAACAACTTTGCAGATTAATTAACCAATTGAAATGACTTATGAAATTTAGTGTTGACAGACAAGGTACCGCTAAGTAATATGCGCCCCGTTCACACGATTCCTCTGTAGTTCAGTCGGTAGAACGGCGGACTGTTAATCCGTATGTCACTGGTTCGAGTCCAGTCAGAGGAGCCAAATTCTAAAAATTCGCTTTTTTAGCGCAATGTCACTGACCTTAGTTGAACATTGTTTTTTAACGGATAGCGGGTTTTTAACATCTTAAGCGCCCTCGACCTTTATGGTTGAGGGCGTTTTGCTATGAACGCCATCACCATTTTCCCCTCGATTATAAAACTTGAGTTATTCAGTAGTCTCCCCTCTTGCAACTCACACCCAAAACTGCCTAACGAAAAGTTATTAATTTTCAATCATATTGCTATCAGTATTTACATTTTTTCGCTGTGCTAGAAAGGGCGCATTTATGTTAGCTCGTTCAGGGAAGGTAAGCATGGCTACGAAGAAGAGAAGTGGAGAAGAAATAAATGACCGACAAATATTATGCGGGATGGGAATTAAACTACGCCGCTTAACTGCGGGTATCTGCCTGATAACTCAACTTGCGTTCCCTATGGCTGCGGCAGCACAAGGTGTGGTAAACGCCGCAACCCAACAACCAGTTCCTGCACAAATTGCCATTGCAAATGCCAATACGGTGCCCTACACCCTTGGAGCGCTGGAATCGGCCCAAAGCGTTGCCGAACGTTTCGGTATTTCGGTGGCTGAGTTACGCAAACTCAACCAGTTTCGTACGTTTGCTCGAGGTTTTGATAATGTCCGCCAGGGTGATGAACTGGATGTCCCGGCTCAAGTTAGTGAAAATAATTTAACCCCGCCACCGGGTAATAGCAGTGACAACCTCGAGCAACAGATAGCCAGTACTTCACAGCAAATCGGGTCTCTGCTCGCCGAAGATATGAACAGCGAGCAAGCGGCAAATATGGCGCGTGGATGGGCCTCTTCTCAGGCTTCAGGCGCAATGACAGACTGGTTAAGCCGCTTCGGTACCGCAAGAATCACGCTGGGCGTGGATGAAGATTTTAGCCTGAAGAACTCCCAGTTCGATTTTCTCCATCCGTGGTATGAAACGCCTGATAATCTCTTTTTCAGTCAGCATACTCTCCATCGTACTGACGAGCGTACGCAGATTAACAACGGCTTAGGTTGGCGTCATTTCACTCCCACATGGATGTCGGGCATCAACTTCTTTTTCGACCACGATCTTAGCCGTTACCACTCCCGCGCCGGCATTGGCGCGGAGTACTGGCGCGACTATCTAAAATTAAGCAGTAACGGCTATTTGCGACTGACCAACTGGCGCAGCGCACCTGAACTGGACAACGATTATGAAGCACGCCCGGCCAATGGCTGGGATGTACGCGCAGAAGGCTGGCTACCCGCCTGGCCGCACCTTGGCGGTAAACTGGTCTATGAACAGTATTATGGCGATGAAGTGGCCCTGTTCGATAAAGACGATCGGCAAAGTAATCCTCATGCCATAACCGCTGGACTTAACTATACCCCCTTCCCGCTGATGACCTTCAGCGCGGAGCAACGCCAGGGTAAACAGGGCGAAAATGACACCCGTTTTGCCGTCGATTTTACCTGGCAACCTGGCAGCGCAATGCAGAAACAGCTTGACCCGAATGAAGTCGCTGCACGGCGTAGCCTTGCAGGCAGCCGTTATGATCTGGTGGATCGCAACAACAATATCGTTCTGGAATATCGCAAAAAAGAACTGGTTCGCCTGACCCTGACAGACCCCGTGACAGGGAAGTCAGGAGAAGTGAAATCACTGGTTTCGTCGCTACAAACCAAATATGCCCTGAAAGGCTATAACGTCGAAGCCACCGCACTGGAAGCTGCCGGTGGCAAAGTGGTCACAACGGGTAAAGATATTCTGGTTACCCTGCCGGCTTACCGGTTCACCAGTACGCCAGAAACCGATAACACCTGGCCGATTGAAGTCACCGCCGAAGATGTCAAAGGCAATTTGTCGAATCGTGAACAGAGCATGGTGGTCGTTCAGGCACCTACGCTAAGCCAGAAAGATTCCTCGGTATCGTTAAGTACCCAAACATTGAACGCGGATTCCCATTCAACCGCCACACTGACTTTTATTGCGCATGATGCAGCAGGTAATCCTGTTGTCGGGCTGGTGCTCTCGACGCGTCACGAAGGTGTTCAGGACATCACCCTTTCTGACTGGAAAGATAATGGTGACGGAAGCTATACCCAGATCCTGACCACAGGAGCGATGTCTGGCACGCTGACGCTGATGCCACTGAATCGCCACGGATAATTTAGACACTTCCGAGCCGTTGATAATACTGGTTTTCATATTCTGTCGGTGACATCTGATCGCTGGAACCATGCCGACGCTTACTGTTATAAAACATTTCGATGTAATCAAAAATATCGCTGCGGACTTCTTCCCGCGTTCCGTAGATCTTTTTCTTTATCCGTTCGCGTTTCAACAACTGGAAAAAGCTTTCTGCAACCGCATTATCATGGCAGTTACCGCGACGGCTCATGCTGCCCTCCAGGCCGTGTGATTTTAGGAACGACTGCCATTCATGGCTTGTGTACTGACTGCCCTGATCCGAATGAACCAGCACCTGTTTTTGGGGATTACGCCGCCATACAGCCATCAGCAGTGCGTTCAGGACAATGTCTTTTGTCATCCGGGATTGCATGGACCAGCCGATAATTTTGCGTGAGAACAGATCAACAACCACGGCAAGATACAGCCAGCCTTCGTGGGTCCTTATGTAGGTTATGTCCGTTACCCAACGCTCATCCGGAGCATCCGGATTGAACTGTCGCTGAAGCCTGTTGGGCGACACGATACTGGCCTCGCCTTTACGAGCCCGCGGGCTCCGGTATCCGACCTGAGCCTTTATCCCGATACGTTTCATCAGTCGCCAGACTCTGTTCACTCCGCACTGTTGCCCGCTGTCCCGCAGATCTAAATGGATTTTGCGATAACCATAGACGCATCCCAATTCCAGCCAGAACTGTTTAATCTGTCCTGTCAGTCTCAGGTCTGCCTGATGGCGTTGTGAATGCGGCTGCTGAAGCCAGGCGTAAAAACCACTGGGATGAACATCCAGCACCCGACAGAGCAGGCGAACAGGCCAGCAACAGGTGTTGTCACGGATAAAGGCGTACCTCAGTCGGACAGCTTTGCGAAGTACGCCACTGTAGATTCAATTGGTCAACGCAACAGTTATGTGAAAACATGGGGTTGCGGAGGTTTTTTGAATGAGACGAACATTTACAGCAGAGGAAAAGCCTCTGTTTTTGAACTATGGAAGAACGGAACAGGCTTCAGTGAAATAGCGAATATCCTGGGTTCAAAACCCGGAACGATCTTCACTATGTTAAGGGATACTGGCGGCATAAAACCCCATGAGCGTAAGCGGGCTGTAGCTCACCTGACACTGTCTGAGCGCGAGGAGATACGAGCTGGTTTGTCAGCCAAAATGAGCATTCGTGCGATAGCTACTGCGCTGAATCGCAGTCCTTCGACGATCTCACGTGAAGTTCAGCGTAATCGGGGCAGACGCTATTACAAAGCTGTTGATGCTAATAACCGAGCCAACAGAATGGCGAAAAGGCCAAAACCGTGCTTACTGGATCAAAATTTACCATTGCGAAAGCTTGTTCTGGAAAAGCTGGAGATGAAATGGTCTCCAGAGCAAATATCAGGATGGTTAAGGCGAACAAAACCACGTCAAAAAACGCTGCGAATATCACCTGAGACAATTTATAAAACGCTGTACTTTCGTAGCCGTGAAGCGCTACACCACCTGAATATACAGCATCTGCGACGGTCGCATAGCCTTCGCCATGGCAGGCGTCATACCCGCAAAGGCGAAAGAGGTACGATTAACATAGTGAACGGAACACCAATTCACGAACGTTCCCGAAATATCGATAACAGACGCTCTCTGGGGCATTGGGAGGGCGATTTAGTCTCAGGTACAAAAAACTCTCATATAGCCACACTTGTAGACCGAAAATCACGTTATACGATCATCCTTAGACTCAGGGGCAAAGATTCTGTCTCAGTAAATCAGGCTCTTACCGACAAATTCCTGAGTTTACCGTCAGAACTCAGAAAATCACTGACATGGGACAGAGGAATGGAACTGGCCAGACATCTAGAATTTACTGTCAGCACCGGCGTTAAAGTTTACTTCTGCGATCCTCAGAGTCCTTGGCAGCGGGGAACAAATGAGAACACAAATGGGCTAATTCGGCAGTACTTTCCTAAAAAGACATGTCTTGCCCAATATACTCAACATGAACTAGATCTGGTTGCTGCTCAGCTAAACAACAGACCGAGAAAGACACTGAAGTTCAAAACACCGAAAGAGATAATTGAAAGGGGTGTTGCATTGACAGATTGAATCAACAACTGCTTTTTTTAATATGTCCCGTTCGTCGGTAACCCGCTTCAGCTCTTTCTGGAGACGGCGGATCTCGGCCTGAGCATCTGACTGTTCTTTATTAGTGGAAGAATCCGGACCGTACTTCTTTATCCAGGAGTAAAGGCTGTGGGTGGTGATATCGAGACGTGTTGCAACGCTGGCAACAGAATAACCGCGATCAACAACCTGTTTGACTGCTTCAATTTTAAACTCTTCGGGATAACGCTTACCACTCATGGGCACCTCTCTTTAAGTCATCTTAAATGACTCTGAGGTGTCTGTTAAACCCGTGGCGATTCAATTCATATATTGGCCTGACTGCTGGAAAACCCGCCTCACGCATCATAAATGCCCATGTCATAGGTACGGGAGCCCGGAGTTTCTGATCCATACGGGACGCGTTCTTGCACAAAGGGGAGAAGCAATTCATGGTTATACCAACAACCTGAAAATTCGTTTTTGCTTTCAACTGACTGATAAATATCATCGTTTTCAGGTTCTTTTTACGCATCGCCTCTATACAAAGATCCGGCGTACCGTATTGCAGTGTTATGTTCTTCGCTAAATTTTTTATTTCTTTTAATGTTGCGTGATCCTGCATAGTCATTGTAACTAATGTTAATTTAGTCAGTTCAAGTTTGAGCGCATTAAAGACTTCTAAATTAATTGTCGACGTAACAATTAATAGATGCTTAATTTTATGCAATTCAAGCGCCCGAATAACAGGAAAGATGGCCATAGCATCGCCAATCTGATCGAGAATATGGATGACAACAAAGTCTGTTTTTTCAATATTGAAATTATAAGCTTTATAATCGTAGTAACTAAATGCAATACGTCTCAACAATGATGCTAAAAACATACCTAACCTCGCCTCCCTACTGGTTATAATGCAATGCAGTCTATCAGACTCATCAGGGTGCCATTTTGTGCATATGCGGACTTTTATGTTTCATATCTCTAACCTGTGGGTCCTCTGCTTAATCCTTAAACAACACCAGCAACTCCTGCGCTTTCATCTTCCATCGAATTTTTCATGTTGCCGCTAATCAGCCATAAAATCATTTGCAGATGCGCTCTGTCGAGGTAGTCTCATAAGGTTCGTTTATAGATCGACGGCAATGTGAGTTACCTTTTCCATACTAATTATAAAAAGACAGTACAAACAGGATCATTATGGACTCCACGCTCATCTCCACTCGTCCCGATGAAGGGACGCTTTCGTTAAGTCGCGCCCGACGAGCTGCGTTAGGCAGCTTCGCTGGTGCCGTCGTCGACTGGTATGATTTTTTACTCTATGGCATCACCGCCGCACTGGTGTTTAATCGCGAGTTTTTCCCGCAAGTAAGCCCGGCGATGGGAACGCTCGCCGCATTTGCTACCTTTGGCGTCGGATTCCTTTTCCGTCCGCTCGGCGGTGTCATTTTCGGTCACTTTGGCGACCGACTGGGACGTAAGCGCATGTTAATGCTGACCGTCTGGATGATGGGCATCGCGACAGCCTTGATTGGTATTCTTCCTTCATTCTCGACCATTGGGTGGTGGGCACCTATTTTGCTGGTGACACTGCGTGCCATTCAGGGATTTGCCGTCGGCGGCGAATGGGGAGGCGCGGCGTTGCTTTCCGTTGAAAGTGCACCGAAAAATAAAAAAGCCTTTTACAGTAGCGGTGTACAAGTTGGCTACGGTGTAGGTTTACTGCTTTCAACCGGACTGGTTTCATTGATCAGTATGATGACGACTGACGAACAGTTTTTAAGCTGGGGCTGGCGCATTCCTTTCCTATTTAGCATCGTACTGGTACTGGGAGCATTGTGGGTGCGCAATGGCATGGAAGAGTCCGCGGAATTTGAACAACAGCAACATTATCAAGCTGCCGCGAAAAAACGCATCCCGGTTATCGAAGCGCTGTTACGACATCCCGGTGCTTTCCTGAAGATTATTGCGCTACGACTGTGCGAATTGCTGACGATGTACATCGTTACTGCCTTTGCACTTAATTATTCAACCCAGAATATGGGGCTACCGCGCGAACTTTTCCTTAATATTGGTTTGCTGGTAGGTGGATTAAGCTGCCTGACAATTCCCTGTTTTGCCTGGCTTGCCGATCGTTTTGGTCGCCGTAGGGTTTATATCACAGGTGCGTTAATCGGAACGTTGAGCGCATTTCCTTTCTTTATGGCGCTTGAAGCACAATCTATTTTCTGGATAGTTTTCTTCTCCATAATGCTGGCAAACATTGCGCATGACATGGTGGTGTGTGTGCAACAACCGATGTTTACCGAAATGTTTGGTGCCAGTTATCGCTATAGTGGCGCTGGAGTCGGTTATCAGGTTGCCAGTGTGGTTGGCGGTTGATTTACACCTTTTATTGCCGCTGCACTCATCACTTACTTTGCCGGGAACTGGCATAGCGTCGCCATTTATTTGCTGGCTGGATGCCTGATTTTCGCAATGACCGCTTTGTTGATGAAAGACAGTCAACGCGCTTGATAGCCTGGCGAAGATCATCCGATCTTCGCCTTACACTTTTGTTTCACATTTCTGTGACATACTATCGGATGTGCGGTAATTGTATGGAACAGGAGACACACATGAATAATAAGGGCTCAGGTCTGACCCCAGCTCAGGCACTGGATAAACTCGACGCGCTGTATGAGCAATCTGTAGTCGCATTACGCAACGCCATTGGCAACTATATTACAAGTGGCGAATTACCTGATGAAAACGCCCGCAAACAAGGTCTTTTTGTCTATCCATCACTGACCGTAACCTGGGACGGTAGCACAACCAATCCCCCCAAAACGCGCGCATTTGGTCGTTTTACTCACGCAGGCAGCTACACCACCACGATTACTCGCCCTACTCTCTTTCGTTCGTATCTTAATGAACAACTTACGTTGCTGTATCAGGATTATGGTGCGCATATCTCTGTGCAACCCTCGCAGCATGAAATCCCTTATCCTTATGTCATCGATGGCTCTGAATTGACACTTGATCGCTCAATGAGCGCTGGGTTAACTCGCTACTTCCCGACAACAGAACTGGCGCAAATTGGCGATGAAACTGCAGACGGCATTTATCATCCAACTGAATTCTCCCCGCTATCGCATTTTGATGCGCGCCGCGTCGATTTTTCCCTCGCACGGTTGCGCCATTATACCGGTACGCCAGTTGAACATTTTCAGCCGTTCGTCTTGTTTACCAACTACACACGTTATGTGGATGAATTCGTTCGTTGGGGATGCAGCCAGATCCTCGATCCTGATAGTCCCTACATTGCCCTTTCTTGTGCTGGCGGGAACTGGATCACCGCCGAAACCGAAGCGCCAGAAGAAGCCATTTCCGACCTTGCATGGAAAAAACATCAGATGCCAGCATGGCATTTAATTACCGCCGATGGTCAGGGTATTACTCTGGTGAATATTGGCGTGGGACCGTCAAATGCTAAAACCATCTGCGATCATCTGGCAGTGCTACGCCCGGATGTCTGGTTGATGATTGGTCACTGTGGCGGATTACGTGAAAGTCAGGCCATTGGCGATTATGTACTTGCACACGCTTATTTACGCGATGACCACGTTCTTGATGCGGTTCTGCCGCCCGATATTCCTATTCCGAGCATTGCTGAAGTGCAACGTGCGCTTTATGACGCCACCAAGCTGGTGAGTGGCAGGCCCGGTGAGGAAGTCAAACAGCGGCTACGTACAGGTACTGTGGTAACCACAGATGACAGGAACTGGGAATTACGTTACTCAGCTTCTGCACTTCGTTTTAACTTAAGCCGGGCCGTAGCAATTGATATGGAAAGTGCAACCATTGCCGCGCAAGGATATCGTTTCCGCGTGCCATACGGGACACTACTGTGTGTTTCAGATAAACCGTTGCATGGCGAGATTAAACTTCCCGGTCAGGCTAACCGTTTTTATGAAGGTGCTATTTCCGAACACCTGCAAATTGGCATTCGGGCGATCGATTTGCTGCGCGCAGAAGGCGACCGACTGCATTCGCGTAAATTACGAACCTTTAATGAGCCGCCGTTCCGATAATAAGTTCTGAACCTTCTCATCAGAAATAGATGTGAAGGATTAAGTAAGACATCTGGCAAATAGCCTGCAATCAACGCGGGCTGTTTGCTTCCTTGGGCAGATGCGAGTTTCATTATCGTCTTAATGATTTCCGCATATTAAAAGCATGTATGCTTTCAAAATATAATTATAAAAAATCCCGCCAACAACATTAGTTTTTATAAAACAAAATATAAGATTATGGCTTTAGAATATTTTTATTTCTAATAGACGAGATTTTTCCTGTTATGATATAATATGCTGATTTAACACATGTTAACGATTTACCAGTAATGTAAATAAATTTTCGAGGAGATCATTCCAGTGGGACGTAAATGGGCCAATATTGTTGCTAAAAAAACGGCTAAAGACGGTGCAACGTCTAAAATTTATGCAAAATTCGGTGTAGAAATCTATGCTGCTGCTAAACAAGGTGAACCCGATCCAGAATTAAACACATCTTTAAAATTCGTTATTGAACGTGCAAAGCAGGCACAAGTTCCAAAGCACGTTATTGATAAAGCAATTGATAAAGCCAAAGGCGGCGGAGATGAAACGTTCGTGCAGGGACGTTATGAAGGCTTTGGTCCTAATGGCTCAATGATTATCGCCGAGACATTGACTTCAAATGTTAACCGTACGATTGCTAACGTTCGCACAATTTTCAATAAAAAAGGCGGCAATATCGGAGCGGCAGGTTCTGTCAGCTATATGTTTGACAATACGGGTGTGATTGTATTTAAAGGATCAGACCCTGACCATATTTTTGAAATTTTACTTGAAGCTGAAGTTGATGTTCGTGATGTGACTGAAGAAGAAGGTAACATTGTTATTTATACCGAACCTACTGACCTTCATAAAGGAATCGCGGCTCTAAAAGCAGCTGGAATCACTGAGTTCTCAACAACAGAATTAGAAATGATTGCGCAATCTGAAGTTGAGCTTTCCCCAGAAGATTTAGAAATCTTTGAAGGGCTTGTTGATGCCCTTGAAGATGACGACGATGTACAAAAAGTTTATCATAACGTCGCAAATCTCTAATTATATTTTAAAGAAATCTGTCTTTACGGCAGATTTCTTTAATCTCATATAACCCTTATAAAAAATATAATGTTCAACTCGTCATATTGCTTATAAAAATCCCCGTTCCCAGAGAAATAATATTTATTAAAATTCCAGTTCTTCTTTTTCTGATTACAGAAGGCAAAGTGGCAATTACGCATAGTTTCCCGATAAAGACGCGATAGCGACATCCCGCATAAGGCATTTTTCTCTTTATCTTTGTACGGTACTTCATGGAACAGAGTTTTTGACCTTGCGAATCGTGATGTCTGTTGGGGAGGGACAATTTGCTCACTGAAGCGTGAGACTCGATTAAGCGCACGAAACACAGAAATCAAAAAACCCGGTCACTTTTTTACAAGGTAACCGGGTAAAAATAATTTTTATTTTTTAACTGTTTTGAGACTCATAGAGATGTCTCAAAACTAAAATTTGGCTCCTCTGACTGGACTCGAACCAGTGACATACGGATTAACAGTCCGCCGTTCTACCGACTGAACTACAGAGGAATCGTGAGAACGAGGCGAATATTAGCGATGCCCACCCACAATGTCAAAGCCTGTTTTTTAAATTTGAAATCGTTTGCTGAAATAATCTGCATTTTGTCGTTTATTCCGACACAACTGGCTTTTTTTCACACTTTTGCGGCTCGGGTCGAGGGTATTTCCATAGCCAACGTCCAGTAACCATTCGCCAGTAAAACAGCACGGCCCGCACAGCCCAGTCGGCAAACATTCCCATCCAGACACCAACCACACCCCAGCCAAGCATGATTCCCAGCACATAACCGACTACAACCCGACAACCCCACATGCTCAACATCGAAACCCACATGGCGTAACGGGCATCACGAGCACCTTTAAATCCAGCGGGTAGCACCCATGAGGCGGACCAAATAGGCATAAATAAAGCATTTAGCCAAATCAGAATCACAACGACATGTTTAACCTGTGGATCCTGGGTGTAAAACGATGCCATAAGCCCGGCAAAGGGAGCCGTTAGCCAGGCGATGGCCGTTAATCCAAGAGTGGACAGCCAGAACACATGCCGCAACTGAATCTCTGCTTGCGCTATCTGCCCTACCCCCAACCTTCGGCCTGTAATGATCGTAGAAGCAGAGCCGAGCGCACTTCCGGGTAAGTTGATAAGAGCCGCAATTGAAAACGCGATAAAATTTCCGGCAATAACACTGGTCCCCATCCCGGCAACGAACATTTGGGTTAATAACCGACCACTGGTAAATAACACTGATTCGACACTAGCGGGAATACCAATCCCCATGACTTCCCAGATAATGCTAAAATTCAGCGGTTTAAAATAGCTCTTTAACGAAATCCTTAGCGCAGGATTAAAACCAATCGCCAGCACCCACAAAATTGCAACTGCGCCAATATAACGAGAAATGGTTAAACCCAGCCCTGCCCCGACAAATCCCAGTCCCGGCCAGGAGAAAAGGCCGTAAATCAATATGCCGCTAATAATAATATTAAGAATATTCAGGCTACCGTTAATCAGTAGCGGTATTTTCGTATTCCCTGCACCACGAAGTGCCCCGCTACCAATCAAAGTGATGGCAGCTGCTGGATAACTGAGTACCGTCAGCTCCAGATAAGTCAACGCCAGTGCTTTAACTTCTGTCGTGGCATCACCCGCGACGAAATCAATAATTTGTTCGCCAAAATGATGAATAAGCGTTGCCAACAGTACGGCAAACAACGTCATGATCACCAATGACTGCCGCGTCGCCACCCTCGCTCGTCGTCGATCCCGCTTACCGAGACTAAATGCCACAACGACAGTAGTACCAAGATCGATAGCAGCAAAAAAAGCCATAATGACCATATTGAAGCTGTCCGCCAATCCCACGCCGGCCATCGCATCTTTTCCCAGCCAGCTGACCAGAAAAGTGCTCAGGACACCCATCAACAGGACACAGGCATTCTCCATGAAGATAGGAACAGCAAGCGGGGTTATCTCGCGCCAGAACAACACTTTGTAGCTCTTGCGTTTAGCGTGCCAGCGAGTGCCGTGAACAACCTGGCGTAAAGCAGAGGAGATATTCAAAGCCGACCTTAATTGCAGAAAGTGAAACCACATTTCAAATAATGAGGGAGAATCAGCAAAGCTGCAAAGATTTTCGCCAACAAATTGTCTGCAAATGCAACAAACTGTTGATAGAAACGGCAAACAGTTGGGAAATTTAAAAATCGGGTTTGACAAAAGATTTTTCGCCGTTAAGATGTGCCTCAACAGCGATTCCTCTGTAGTTCAGTCGGTAGAACGGCGGACTGTTAATCCGTATGTCACTGGTTCGAGTCCAGTCAGAGGAGCCAAATTTCTGAAAAGCCCGCTTTTATAGCGGGCTTTTTGCTATATCTGATAATCAATTTCCTCTTCACTGTTCTCCATCACCTGGCGCTTGATATCCTCAACTGACAGTCCTGCATTACAAAGTTCCAGAAAGCGCCAGACATAGTTACGTTGAAGTTGCCCTCGCTTCAGTCCCAACCATACAGTATTGGCATCGAAAAGATGCCGCGTATCCAGACGGATTAAATTCTCTTCCTCTTGTTCGCCGCTGGATTGTTCGGCAACTAATCCAATCCCCAGCCCAAGAGCAACATAGGTTTTAATGACATCAGAATCCTGCGCACTTAATACAATATCTGCCAGCAAACCTTTGCGGGCAAATGCGTCATCAATACGTGAGCGCCCCGTAATCCCCTGTCGGTAAGTGATTAACGGCCACTTCGCTATTGATTCCAGCGTCAACGGTGTAATTTGCGTCAAGGGATGATCGAGTGGAACAAGCAAACTATGGTGCCAACGAAACCACGGGAAGGCGACGAGCTGCGGGTCATTACTCAAACGCTCGCTGGCGATACCAATATCAGCTTCGCCATTTTGCAACAACGTCGCAATTTCCTGTGGCGTACCCTGGATTAGCTCCAGCCGAACCTCCGGGAAAAGTTCGCGAAAAGCTTTAATGACCTCAGGCAAGCTATAACGTGCCTGAGTATGCGTCGTTGCAATAGTGAGAACGCCAGACGTATCGTTGGTAAACAGGTCTGCAAGCCGACGAACATTACTGGCTTCATTCAGAATACGTTCTGCAATGACCAGTAATGCTTTGCCCGGTTCAGTCATGCCCAGCAGTCGCTTACCTCGTCGAACAAATATTTCGATGCCAAGTTCATCCTCCAGTTCCCGAATATGACGGCTGACGCCGGACTGTGAGGTAAAAAGCATATTCGCAACCTCTGTCAGGTTGTAATCCTGACGTGCAGCCTCGCGGATTATCTTTAGTTGTTGGAAATTCACGGTAAACTCCGGGCAGCTCAGATTTCCCGTTATTGTTAAAGTCTAATGCCCGGCATAACAAATAATAAAAACCCGCATCTTATTCCATCCCGATATAACGCTTAGCTCACCAATTGCCACTGCCTTTTTTCCATCACTGGAGAACTAATCACTGACATTAACAACTCTTTCACTGCCTGTGCCTGTGGCGATAAGTTCGCTCTGGCGGGTAAATTTAATGACAAAGAGAGACTCATGGAAGGCGTGGTAATGCGTGACATCCACCCATTTACTGCGCCACATAACGAACGCGCGGCCGATTCGGGTAATACTGCAACGCCCATGCCGCTGGCAATCGCTGCGGTAAGCGTGGCAATAGACTCAATTTCACCAATGACTTTTGCCGTGAGCCGCCGTAGGGAAAAAGCCTCATCAACACGAAGTCTAACAGCACTGTAATCACTGGGGAGAAAGAGGTTCATTTGCGCAATAGCATTAACATCAACGCTTTGCCCCGGGCAATCTTGAGTTCCTACCAGGAAAAGATCTTCTTTCAGCAAAGCCTGACTGGATACCCCAGCCACAGGGGAATGCTCATAAATCACCGCCATATCGAGTTGGTGATTTATCAGTTTTTCGTTAAGCACTGCACCGCTATTTTCATGAAGATAGATAACGATCTCCGGGAATTCAGCGCGAACCGCTTGTAATAAGGGCATGGTGATAGATGACGCAGCGGTTCCTGGCGCAAAGCCAATCGAGACTTGCCCCGATAATGCCTGACCAACGTTATGCACCGCCAGTTGGGCCTGCTCACACTGACGTAAAATGGCCCGCGCATGGGTATAGAGAATTTTTCCGGCGTCTGTTGGCGTAACGCCCCGTTTTGTGCGAATCAAAAGTTGTTGATTTAACTCACCTTCCAGTGTGGCAACCTGCTGGCTGAGCGCTGGTTGTGCGATATGCAATACTTCAGCAGCCTGAGTCAGGCTACCAATATCTACAATTTTTACGAAGTATTTCAGGCGTCTGAAGTTCATGTTGCCTCCGGTTTTTGAGAATCGGCCCAAGTGCCGCCATTACTTACAACCAGACTGCAAGATGCTTGCCAGTTTTATTTTGGCGTTGATGTACAAGCTAACCAACTGTCAAATAAGAGATTATGATAGATTCGTCATTGGCTCTTTTCACCAGCAGTCGCGTTCCCCTGCCCTATAAAAGGAGGGTATGCACCACGATGGTTCATTACCAATAAGATTGAAATCTCATCACTTTGTTGAAATTGGCAGCAAACAAACAAAAAAATGCATTTCACCCTTTGACATCACCATGCACTGCCATTAATATGCGCCCCGTTCACACGATTCCTCTGTAGTTCAGTCGGTAGAACGGCGGACTGTTAATCCGTATGTCACTGGTTCGAGTCCAGTCAGAGGAGCCAAATTCAAAAAAGCCTGCTTTCTAGCAGGCCTTTTGCTTTCTAATTACCAACGCTCTTAAAACATCTGTCTTGAACCAGAACTAATTTGCACAGGCATTCCCGATCGACGTTGCAACGCAGCATTTGCGCGATTCACATCAACTTCTTGCCCGTTGATAAACGCCCGCAAAGATGGGGTTACCGGCAATGGCACTTTTCGGTCAGACTCATATTCTGCACGATTGCGCGACAGCGGCTCATGAACTTCCAGCCAGTTCGAGCCATCTGGTTCAGTGGTGTATTTTACTGGCTGGTCGATAATTTGCACACGCGTTCCAACAGGAACATTATCAAACAGATATTTGATATCGTCATTGCGCAGACGAATACAGCCCTGACTTACCCGAAGTCCAATACCAAAATTGGCATTGGTACCGTGGATGGCATACAACCTGCCAATATAAATCGCGTACAGCCCCATGGGATTATCGGGCCCCGCAGGAACAAATGCGGGCAAACTCTCCCCTCGTTTCGCATATTCGCGCCGAGTGTTCGGCGTTGGCGTCCAGGTTGGAGCTTCTTGTTTACGTTCAACGGTAGTCACCCAGTTACGCGGGGTTTCTCGCCCAGCCTGGCCGATACCAATAGGAAAGACTTCCACAGTATTACTGTCTGGCGGGTAGTAATAAAGACGCATCTCAGCGACGTTAACCACAATCCCTTTACGAACAGTGGCGGGCAAAATCAGTTGCTGCGGAATGGTGAGTTGCGAGCCAGACTTCGGCAAGAAAACATCAGCGCCCGGATTCGCTTCCAGCATGTTACTTAACCCTTGCCCGTATTGTGCGGCAAAAGTCTCCAGCGGCTGGGTATTGTGATCAGGAACAGTTACAGTAAGCGACTGCCCCACCAAACGGCTACCCTCTGGAGGTAATGGATAAGTTACCGCCAGGCTAGTATGGCTGGCAAAAAGCAGAGCAAATGAGCAAAGAATATTTACACGACGCATCATGTCCCTTTCCTATGTCGCGAAAGCTATCCGTTAAGTATAGCTTTTATCAGACTTTTCGTTTTTAACTGTTCAAATCAGAAGTCGTATTCCCCGGTAGAACAATATTACTGGCAGCAAGTTCGCCCATGTTGTTATATATCGCACAGGCAGCTTCGATGATGGGCATCGCCAGAGCTGCGCCACTCCCCTCACCTAAACGCATCTCCATATTGAGATAAGGCTCCAGCCCCAAATGCGACAGCGCTATACGCGCCCCTTTTTCTGCCGACAGGTGAGAAGGAATGAGATACGGTTTGATTGCAGGAGACATCTGGCAGGCTGCGAGCGCAGCAGCATAAGAAAGAAATCCATCCAGCAACACGGGTAAACCGCAGGAAGCAGCGCCTAACATCACGCCAGCCATTCCGACCAAATCAAATCCCCCCACTTTTGCCAGAACATCAACGCCATCCTGCGGATTTGGTTGATTCAACGTAATCGCCCGGCGCACAACATCAATTTTATTAGCCAGTTTATCTGTCGGCAGGTTTGCGCCAATCCCAACCACTTCTTCAGGATCCCGGCCAGTGATTGTGCTGACTATTGCCGCTGCCGGTGTCGTGTTTGCCATCCCCAGTTCACCTACACCAAACAGCGTGACACCGTTTTTTGCCAGCTCCCGCGTATAACATATGACGTCCAAAAGCAACTTTTCAGCCTGACGGCGACTCATTGCCGGAGCTGAAGCAATATTGCCGCTACCTCGTGCGACACGCATGTTGATAAGCCCGGGGATAGGCTCAGCACTATCAATACCAACATCAACTACGTGGACGTTAGCGCCCGCTTGTGCTGCCAGCACACACACGCCGGTTGTTCCGCGGGTCATATTTTCAGCCTGAATGGCTGTCACTTCTTTTGGGGAAATAGCGACCCCTTCCTCCCAGACGCCGTGATCGGCACACATAACCAGTACCGCTTTTTTGCCCACATGCGGTATGCCATTCAACCCCGGCATTCCCGCCAGTTGTATGGCAAGCGCCTCCAGCCTTCCCAGGCTACCAACAGGTTTGAGTAACCCGTCAATATGCCGTTGTGCACGCGACATAGCGGCAGGATCGATAGCAGGGATCGTATTCAGTAAATCGGCAAGTGTTTGCATGTCACGTCTCTTTATAGCAGTGCCAGCAGGAAGACCAGTTCACCAAGCTCTATAGCAGCTCCCAGCGTATCGCCGGTTTGCCCGCCCAGCGTACGTTTGAGAAGCTGACCGAGGATGAAAATCGCCACCATCGTCACCACCATAGCAGCCACACCATGCATACCCGGCAATAATACGGCAGCAAAAATAGCGGCTAAGCCGAGTGTGACGCAGGTTTGTCGCCCATCAATTTTGCCAATGAACACATTGCCAAGCCCTTCTTCCCGGGCATAACGATGACGATACATCAATAATGCGGCAGTCCCGCGGCTGACCGCACATGCTGCCGCCAGCGATGCAAGGATCGGTTCGCCACGCAGAGCCAACTCGCTTAATACCAGAATCTTTGCCAGTACAACAAAAATCAATGCCAGACCGCCATGGGTGCCTAAACGGCTATCACGCATGATTTCCAACATGCGATCGCGGCTACGTGCAGAAAATACGCCATCACAGGTATCGGCGAGGCCGTCTAGGTGGAATCCCCCGGTCATCAGCGCCAGCACAAGTACGCTAAACAGTGCCGCCAGTGGTACGCCACACCATGCCTGCAGCACCATGAAGACCAGCCCGCTAATCGCGCCAAGCAATAATCCAATTAAAGGAAAAGTAATAATACCGCGAGAATAATGCTCGAAATCCAGTCCCTGGGACCAGCGACGCGGTACAGGCAGACGCGTAATAAATGAGAGCATCGCCCAAAATAATTTACTCATTTGATTTTTACTCCAATACCCGAAACCACCAGCCATACTTCATTTGCCGCAGCGGCCAGCTGCTGATTTACCCGCCCGGCAATATCACGAAAATGTCGTGCCAGACGACTCTCCGGCACAATCCCCATTCCCACTTCGTTAGTCACTAATACAACCTTTGCGGGGCAACGTTGGCAGGCAGCAATCAACGACTGAATCTCAGCATTAATCGCCTGTTCCATCGCCTGATAATCCCATTCATCAGGGTCTTTATCGCCGCCATAATCAAACAACAGATTAGTCACCATTGTGGTAACGCATTCCAGCAACACAGCTTCATGCGGGTTAATGTCTGCATGAATTAATTCATCAAGATGTTGCCAACGCTCCACCGTGCGCCAGTGCGCCGGACGGCCTTGCCGATGATGTTCTATCCGTGCAGCCATCTCGTCATCAAGGATTTGCGAGGTGGCGATATACAGAACCTGTGAAGAGTCCCCAATAAGCGCCTCTGCGTGGCGACTCTTCCCGCTCCGTGCGCCCCCCGTCACCAAAATCATCATACCGACTCCTGATTCAATTGTATGATGGTATTCATTGAACAGAACAATGGATCCCCCACCATTGCTGACCGCAAAACATTTACACGATCAATACTGCGCGTAATATAATTAAAAATCCAGCATTCTCAATCCATTACGAAAGAAGATGGCATTGTGGAATAGCCAGACTTCCTCGTGTTAACGTCCGACAAAATGCGTCATTGACAGCGGTTTCTGTGGATTGACACATTTCATTCAGATAATGAATTAATGCTACTGCCGGACCAACCAGCAAACGGGCATTGTGTTCTGAAATCCAGGCTATTGATTCAACGTCAACGACAGATCTGCGCTGTAAAAGAACTTGTAAAACAACGCAATAGAATTATCCGGAATGGTGGCGACTATGCACTAGAACACCACAATTTCGCTCTCTCGGTAAGGCACTGTCACAGCATTCAACAGAATGTGACTTGCCAGATTTATTAGCGCCACCAGATGTTTAACCGGGTAACCACGACCCAGTCGGGGATATATTCCATCTTCTCGCTGACATCATCAAGAATAAAAAGGTTTATCACACTCAGAGCAACGTTCTTCAGCAGGCGGGATAATTCTTCAACATTTAAAAGATGTGTTATTAAAGGCATACAAACTGGACGTATTGTATTTTCTTTTGGTGGTTGACCTAAGGTAGCAGTTTATCCTGATGCGCTGAGATTTCTGTAATATCTACGTCAACATTCTCCTCGAATAGAAAATGCAGCCCCGGCAAGTGATTCACATTTTTTAACAAAACGTTGTTAGCGTGCCATTTTCAGAAGCTCTCCAAGAAAGCGAATTCTTTTCTCAAATTCTGCATTCTCAGACACAGCTTTCTACTCCATGGCAATGGCCCAAATACGAAGTTGCTCAGGATCATTAGTGGTGCTGAGAAGTTAAATAACCATGCGGAGTACCACTCGTCATCACGTATTTATATATCATGAAGCTATTGTTGTGTTTTGTACATCAGTAGATGTATTCTGATATACTCCTTTTGCTAGACATAACCTTTCACCTGCTTGCAAAGCTTCTGTGTTCTGACATTGCCAAATTGTTGCAATTCTGTATCCAGCCTTCTTTCAGTCATAGCTTCGGGCCGCGATAAGACTCACTGATCTGGCCCTGATTCCTCTTGCAGACTTTATAGACCAATTAAAATGCAGTTTCTGCAGGTCAACGTCTGACCATCATTGTCATCACTCTGGCCATTAGAGTAACCTTCTGCATTCATCCTTTTGTAAAAAGTTTATGTCAGTATCAGCAATTAACCGGACCTGATACTGATATGAGTCTTACCGCATATACGGTCAATTTCAGCAATTAATTACATTATCCACGCCAAAGTGTTTGTCATCGCAATGATGGTACCTTCTTTCAGACACCATTTTTTCAACTCCGTTTTCCACGGACCGCACTCTTATGTCAAGAGTGCGGTGATCCTACCCACGTAATATGGACACAGGCCTAAGCGAGGTTCTGGTTTTCAAATTGTTCCGGACTGAGGCCGCCACACCAACTGTGCCGCCGCCACCGATTGTAATCACATTCGATATAATTAAACACCGTTGCCCGCATTATTTCCCGGCTGATAAAGTGTTCTCCATGGATACATTCCACTTTCAGCGAATGAAAGAAGCTTTCCACGCAGATTATGCCGCTTCAGTTGCGCCTGATAATCTGCTGAACAGTACTGGCCTCCACGGTCCGTGTGAACGATAACGTTCCGGGGCCTCTTACGCCGCCATAGCGCCATCTGCAGGGCATCGCAGGCCAGTTGCGCCGTCATGCGTGGCGACATTGACCAGCCAATAACGGCACGTGACCACAGGTCAATGACCACTGCCAGATACAGCCAGCCTTCATCTGTACGTAAGTACGTGATGTCTCCTGCCCACTTCTGGTTCGGGCCACTGGCGTAAAAATCCTGCTCCAACAGATTTTCTGACACAGGCAGGCCGTGTGCGCGGTAGCTGACCGGGCTGAACTTCCGGGAGGCCTTTGCCCTCAGTCCCTGACGGCGCAGGCTTGCCGCCACGGTTTTTACGTTAAAGGGGTAACCCTGAGCACGCAGTTCATCCGTCAGGCGTGGGGCACCGTAACGCTGTTTTGACCGGGTAAAAGCCGCGAGGACAACGCTGTCGCAGTGTTGGCGGAACTGCTGACGCGTGCTTATCCTTGTCCGCCGCTGACACCACGTATACCAGCCGCTGCGGGCCACCCGGAGCACGCGGCACATTGCTTTGATGCTGAACTCAGCCTGATGTTTTTCAATAAAGACATACTTCATTTCAGGCGCTTCGCGAAGTATGTCGCGGCCTTTTGGAGGATAGCCAGCTCTTCATCCCGTTCTGCCAGCTGGCGTTTGAGACGTGCAATCTCGGTAGACATCTCCAGTTCACGTTCAGAAGACGTCTGCTGATTTTGCTGTTTACTGCGCCAGTTGTAGAGCTGTGATTCATACAGGCTGAGTTCACGGGCTGCGGCAGTAACACCGATGCGTTCAGCAAGCTTCAGGGCTTCACTGCGAAATTCAGGCGAATGCTGTTTACGGGGTTTTTTACTGGTTGATACTGTTTTTGTCATGTGAGTCACCTCTGACTGAGAGTTTACTCACTTAGCCGCGTGTCCACTATTGCTGGGTAAGATCACCTTATTGCTGCGCTGATAATATGGACCGCAAACCTATTGAAGATGTGATCTTCGAAATTAATAACTTTATCTCGCTCGGTGGTCGCACCATTGTTGATGCCACAGGGTCTGAGTCTATCGGACGAGATGCGCAGGCATTACGAGAAGTCGCATTAAAAACAGGTCTGAATATTGTTGCTTCCTCCGGTCCCTACCTGGAAAAATTTGAAAGCCAGAGAATTCATAAAACGGTTGATGAACTAGCGACAACGATCGATAAAGAATTGAATCAAGGGATTGGCGATACGGATATTCGTGCCGGAATGATCGGTGAAATAGGTGTCTCACCGACATTTACCGAAGCCGAGCATAACAGCTTGCGGGCTGCCTCGCTGGCACAGATTAACAATCCTCATGTGGCGATGAATATTCACATGCCGGGCTGGCTTCGTCGCGGTGATGAAGTACTCGACATTGTGTTAGGTGAAATGGGCGTCTCGCCAAATAAAGTCTCTCTCGCACACTCGGATCCGTCAGGAAAAGACGTGGCGTATCAGCGGAAAATGCTTGATAAAGGTGTCTGGCTGGAATTCGACATGATTGGCCTAGACATTACCTTCCCGAAAGAGGGAATAGCGCCAGGGGTGCAGGAGACTGCCGATGCCGTCGCTCATCTCATTGAGTTGGGATACGCCGATCAGCTTGTTCTCAGCCACGATGTCTTCCTTAAACAAATGTGGGCTAAAAATGGCGGTAATGGCTGGGGATTTGTTCCAGATGTTTTTCTGGCCTATCTGGCGGAGCGCGGCGTCGATAAAACGATCCTCAAAAAACTCTGTATCGATAATCCCGGACGATTATTGACCGCATAAAACCATTATCCCCCGGCACATTGCGCCGGGGGATGTCAATTAATACCCCGCCGTTAAATCATCCACCAAGCGCGAGTCGGATGCGCCGTACAACTCACCATCCGACCCAACCATAATGCTTTGCGTGCTGCCCATCGCCTCATTCAGCGCCACTTTCTGACCTTTTGCTTCCAGCAGCTTGAGCGTATCCGGACTAAACCCTTTTCAACACGCAGCTCGTCCGGCAACCACTGATGGTGGAAACGAGGCGCATTGGTCGCTTCGGCAACATTCATTCCACAATTGATGCTGTTCACCACCATTTGCAGCACGGTAGTGATGATTCAGCTACCGGTAACAAAGTGAGTACATAAAGGCCATACTGTCACGAACAGTGCAAAAGTGGCTCTTCCGCAACCTAGGTGAAGATTTTCATGCCAGTGGACTCATTACCCTCCGCCTAAGTAGTTCAAATCCGGCTCGACCATACATCTGGCGTATCAGCACCTTCAGGCGATTTACATGACCTTCGACAACACCATTACTCCAGCGACTGCTGATTGCCTCACATATAGCCGCAGCATCAGCTTCCATCCCCGCAGCTACGCACCGAAGTTCTGCTGAGCCGCTTTCGTGGACTCGAGTGAACCAGCTGCTTAGCTGTGATTTATTTTAGGTTTTCAGAATACGGTAGAACTCGAGTACCAGTTGCTGTGCTATTTTCAACTCCGGTTCTTTTTCACACATCAGACTAATAAATCGGGATGCATAATTTTCTTCGCCCCTGATTATTCTCCAGGGCATCAACCAGCGGCTTACCCGGAACACTGAAGGAAGTCTTGCGGCAGTAGTAACCGGTGGGTTCCAGCCTTTACGCCATTTGGCAACAGTATCCCTGACGATGGTTTCACTGCCTGTCCCCCCCCCCTGGGCCACCATTTCCCGCCATATCCGGCTGGCATTATAATTACCACTTTCTCGTTGCTCTTTTAACCACTCCCTCCATGGGTCCAGAAGCCCTCGCTTTGGAGGCCGGGTTGACATTTCAGGGAATGTTCCTGAACGCACCCAGCGACTGACTGTCACTCGCGACAGGCCTGTAATACGGGATATTTCCCTGAAACTACATCCCTTGTTATGCAGGGCCATAACCTCTGTCCAATGCTGATGCCGTTTTTTGCGGGTTTGCTGTTTAAGGCGTTCCGGACGACGGAGCGATGCTACAGGCACAGATATTTCTGGCTCAGGTGATTTCTTCAGTGATAACTCTCTGACAACAAGACGTATCAGAGGCATATGTCTGTACATCATTCGTTCAGACTCATCACCAATATTTTTTAGCAGGTGCCATCGATCGGCCACCTGTCTGGCCTGAGGTGCACCTTCACGTGCTGCTGTCGCATAGACTCCACTGCGATCACGCGAGACAACCTGTATTTCCGGATATTTTCTGAACCAGGTCGCCAGCGTACGCTGATCACGGCCGGGAAGCAGGACGAGGGGACGGTGAGTATCAAGATTGACTATTAACATACCGCAGCAGTGGCCCCGATGCCACGCCCACTCATCAATACCGGCATGAGGCGCGCCTGACTGTTTCGTCTCCGGGGTATTGATAACCCTGCGAAGAAGAGTATCAGCACTGCAACGGAGACCCGCTGCCGTTGCAGCCCGTTTTCCAGCCTCACCTCCAGCTATTAATCCCAGTTGACGTTGTAAATTTTGTAACGCCTGTGAAGACTGTTGGTGTGAACCGGCGAAGGGAGCAAGCGACTCGGCAAAAATTTTACGTGAACAAGCTGGGTTACGGCAGTACCAGTGGCGGACGGAAAATACAAGCCATAGCGTCTGTCCTGATCAGGGTAGATGCTGTATCCGGCGCCGACAACAACTATGAACAGAGTCGCTACGCTTAAAGCATTCAGGACATTGTGCTGTTTTGCGTTTTCCGTGGAGATGGAGGGTTATACCGTCAGAGCTAATAATTTGTCGACTGCATCGCCATCCGCAAGGTAACTGTAGAAGTGTCTTAAGAGAGTGCATTGGGTTGCCCATAACTTAAAACAGCTTAGATCCTTGTTCGCCAGAAAGTTTCATCCATTTTCTTCCACCCAGGTTGCGGAAGAACCACTTTTCATCCGTCGTTGACAGATGTGAAGTATGCGGGAGAAAAAGTGAATATCTAACTGTAATAACTCAGACCGGTACGAGTACTCGGGGCGTCTACAATCATTCAGGGCAAAGTGCTAAAATTTCTCTATCCCGGGATGCCCCTACCAACGCAGCACTCCCGGAGATATCATTACAGCTCTGCAACTGATTTCCGCGACTGAACCGCTCAGTTCCTATCCTTCCAGTTGCCTTCCTGCAGCCCCCCCTCCCTGCTGTATACCCCAGTACCACAACGCGGGCAGCACTTTTCCCCCTCATAATCTTCGTCACACATCACACAAAACCACTTTCTCACCTTCACCGTATAATCCGGAACCGTCATGCCCTGCAGATGCAAACGACGGGCCTCTTTCTCTACCGGGTCAAGCCAGGTGCATCGCAGCAGGATTTTCGCAGCAACAGTCATCTGGTCATGTTCAAACCACGGCGGTTGTCCGTCATTTCCCCGCTTAAGTGTTAACGGACAACCACAGGACACACAGCACAAAACGTCCTGTCGGTTGTGCTTCGCGGCTTCTTTCGCCGTAACAAAATGGCCTTTGCTGTCATTCGCCATATAGCAGTTCAGAATTCGCATATTTCCTCCTGAGTTGTCCGGGGAATACTGAATCCTCCGGTCTGGCAGTGTGTGCAGTACCGCTCCCCATAATAATCGTGGTGACATTGTCTGCAGTGCCAGCTGGCTTTACGCACCACGGGTAAGGCATCCGGTACGAATTGCTGCAGACGTTTAATCAACTGTATTTCTCTGCGCTCCGGCCTGACATAAGGGCACTGTTGACCGTGCTCTGTCAGCCTGTCGTCAGTGTGTTCAAACCAGGGAAGTTCAGTGTCGTATTGCGGATGGTATCTGAGTGCACTGCCACACAAGTGGCAGGTGTAGTTAGCATAAGGTGCGGCCTGTGCAGTACGGGCGCCCGTCAGACGTCCGTTGCCATCAAGAGCGATAAAGGATTTTGCGTACATAGTCATATTCCTCAGCCGCCAGACGACACGCAGGCAACAGCCGTCCCGGTACGGGCAGCGTGGTCAGGGTGTGAATGGCGGTTCAGTTAAAATCTGGACTGGAGTTTGGGTAAAGCAGGCTGGTTGCTGTTACAGCACTGTGGTTGTCACACAATGGAACACTGACGTAAAAAACAGTCAGTGGGCGAGTGGATACATCGTTGCCGCCAGACAACAACCCATACTTTTGGTTTGCCGGGTATTGGCGCGCCAGTCGTGCTCAACTCCGGCTACAGCCAAAATTGCGCTCACCGGTGCAGTGAGCTTTGGTATGTTCCTTCGCCAGATAGTCAGCACGTTCCAGCACCTGCTGAAAGCCAGTGTCATCATCGCGTTCCAGCCACACCGCCGGCCAGGCCGGAAAATGCACCAGCGTGGCATGGCACCCGACATCCACTCCCAGGGCACTGCACCACGCCTGTTTAATCATCCCGGCCAGTGATCCCGGAGCACGGTAATCACCGGCACGACACCAGGTATCCCGGTTAACCAGCAGCATCAGGTGATAGTGTTTTTTACCTTTGCACTCCCCAAACTCCCGGGCCCAGACGTAATGCAGGGTTGTGGGATGCACGCGTTTACCTTCCCGATGCTTACGTTTCTGGTAAGCGTCGATTCGGGCTTTCAGGGCATTGATGAAGCGGGATATCACAGCTGCGTCCGTTGCTGCCGGTACATCCGGGAAACGCAGGTCAACCCGCAATGCCGTCAGGCGGGGATGAACATTCAGTGCGTGCCGCACCGTCTCACGAATACGTTGCTGCCAGAAGGGGTTGTATTTGTAGGTCATGGTTAAATCTCCGTATGGTTCATACGGAATAGCCACGTCGTAAAAAATGCGCAGAGTCCCTGAAGTGACCTCCGGCAGGACACTGTCTCAGGCACTCTGTGATAACCCGAACGGTCGTCTCCGGACTGACGGTTGAATTTTCAGCGTTGTTTTTTTAATGTAAAAAACCGGTTACGGGTAAGGCTGTGAGGAGGGAGTGATGGTGATACGCAAAAAGAAGTGCAGGGACTGTGGAAACGCGATTACTCATAATACAGTGTGTTGCCCGTATTGTGGTTCTGTCGACCCCTTCGGCTATTACCGGAATACAGACCGTATCGTTACCATACTGCTGGCACTGATTATTGTGGTCCTGCTGACTACTGTCAGCGTCAGTGTGTATATACTGTGTAGCTGGTGAGATAACGGTTCATGTATCCCCTGAGCTGACAGTGTACCGGGTATATTAAGCGTAACCGACAGGTTCTCCTTCATACCATATTAAATTTTTCCAGGTATTGCCGCTGCCTTATTTCGTCCCATACAGGAAAACTCGTCTGGGTTTCTGACAAATACGCGAAACTCACAGCCCCTCAATATCAACCACACGCTGTAAGCCGGTAATACCTGAAAATCAGCCTATTACCGCCCGCGCCTCCGTTACCGAACGCTCAGGTGACCAGACTGAAGCCCAGCACGCACTCGTAAAATTTGCGGTCAGTTCCGTCAGTCAGTGGGCAACCGCAGAGTTACGGGCTTCCAGGTCCACAGGAGTGAGTCTATAACGCGTGTGGGAAATCATTTTTTCTGGCGTTGACAGAACGCCTTACGGGCTGCTACTTACCCGGTGTCCCGCAATACAGCCTTAGTGTTCCGTTATCGGGGATCCGGACGCACCGCAACAACCGGGGAAGTATTTCTGGTTAGAGCTGTGTCAAGAGGGATTTCTCAGCCCCTCACTCACCGGCTCAGTCTCAGGGCAGAAGCATTAATACACTCAGTTCATGTCTTATACAGGAATGGGCATAGGGGGAGCTGGCGTGTCACTGCTGATTTTACGCATCAGCGTTCATGTATCTGCACTCTGATACAGAATGCTTCACAGCGCTCTGTTACCGGAGAGATTTACTCTCTTAGGTTATTCTGGCAAATCCTTTACGTTACTCTCTGATGACTTCTTATATTTATAATACCAATCAGACAACCTTATCCCATCGGTGATATCAGTCTCCTGCTCGCCAGGAACGGGCTGACTCACTGTAACCACCTCCGAAAACAACTCTGCAATTATCAGAACGCCTGCTTCTCTCCCTGTCCTCACGAAAACTATCCCCTCTTTATCGCGCGTGCGTGCGGAAGCATCTTTTCGCAACACCCCCCTCCGGGATTCCGCTACGGCTCTGCCATCGCAATCCCCCCGTTTATCTCCGGACAGCCGCATTCCCGATTATTTTTTACGTTTCTCCCCGGTTGTTATGCCGGTGAAGGTGGCGCGCTGTTTTCATGACCACACCGGCTGGTTTAACAACATCCGGAGGAACATTCTCATGGCTACCCCAGTTTCGCTGATGGATGACCAGATGGTCGACATGGCGTTTATCACTCAACTGACCGGCCTAACCGATAAGTGGTTTGACAAACTCATCAAAGATGGGGGCTTTCCTGCGCCCATCAAAATGGGGCGCAGCTCCCGCTGGCTGAAAAGTGAAGTGGAAGCCTGGCTGCAGGCGCGTATTGCACAGTCCCGTCCGTAATTTTTAACCACTAACCCTTCGCCCACAGCAGACGCAATCTCCGGCCTGCCGGCGGCGCTCTGCTGCCTGTTATCCCCCGTGAGGAATATGAAAATGAAACAACAGTATCAGACCCGTTACGAGCTGCTCCATGAAAACTACCAGAAATGGCTGACCGGCTTCACCCGGCACGCCGTATCATGGGGCGTGTGTCATCCGAATATCTACTATTTCCATAATCTGACGCCCGGGTGGGTGTCATTCAATGGCGAAAAACCGGAGATTGCCATCGTTCCCCAGAGTCTGCACCGGCTGATTTATGGTCCGGACAAACGGAGCTCCCCGTCCCTGGATGATGATCTGGTGGTGAATTTATGCACCAGCGAACACCTGCTGGTTCATCATCCGATGCTGGAAGGGATCCTGCTGTCTGAATGTGAGCGCCTGAAGCAACATTCTCTGGCAAACAAACTGATCAGCCTCTTCCGTCAGTTTGGCGGCACGGAGTTACGTCTCAAACTGGTCTGGCTCTGCTGGCTTGACTTAATGACCGGAAACAGCCTTGACGACTGGACGAAAAACCTGAAACACAAATCAGAAAAAGATCTGGAGCAATGGATCATTGCACGTCAGGGTCAGAGTGAACCACTGACAAATCTGATGGATCAGTACGTGCTTATGGCATACCGTACATCGGTTGATGCCGCTCACAGTTGATGTCTGAGAACCACAGGGCTGGCAGCAGAAAACCAGCCCTGTGGTAAAATACAGTAATAGCGGCGTACATCAGGCACGCCGCTCACTCGTCCACAGATCATATACGTCATTATACTGCGCGATAACGGAGGGCTTCAGCACCCGGTCATTTCTGAGCGGGTATGAATACCATTGATGATGCGAAGCAGCCACGGGCAGAAACGTTCTTCACAACCAGGTGCCTCCATCTTCACTGCAGTCTGAATGTGCCGGCTTGTTATCCACCAGAAATGGTATGCTCCGGTACATGCATACCCCGGAGACTATAAACGCACTGAATCATAGCCTCCCACCTCAGCAGGAGGCAGTCAGCTTTCAGGCGGAAAAACGTTGCAGTTAAAGATCGTGAGAATCGCTGTTTCGTTGCATAGCAACCCGAACAGTTGTAGTGAAACATTTTACCTGCATCAGCACATGGTCAGGCGCCGTCTGTATGGCGTGGAATACTGATGTTTCGGCTGATGGCAAGCCTCATTCTCTGTGGAAACAGGGGCGCGCATTAGCTTCTCAACCAGAGAGTGTCACAAAGACAAATATTGCTGAAAATCGCATTCATCGTTCAGGCGTGAATGCCCGGAGACAAAAGCCGCTGTCCACACAGTCCCCCTCTGACCTGAACAAAAAGCATACACACAACAGGCTCACCTGACCCCGAAAAACCATAACTTCAGCAATACCAGTGACACCAGCACGTTACCTCAGTGCCACATCTTCAGACCGCGATCAATCTGAAATGTGACTATCGGGGCAATATCCCTGCTTTGTGGTACACGATAACCAGAAAACATCCCCTGAACCGCCAGCCAGAAAGACTGGCCACAAATGTCAACGACGGATGAAAAGTGATCCACTTATATCTCCACCAACGGCCCAATATTGATCCACCGTTTTACTCAGGATTAGCTTCTGCTATAACCCCGGCCTTTCGTTTCTGTCTGAGTCGATAGCTTTCTCCTTTGATTTGAACGACATGTGAGTGGTGTAAGATACGGTCCAGCATCGCTGAGGTCAGTGCTGCATCACCGGCGAACGTTTGATCCCACTGCCCGAACGGCAGATTGGATGTCAGGATCATTGCGCTCTTTTCGTAACGTTTAGCGATGACCTGGAAGAACAGCTTTGCTTCTTTCTGACTGAACGGCAGATAGCCTATTTCATCAATGATGAGCAGGCGGGGGGCCATTACTCCACGCTGAAGCGTCGTTTTATAACGGCCCTGACGTTGTGCCGTAGATAACTGAAGTAACAGATCTGCTGCTGTTGTGAAGCGAACTTTGATACCTGCACGGACTGCTTCATAGCCCATCGCTATTGCCAGATGGGTTTTCCCCACACCTGATGGCCCCAGTAATACGATATTTTCATTACGTTCTATGAAGCTGAGTGAGCGTAACGACTGGAGTTGCTTCTGCGGTGCTCCGGTGGCGAATGTGAAGTCATACTCTTCGAACGTTTTCACCGCCGGGAAGGCTGCCATTCGGGTATACATCGCCTGTTTACGTTGATGACGTGCCAGTTTTTCTTCATGAAGCAGATGCTCCAGGAAGTCCATATAACTCCATTCCTGGTCTACTGCCTGTTGTGACAGCGCAGGCGCTGCGCTTATAAGGCTTTCCAGTTGCAACTGCCCGGCGAGCACCATCAGTCGTTGATGTTGCAGTTCCATCATCACGCCACTCCTCTGCAGAATGAGTCGTAGATGGAGAGTGGATGATGCAGGGGGTGTTTGTCGAAGTTCACCAGATTTTCATCAAGATGCACGTCATACTCTTTTTTCTCCGGAGGCAGTGCCAGCATGGACTGCTGCTCTTCGAGCCAGCGATCGCAGGGACGTGCCTGGATTGTTTCATGCTTTCGTTGGTTAGCGACATCGTGCAGCCAGCGCAGACCGTGGCGGTTGGCTGTTTCAACATCGACAGTGATCCCCATCGGGCGCAGGCGAGTCATTAGTGGGATGTAAAAACTGTTACGGGTGTACTGCACCATCCGTTCCACCTTACCTTTAGTCTGTGCCCTGAAGGGGCGACACAGTCGGGGAGAGAAGCCCATCTCCTTGCCGAACTGCCACAGCGAAGGATGGAACCGGTGCTGACCGGTCTGATATGCGTCACGTTGCAGAACCACAGTTTTCATATTGTCATACAACACTTCGCGCGGCACACCACCAAAGAAGCGGAACGCATTACGATGGCAGGTCTCCAGCGTGTCATAACGCATATTGTCAGTGAATTCGATGTACAGCATTCGGCTGTATCCGAGAACAGCAACGAACACGTGAAGCGGTGAGCGACCATTACGCATAGTGCCCCAGTCAACCTGCATCTGTCGTCCGGGTTCAGTTTCGAACCGAACGGCAGGCTCCTGCTCCTGAGGAACCGAGAGAGAACGAATGAATGCCCTGAGAATGGTCATTCCGCCACGATATCCCTGGTCTCTGATCTCGCGAGCGATTACCGTTGCCGGGATTTTGTAAGGATGAGCATCGGCGATGCGTTGACGAATATAATCCCGGTATTCATCCAGGAGTGAAGCAACAGCAGGTCGCGGCGTATATTTTGGCGGCTCAGATTTTGCCTGCAAATAACGTTTAACGGTATTGCGGGAGATCCCCAGTTCTCTGGCAATCGCCCGGCTACTCATTCCCTGCTTGTGCAGGATTTTAATTTCCATAACTGTCTCAAAAGTGACCATAAGCTCTCCTGAATCAGGAGAGCAGATTACCCCCTGGATCTGATTTCAGGCGTTGGGTGTGGATCACTATTGCACCGTTCGTGACAACAAAAGGGGTAAGCTGAAATCGTTTATGGATTACATCGACATATGCCTGGCAGAGAATGTCCGGAATGACGAGGTTATCTTTGCGGAGATTAAGGCAATGGTATACGGGCCGACGTTCCATGCCGCGTTACTACATTCAGCCCGGACGTAAAATGCGCCCGTCAAAAAGAACGGTTCGCTTCGAAACTCAGCCAGGATACCACCTCTCCGCCACACCCGGGAAGAAGTTGATATGGTGGTTGCCGGACAACAGCGCTCCTGGATTGACTGCTGCATCACTCAACCACGCTGAATATCAAAGGAGAGCGTTACCGGTTAAAAGAGAAACGTAAAGCTGTGGTGATGACCCAAAACGCAACGCCTGTCAGTGAGGATGAAATGGTGAAAAGCGGACAGCATCAGTAACGGAAGTATCTTAGCGGGTACGAAAATGGCAGGATCGTGACATTGACAGAATATCTCCTGATCATCCTGAATGACTGCAGTTGCTGTAGAAAAGTAAGCTGTCTCCACCCACGGCACCACTTAACAGGCATTCCGTAACTTCCCCCAGACTTACTATGACGCATTATCGGTGCACTGAAAACGGGAGAGTGCGCTTAAAACCGCAGACCGCATGCGGGTGTTACTGCATGACAGTCTGGCCGTATTGTGAGATGTCGGCAGGAACCGATGTCCGCGCAGGGGGGAACTTCCTGCAGTACCTGACGCTTCAAATGGTATTAACCGTAGGGTGTTGTTGGTTCCGGATCGCGGAAATGGGAGCACAGGTCTGCTACGGGGTGTACCTCTGACAGTATATCCGGCTCGCTCATCTGACAGCCTCTCTCCCGGAAAAGACCAAAAATGAGATCGTCTCCTCAACAGCAGAGAAGAGGTCTTGACAGACAGGCTACATTGCATACGATTTATGAAGAAAAAGACAGCAAATATGGAGGTTATAGCGGAGAATACCCTACGAAATTCCTATGAAAAACGATTGAAAAAAATATCAAATTCGATTCGTTTTTATATGCTTTTTGGGAGCGTGGCGATGACGAACTGTTGCATGTGCAGAGGAGAATGCACCCGGAAGCACCAGAATCATCCAGAAAGGCAGAACGATTACGCATCAAACCAGGAGACAGCAATATCAAGGTAATATACTGATTTAAAATGAATTTACAGCAATACGTAAAAACATTTTTTACTTAAAGGAGACAGATGCGCTGAAGAGAGTGCAGGTATTTTTATATAAAAATGAGAAGTTTACGGGATGTGTATCCGGCACACTATGACCGGAGAATATCAGTCAAGCTTAAAAAGACAATAAATACAGTGAGTTAAATACACAGAGAAAACGTAGTATCAGAGGGTACATCTTACAACAGAGACTGAATTTCCGGTTTTTCATAACCGGCGCATTCCGGAAAGTGCAGGCGGCCCGGAGGTTTTCTGACGCCACTACCTGGTAGATTGTTCTGTACATCATGTACGGAGGTTTTTGTTTGCTTTTTTAAAATCTGCAAATGTGAGAAAAGCAGGTGAGGTGTATTGTGGGAAAGGAACTGGATGATATCTGCACCAGCTGTCCGTATATCGATGCTGTAAAACGGCACAAACAACAGCTCGGTGCCATAGAGGAATATACACAGTGGTTAAAAAAAGAACCACGGGCATCTTATTTTTTTCTGTTCCAGCTGTATACCCGCATTCACAATACATTTTTCTCCCAAAAGCAACAACTCCCGTTCACTCCCGGTGGCACTCACTGCCCGGAACCTGATGTCACCCTTCGGGACTTAACGCTTTCCCCTGGCTACCACAGTGATTATGCCCCTCAACCCATTCCGGAGATGGACAGTTCTGCTGTTGTTCCCCCAACTAATGAAAACACCTCGCCTCCGGAAGATACTCCCGACAACACTCCGGCCGGAGGCAATACCGGACAAGCGGAAAAGACCAGAAACGCAGGACTCACACCCATTCCTGAAAAACGTTCAGGAATGCCCCCGGAACATCTGCGGTTTGCCACGGGGTTTCCATCGCAACCGAAGATTGCCGGTCCCAGAGAAAAGCCGATGCGCACCGTGCATCCGGATAAAATCTACCGTGAAATTATATGGTTCTGCTCCAGTTACCTGCTGAAATCCGGACCAGAGGCTACGAGGACGATTATCAACTCAGTATTCTCTGAATGGGCCAGCATAAACAATGATTACCCCTCCCCCTTTTCGTGGGTGGACAGCAGGGACAGTGAACAGTGTGACTGGTTATGGAACGCCATGCAGGTCCGGTGTGTGGGAACCCCGCTGAATCCCCTTACCCCGGAGCAGAAATACTGGTTTGCCTGCGCCACGTTTGATAACTGGGAGGGCTGGAATGAGCAACAGGTACAGTTTTTACTGGAAAGTAATCCCAGACGGAACAGAGCGAAGTTTACGCAGGTCTCCTTCCAGGCCCCCAGGATTCAGCATAAAGCGATTCTTCTTGATGAGCTGAAAAGTGCCCGGGAGCAACAAAAAAGGCGTGATGAACGTGCTGATGGTTCCGTCCCTCTGAAACTGTCCGGAAAAATCCACAAACAGCTTGAAAGTATTGCCCGAAGTCGTGGTGTCCTCCCAAAAAAACTGCTGAATGAAATGATTGAGCAGGCGTACCATGATTTGGTGGCAACCAGGCAGAACAGCAAAATCGATTCCAGATAATTTCAGACAGATATTATTTCCGTGAATCCCCCGCCACCTTTCCGGTGCGCGGGGTTTTGTCTTTTTTCACCGGGAATACATGTATGAATCCGTCTGATGCCATTGAGGCAATTGAAAAACCGCTCTCCTCCCTGCCTTACTCACTTTCCCGTCACATCCTGGAACATCTGCGCAAACTCACCAGTCATGAACCCGTGCCTGGCATTATGGGTAAAAGCGGGCCCGTAAATCCTCACTCTGTAATGCGCTGTTTCAGGGGGAGGTCACCCCGGTCAGTGATGTTCACGCCGGCACCCGGGAAGTGCAGCGCTTCCGTCTGAATGGCCATGGTCACAGCATGGTTATCACTGACCTGCCCGGGGTGGGCGAGAGCCGGGACAGGGATGCAGAGTATGAAGCCCTGTACCGTGACATTCTGCTCGAACTGGACCTGGTACTGTGGCTGATTAAAGCCGATGACCGTGCCCTGTCTGTGGATGAGTATTTCTGGCGACACATCCTGCACCGGGGACATCAGCGGGTACTGTTTGTGGTGATGCAGGCCGATAAAACGGAGCCCTGCCATGAATGGGATATGGCCGGTATTCAGCCTTCTCCCCCAGAGGCACAGAACATTCGCGAAAAAACGGAGGCGGTATTCCGTCTGTTCCGGCCCGTACATCGGGTTGTTGCCGTATCGGCCCGCACCGGCTGGGAACTGGATACGCTGGTCAGTGCGCTCATGACAGCACTTCCCGACCATGCCGCCAGTCCCCTGATGACCCGCCTGCAGGACGAGCTGCGCACGGAGTCTGTCCGGTCTCAGGCCCGTGAACAGTTTACCGGTGCGGTGGACCGGATATTTGACACGGCGGAGAGCGTCTGCATTGCCTCTGTTGCACGCACGGTTCTGCGCGCCGTCCGTGACTCGGTGGTCTCTGTTGCCCGCGCGGTATGGAACTGGATTTTCTTCTGAACCCGGTGGTGATGTACCAGGCTGTTGTTACAGATTTTTAACTCCATGAAAACACTATGCAAACGCAGCCATACCCGGGTTGTCCCCTTGCGTTGTGTTTCTCAAGTTAATAGAATACATCGATCGTTACTATCATATCGATCGCTATAAACGATCGTTTGTAGTAAATGACCTCCTCCGTGGTTGTCATGAAAATGCGTCTTAGGAAGGTTAAATAATGCACGAAAAGAACATCGCCCTGCTTTGTGATGAAGCCGACCGACTTTTGCAACTGAACATTAATCTGCTCCGGCAAATGGTTGAGGAGCCAGATGTGTTATCTGACAGTAAGAACGAAAACAGACTGCTTTTTGATAAACAGAAAGCACTGAAAAGAATTGAGGAGCTGGAGGGCGAACAAATCAAAACCGCCCGCAGGGAGATGGTGCTGGCTGTTGTCGGCACGATGAAAGCAGGCAAATCAACCACCATCAACGCCATTGTGGGGCAGGAAATTCTGCCTAACCGTAACCGCCCCATGACCTCTGTACCGACGCTCATCCGCCACGTTCCCGGAAAAACTGAGCCGGTTCTCCATCTGGAACATATTCAGCCTGTCCGCAATTTATTAATCACACTGCAGGAAAAACTCGCCACCCCGGCAGGACAGCAGGTCGCACAGACCCTGCAGCAAACCGGGGATACCCGCGAACTGCTGGATATTCTGACGGATGATGGCTGGCTCAAAAATGAATACCACGGGGAGGAGGAAATCTTTACCGGACTGGCATCGTTAAACGATCTGGTTCGTCTTGCTGCGGCAATGGGGACTGAATTTCCTTTTGATGAATACGCAGAAGTGCAGAAACTGCCGGTGATCGACGTGGAATTCAGCCATCTGGTGGGGATGGATGCATGCCAGGGAACACTCACACTGCTGGATACCCCCGGCCCTAATGAGGCCGGACAACCGCAGATGGAAGTGATGATGCGGGATCAACTGCAGAAAGCCTCTGCGGTTCTGGCTGTGATGGATTACACCCAGATGAACTCAAAAGCGGATGAAGACGTCCGTAAAGAGCTTAATGCCATTGCTGACGTATCAGCCGGCCGCCTGTTTGTACTGGTCAATAAATTTGATGAGAAAGACCGCAATGGCGATGGGGCAGATGCCGTACGCCAGAAAGTTCCGGCAATGCTGAACAGCGATGTGCTGCCCGCCTCCCGCGTTTATCCCGGATCCTCACGCCAGGCATACCTGGCTAACCGTGCGCTTCATGAGTTACGGAAAAACGGAACCCTTCCTGTTGATGAAGCCTGGGTCGATGATTTTATCAGAGGTGCCTTCGGTTGCATGAAAAAAGAATACGTCTGTAAAGACAGTGAACTGGCAACTGAAGGGGCGACAGACCTGTGGGAAGGCTCACTTATCGATCAACTGATAACGGAAGTCATACAGAGCTCACATTCCAGAGCTGCGGCACTGGCGGTTGACTCTGCCGCCGCAAAACTGATGCAGAATGCAGAAAATATCAGTGAATACCTGTTGTTACGCCATCAGGGGCTACAGCAAAGCATTCAGTCACTGCAGTCGCATATCACCAGCCTGCTTGCGGATATCCGGGAAATCGCGGACTGTCAGGAGCAGATGACCACTGATGTCAGAATGGCCATGGAGGAGATCGATACTAAAACCCGGGAATTACTGACGGGGGTCTGCACCTCACTGGAAGAGGAGCTGAATGACTATTTCAGAAGCGGTAAACGCAAAGAACAGCAAATGCTGGAGGAAGAAGACGCAGAACAACGAAGGTCTCAGTCCGGATTATGGGGGAAAATTTCTCAATGGTCCGGTATCAACAACCAGGGCCGGGAGGATTACAGGAAACGAGATTTTGCCCCGGACAGCCCCGAAATAAAATTCAGTGATCGCAGGGAAGCCCTTGAACTGATGACGCAAATCGAATCGACCGTGACCAGCCTGCACCGTGAGGCTGAAGCACAGTTCCGGCCTGAGCTGGAGAAAATCGTCAGCGGGATTGAAACAGGTTTTCGTGGCACGGCCCTGTACGCCACAGAAAACATTGCCGGTCGCATCAATGCCCGCCTGGAGGATGAGGGCTTTACCGTAAAAATCAGTTTTCCGGCAGTCAGCCAGTTACAGACCCGGCTCGCGGAAAAAATTAATCTGAGTGCGCTTATGGAGGAAAGAACGGAGACCGTCACCCGTCGCCGTCGGCAGAGTGGCGTATGGGGAACCGTTTGTCGATGGTTTGGCACCAGTGACCTGGGCTGGGAAAACTATGACGAGGATGTGAGTCGCAGCGTGATCAATATCAACAAGGTCAGAGAGGAAGTTATGTCACTGACCCGGGCATATTTCGGGGAGCTGCAGGCATCCATTGAGCAGGATATTAACCAGCCCGTCCGCCAGGAAATCGATGCCTTTTTCTGCGCATTCAGGGAGAAAGTTGAACAACTGCGTAACACGCTGATTCAGAGCTCTGAAGATCATAAACGCGATCAGCAGGCGCAGGAACGACTTACCGGGCGACTTCAGGCATTAAATGAAAGGGTTCCTGAGCTCATTACTGACAGTAAGGCGCTGAGGGAAGAGCTGGAGACAATGCTGTGACTTCACCATTTATTCAACAAATTGCTGATAACCGGGTATGTCAGGTACTCACCTGTCTTCCTGAAAAATTTGTGGTTGATTTCGCAAACGGAATCGATGTTGCACAGGAGCATATCCGCACGGCCGGAGAGCGCACGTTCTTCCGGCGTTTAAAAGAGGGGCTGACCGGCGAAGGCGCTGCACGGCAGAATGCCATCAATGCGTCGCTTGCACAGGGCGTTGAGGCGTCCCTGCGCTGGCTGACGGAGATGACAACGTCACTTGCCACCACAAACTACGCGATTACCCAGGTAAACGACAGGGTCAGTTCACTGGTCAGTGATACAGCCAGGCTGGCGCATTATTCCGCAGATACGCGGGAGCAGTTACTCACCCTGGCCGATCAGGTTCACCATAAACTGAATCATCTTGAAGAAAAACTCCACCGTGTTGACCAGGTTCAGCGGGCGCAGTTACATCTTGAGCAGATATTCTCATGGTGGAGCGCCGGGCGATATGCGTCATTTTCCCCTGCCGGACGTTGTTATGTGGCACTTGAAGAGCTTCGCTGGGGCGCGTTTGGTGATGTGATACGTCAGAGCGAAACAGGCCAGGTTAACCAGCTACTGGATATTCTCAGACATAAAGCATTAACGCAGATGGCACAGGAGAGTGGCGGTAGTGCAACCGTGCGTCTGAACACTCTGGACTGGCTTGGTGGTCAGGGCCGGGAGCAGGCAGATAACGAGTGGCATGACGCGATTAACTGGCTGGGAGACTGGTGCAGTGAAGAGCAGCATCCGGTGATCTGGTCAACCACGCAGGCTGCAGAACACTTACCGGTTCGCATGCCTCGCCTCTGCTCTGCAGAACGCCTCTCTGAAAGTATGGTCGATGAAATATTTCAGAAGGGGGCTGCATGAGTACAGAAATGAAAACGGGGCTGGTGCTGTCCGGTGGCGGGGCGGTGGGCGCTTATCAGGCGGGAGTGGTTAAGGCACTGGCAGAGTGTGGTACACAGATCAGCATGGTTTCAGGGGCCAGCATTGGCGCATTCAATGGTGCCATTATCGCGGCCTCTCCCGATCTGTCAGAAGCTGCCGTACGCCTGGAGGCGCTCTGGGATCATCTGGGGAATAATCAGGTGCTGTCGGTAAACAGATTGGTTTACTTTTCATTGCTGAAAAAATTGTTCCAGGCAATGAACCTCTGCCAGATCCCCGGACGTGCAGGAGCACTGCTTACGACGCTTCTTCGCCATATATCGACAATCAACGGGTTTGACAATCTGATGGCTCAGCCGTTGTTGTCAGATGAGCCCCTGACAGCGCTGATGGATCATTATCTTGATACTGATGCTCTGGCAGACGGGCTACCGCTGTATGTGTCGCTGTACCCCACAGAAGGGGGCATGCAGGATATTATTGACTGCATTCGTGCTGAACTGGGTGTCGGAACCACGAAAAACGCCGTTTTTCAGCATATCCAGAGCCTGCCCCGCGGACAGCAGAAAGAGGCTCTGCTTGCGTCAGCCGCGCTGCCCCTGCTGTTCCGTCCCCGTGAGGTTCAGGGGACAATGTTCGGTGATGGTGGTATGGGAGGATGGCGAAATATGCAGGGAAATACCCCTGTGACGCCTCTGGTCGATGCCGGATGCAATATGGTGATTGTGACGCATCTGAGTGACGGTTCTTTATGGGATCGCCAGGCTTTTCCGGACACCACAATCCTTGAGATCCGTCCCCGGAAAAGGCTGAAATATGCAGGTGATGGTGGCAACAGCGGCGGTCTGCTCAGTTTTACATCGGCACATACCGACGCCTGGCGTCAGCAGGGCTATGAAGACACGATGCTGGCGATGGAGCATATCCGGAAACCGCTGGCAGCACGTCAGGCACTGACCCGGTCAGAGGCGGTATTGCAGAAAAGCCTGGATATAACGGAAGAGGCAGATTTGGCACTGAGAAACGCGATGGCCCGGATTAAATAAAGACGCCCCAAAGAAACGCCACCGCCTGTGGTGGTGTTTTTCCTGTCTGGTGTTATTGAAAATATTTTCAGATATATATTACCTGAGAGAAAGTTTTACCCCTCACCTGTCAATTCACTCACTGGAAATTTAATTATGAAATTACCTGTAAAGTTATTAATGAGCCTTATATCTCTGGTCAGCGTTATTGCACGTGCCGGGGAATATAAAAATTACAGCCGGGATGAAATAAAATACTGGCGATATACATCATACAAGGGGGGGAAACTTCCGGAAGGTTTCACTGATGAGAAATTTTCCAGCGCCATTTACAACGGAAGAATATTTACAATGAAACGTTTACATACCCTTATGTTATTTCTGGCGGTTCTGTTCACGGGCTTTAACTTTAACGCAGAAGCGGCTACCGTAAAACAAGCTCTTAGTTGTAACCCGGAAGCCTGGGCTGAACAACCTGGAGCGTGTCCATCAACGTACGAGTTGTACGAAGGTGACGCTACCTACAAAGCCGCTATCGACAAAGCATTAAAACCGGTCGGACTGAGCGGCATGTTCGGTAAAGACGGCTATATGGATGGCCCTGGTGGAGGTATCACGCCAGTAAACATTAACGGTACAGTCTGGTTCCAGGGCGACGGTTGCAAAGCCAATACCTGCGGCTGGGACTTTATCGTAACACTCTATAACCCAAAAACCCATGAAGTTGTTGGCTACCGTTACTTTGGTTTAGATGACCCGGCCTACCTGGTTTGGTTCGGTGAAATTGGCGTGCATGAATTCGCGTATCTGGTGAAAAACTACGTAGCTGCGGTTAACTAATTTAAGGAGTCTATCATGAAAACTTTTATCAAAACTTTACTCGTTGCTGTAACTATTCTGTTCTCTGTCTTCGCTACTGCGAAACAAGTAAAACTGCCAAATAACATCAAATACGTTAATACTACAGAAGCGTTTTCCTGTACCGAAATTGACGGTATGAATTGCCAGACAAAGAATCAGTTCAACTATAAAGATAACAGCTATGTTTTCGTGCTTGAACGTGGTGGTGCCTGGTGCTACGACTACACTGTCTCGGTAGTTAACCTGAAAACCGGGAAAGCACAAATGATTGAATACGGGGACAATCAACTGTGCTCAGGTAGCAACAAACCGTTCTTCGAAATCAAAAATGGCGTACCGACGGTAGGAGTCATCGACACATCCGGAAAACCTGTCGTTGTAGCCCAGGACAAACTTAAAATCTAAGGAGTAAACCATGCGTTTCTCTGCACATTATTAATATCAAAGGTAAATACAGCCCCAGCCATTGTTACCGGAAAGCCGCTTAATGCGTGGCTCGCCAGTGAAAGGCCTCTCAGACAATAAACCTTATTCATTTCACCCGTCAGGCCGCGTCTTCTCCGGGAGACGCGGCTTTTTTCATTTATTGCACCAGTAAATCTTAACCACCGATAAGGAGCAAAGTATGCGATTAGCAAGTCGTTTTGGTTATGCTGCAAACCAGATACGCCGTGACCGTCCGCTGACACATGAAGAACTGATACGCCATGTACCCAGTATTTTTGGGGAAGACCGGCACACCTCCCGCAGTGAACGGTATGCGTACATTCCCACCATTACCGTCCTGGAAAATCTGCAGCGGGAAGGCTTTCAGCCGTTCTTCGCCTGCCAGACCCGTGTGCGCGACCCGGGCCGCCGGGGATACACAAAACACATGCTGCGTCTGCGGCGGGCCGGAGAGATAAACGGAGAACATGTCCCTGAAATTATTCTGCTCAACTCTCATGACGGTACCTCCAGCTACCAGATGCTGCCGGGTTACTTCAGGTTCGTCTGCCAGAACGGGTGCGTCTGTGGCCAGTCTCTGGGGGAAGTGCGTGTTCCACACCGGGGAAATGTAGTGGAGAAAGTTATCGAAGGGGCTTACGAGGTGGTGGGCGTGTTTGACCGGATAGAGGAGAAGCGTGATGCCATGCAGTCGCTGGTCCTGCCGCCACCGGCACGCCAGGCGCTGGCACAGGCGGCACTGACTTACCGTTATGGTGACGAACATCAGCCCGTCACCACCGCCGACATTCTGACGCCGCGACGCCGGGAGGATTACGGTAAGGACCTGTGGAGCGCATATCAGACCATCCAGGAGAATATGCTGAAAGGCGGGATTTCCGGTCGCAGTGCAAAAGGAAAACGTATCCATACCCGGGCCATTCACAGCATTGATACCGACATTAAGCTCAATCGCGCATTGTGGGTGATGGCAGAAACGATGCTGGAGAGCCTGCGCTGATGCCGTTTCCCTGAGTGAGGGAATCATTCAGCTTTCGTTCCTGAAAAACACACATTTATTTGTTATTTAAGGAGTTATCTCATGAAAACCGTTTCTCAGAATACCCCCACAATTTATTCAGCTACAACACCAGAGAATAATCTGCCTCAGTTGGTTGCCAGCCTCGTCCCTGATGAACAGCGCATCAGCTTCTGGCCGCAGCATTTTGGCCTCATTCCACAGTGGGTGACCCTGGAGCCCCGTGTCTTCGGCTGGATGGACCGTCTGTGCGAAGACTACTGCGGTGGTATCTGGAATCTGTACACCCTGAACAACGGCGGGGCATTTATGGCACCCGAACCGGATGACGATGATGACGAAACATGGGTACTGTTCAATGCCATGAACGGTAACCGCGCAGAAATGAGCCCGGAAGCCGCCGGTATTGCCGCCTGTCTGATGACGTACAGTCATCATGCCTGTCGTACGGAGAATTATGCCATGACGGTCCATTATTACCGGTTGCGGGATTACGCCCTGCAGCATCCGGAATGCAGCGCCATTATGCGCATCATCGACTGAATGGAGAGAAGCACAATGCAACAACTTTCCTTTCTGCCCGGAGAGATGACGCCCGGCGAGCGCAGCCTCATTCAACGGGCCCTGAAAACCCTGGACCGCCATCTTCATGAACCCGGCGTGGCCTTCACCTCCACCCGTGCAGCACGGGAATGGCTGATTCTGAACATGGCGGGACTGGAGCGTGAAGAATTCCGGGTGCTGTATCTGAATAACCAGAATCAACTGATTGCCGGTGAAACCCTCTTTACCGGCACCATCAACCGCACGGAAGTCCATCCCCGGGAAGTGATTAAACGCGCCCTGTACCACAATGCCGCTGCCGTGGTGCTGGCACACAATCACCCCTCCGGTGAAGTCACACCCAGTAAGGCAGACCGCCTTATCACGGAACGTCTGGTACAGGCACTGGGCCTGGTGGATATCCGGGTGCCGGACCATCTGATAGTCGGTGGCAACCAGGTTTTCTCCTTTGCCGAACATGGTCTGCTTTAACCCTTCACAACCACATCACACCTGTTTTCACTTTTATCTTCTGTCTTCAGAGGTATCCCATTATGAAAATTATCACCCGTGGTGAAGCCATGCGTATTCACCAACAACATCCGACATCCCGTCTTTTTCCGTTCTGTACCGGTAAATACCGCTGGCACGGCAGTGCTGAAGCGTATACCGGTCGTGAAGTGCAGGATATTCCCGGTGTGCTGGCCGTGTTTGCTGAACGTCGTAAGGACAGTTTTGGTCCGTATGTCCGGCTGATGAGCGTCACCCTGAACTGAGTGGGAATTCTGATGAGCAGAATTATCGCCACTACCGGACCATTCTTAGCCGATTTTCTGTAAGGATTTTATCGTGTCAGACACACTCCCCGGGACAACACTTCCCGACGACAATCACGACCGCCCCTGGTGGGGGCTGCCCTGCACCGTGACGCCCTGTTTCGGGGCACGTCTGGTGCAGGAGGGTAACCGGTTGCATTACCTTGCCGACCGCGCCGGTATCAGAGGCCTGTTCAGCGATGCAGATGCGTACCACCTGGACCAGGCCTTTCCGCTGCTGATGAAACAACTGGAACTCATGCTCACCAGCGGTGAACTGAATCCCCGCCATCAGCATACCGTCACGCTGTATGCAAAAGGGCTGACCTGCAAAGCCGATACCCTCAGCAGTTGTGGTTACGTTTATCTGGCTGTTTATCCGACGCCCGAAATGAAAAATTAACTCTCCAGAATAGCCTTCTGCTACGGCCTGGTGTTTTCACCACGCCACTTTTCCATTTTTATATCTGCATATCAGGAAAATCTTCAGTATGAAAACATTACCTGTATTACCCGGGCAGGCGACCAGTTCTCGCCCGTCTCCTGTTGAAATCTGGCAGATACTGCTGTCCCGACTGCTGGACCAGCACTATGGCCTCACACTGAATGACACACCTTTTGCCGATGAACGTGTGATTGAGCAGCATATTGAGGCAGGCATTTCACTGTGTGATGTGGTGAACTTTCTCGTGGAAAAATACGCGCTGGTGCTACCGACCAGCCGGGATTCAGCGCCTGTACCCGCTCTCAGTTAATAAACAGCATCGATATCCTCCGGGCTCGCAGGGCGACCGGCCTGATGACCCGGAACAATTACAGAATGGTAAATAACATTACCCAGGGCAAGCATCCGGAGGCAAAACGATGAAACTGGCCCTGACGCTGGAAGCCGACAGCGTTAACGTGCAGGCACTGAACATGGGGCGCATTGTCGTTGACGTCGATGGAGTTAATCTCAGTGAACTGATTAATAAGGCCGCTGAAAAAGGTTATTCACTCCGCGTGGTGGATGACCGTGACTCTACCGAAACACCGGCAACTTATGCCAGCCCTCACCAGTTGCTGTAAGACAATGCAGTGATGCAGGGTATAGTGCCATTAACCACAGAAACAGCACTGTTGTCCTGTATTAAGCAGGCAAGAGAAGATGTCCTTACCCTGCGCCATCTGCAGCTTCTGCACCAGAACCGGTGAATCTCACTCAACAGGCTTCATTTCCCCTGACGCCAGCCTGAATACAGCTGGCGTTTTCATTTATAAACAGAAAGGAAAACCGATAATAATGGAATGGACGCCCCGACCATGAAGCAACGGTAGGATATTACTGATAAACCTTCCAGTGGAGGTGCGTTATGGCCGTTTTAACGATTAGCATTGACCTGACAAAAAATGAATTCCAAATCCACGGTCTGGGTAGGAACAGAAAAATCTAAGCTCAGAAAACGGATTAAAGTAAGCGTCAACGGAGCACCGTATTGACGCTTATTTATTGGTGAGAACTACGTTCCATGGCAGGAGTTCGTCAACACGGTTGGAGGGCCATTCCGGCAGTATGCTCAGAATATGGCGCAGATACGCTTCCGGATCGATACCGTTCAGACGGCAGGTGCCTGCTTTTCCGGCAACAAGCAGGAATCTCAGCGCTGAAGCAGGAATTAGAGGTAAAAACGCCCTACCGGGCCATGAATCACCCGGTCATTGGAGTAGTAACCAAAGCAGATTTAGCCAGCATGGAACAAATATCTTTGGTGAAAAGTTGGTTACGGGAAGCTGGAGCGCACAACGTGTTAGTAACCAGTGCAGTTAATAACAATGGAGTTACAGAACTTTTTGCCTTGCTGCATACAGAAGAAGGCTGTTGTTAATTTCGATTGGTTCTCAGATGAGAATGATGACGGTGATACACAGATAAGAATCAATGAGCAATGAGGGTTGCCGGGCAACCCTCATTGAATAAAACGGGAATTACTTCGCTTCGCCGTTTTTCATTTCGCCCATAGCTTTCAGCTTTTTGGAGATATCGCGGCGTTCTTTGGAGAGCTCGGCATTTTTGATGATGTAATCGTCAACGCGATCTTCATAGTCACCTTTCATGCTGGCGATGATGCCCTGGATTGCTTCAACGCTCATCCCTGGCTTGATGTAATCGCTCAGGTTGTCCAGCAACAGGACGCGCTTCTGGTTGTCACGGATCTTTTTCTCAACGTCCTGAATTTCACGTTGCAGTTTGTTCTTACGACGGAACAGACGAACAAATTCCAGTACGTCCTGGAATGAAGGCTTGGTAGTTTCCATTTTTATACCCCTGATAATGTGAGAGTCGGATTCGTTTAAGCAACCGCTATTCGTTAGGGCCAACATTACTCATAGCTGCCGCAGATGACAATGCTTTTATCCCTTTTCACTATCATACCCTTTATCCTTGCTGAATCGAAGCAGCAGCAAGATGATTCTGAAGTTCAGGAATTATTTGCGCAAGGCCCGGCAAATCAGATTCGATAGCAACTCAAGCTGATGTGCCGTTTCCATGTTCAGCCACACATAACCATAGATTGGTGTTTCCACAACCTTCAGGTCATGGTGGTTATTCAGCAACTGACGCAGCTCTTCCACAGCATCGTTCAATTTTTCCGTATTGGCAAAAACCGGCTGCGGATTACCTTCGTACAGCGCATGAACAAGGCTCAGCAGTATTTGCTGCATCATATGCTGGGTATCACGAAGTTTTTGCGCGTTCAATAACACGAAATGGCTGGGGCGCGTGGCCCAGTATGCATTGATTTGCAACTCCAGCATACAAACCAGATTGCGATTAATGGTCTGGATACCTTCATATATCGATTTTGGAATACGGGTTTCTTTGCTGGCGGGCGCAATCAGCCCACGCATTTTCACGGCATCGGTCAGGAGTTTTTGTAGATGGCTTTCCAGACGCGGGCGTTCGAGTAAGTTCGGTGAGAATGCAGATTGATAGACCCGATTATACTCGGTCAGACTTTTTGCCAGTTGAATGCGCCAGTGGATGAACGCCCGTTGTGGCCAGATACCGGTAAACAACATTGCCAGTAAAGAGCCGAGGATCACATCGCCGCTTCGCCATAACGCCGTATTAATTTCACCTGTCGGGGAACCAACAACAATTGCCAGCGTCACCCCAATCAATAAACCTTGATACGGTTTCTTGCCCAGCGCCAGCCAACCGCAAAGAAACATAGCCGCCGCGCACCAGACTAACATCAGCGGTAACGAGATTAACTCCAGTTGCAGAGCGATAAGACCTAAAATCGACCCCAACACCGTACCGCCAATACGTTCGAATGCGCGAGGGACAACGTTCCCCCAGAACGAGACTGGCCCCATAATCACCACCATGGTGACCAGCGGCCAGGTGCTTTCCGGGATAGTAAACAGGCGGATAATGAGAAAAGTGAGCAGGAATGCCAGCGCGACCCGAGTACCATGCACAATGCGGTAATGGCGGTATACCCGGATTTCAAACGGGCTTAATGACTTATCGGCACGCACGCAGAAACTCCGTAATGAAGATTAAAAGCGCTCATAACTCATCTGTCGGCCAGAAGGCGCGCCTCTGAATTATCCGACGGACAAACCGGGAACAGTGTAATTTCCCGGCAGGAGCGAAAAAATTGAAAGGCGCATCTTACTCTTTTCGCTTTCAAAAAAAGAGTGGTCTTCGCGTCAACACACCGCCCTGAGATGAATTAGTGATGTTTTGGCTGCACCGCAACATACATTTCGATATCCCAGTACCCATCTTCCGCGCCATTGTTCAAGTAAACCTCGAAGCAGGGCTTTGGTAACATTTCATAAGCACTGTCCTGCAAGAGGCTATTAAAGAACTGATACCAGGGTTTAGCAAAATCATCACCGACTACACGAGCCACCGCCACCGCATATTGACCACCTGAAATTTCTGTCAGAATGACGCCCTCACTGTTTTCGGGGAGCGTAAAGTTATTCGGTACCGTCACGACGGTGTCGCAGCGTAATTTTTCGGCGGGTGTTTCATCCGGATTGTCGTAATAGACAGCAACCCACTCCTTCGGCACAATATTTTTGCTATCTACCCACATCATCAACTGCTCAAAACCTTTCTTTACCGTCTGTTCCCGCGGGCCAACGAGATGGAAACCTGCAACGGTACGTTTATCTTCCTGCTTAATCTCGTAGTTCATGACGCCTCCATTATTACTGTTTTTATATACAGTATAGTTGCAATATTAAAACCACAAGGAATGAGTGTTGATTATGCGAGCAGACTCGCACTCCTGCCAGTCTGCTGCAAAAGAAAGGTCAGGCCTTATGGTGGAAATAATCACTCAGGCGAGAAAACATGCTGCCTTCCCCGACAGATTCCAGGGTAACCAGCGGCCAGTGCGCCACCTGTTTATCACGGTCGTAAAGTTCAATTTCCCCTACCCGCTGATGGGCGCTAATTGGCGCGGTGAGCTCTTTACCATTAAGGGTATATTTGGCTTTGATATGTGGAATTTCGGCTTTCGGTAGCACCATCCAGAACTCTTGTTCCGTTCCCAGGGCGATATTTTCTTTATCACCATACCAGATGCGTTCCGTACCGACCTTTTTCCTACGGTGCAAAATTTGCACCGTAGTAAAGTTTTGTTGCCCCCAACGCAGTAATTTTTTTGCCTCTTCCTCACGACCTTTTGCGCTGTCAGCACCCATTACCACTGCAATGAGGCGACGCTGCCCGTCTACAGCCGAAGCAATAAGATTAAACCCGGCACCAGAAGTATGGCCCGTTTTCAGGCCGTCAACATTCATGGTCTTATCCCACAATAACCCGTTACGGTTTTGCTGGGTGATACCGTTCCAGGTGAGGCTTTTCTCACTGTACATATGATAAAACTCGGGCTCGCCGTGGATGATAGCGCGAGAAAGCACGGCTAAATCATAAGCCGAGCTATGCTGGCCAGGTGCATCCAGACCATGCACTGTTTCAAAATGCGTATCCTTGAGATGCAGCTTCTCGGCATAGTTGTTCATCATTTCAACAAACTGCCGTTGCCCACCGGCAATATAGTCAGCCAGAGCAACACACGCGTCATTTCCGGAATCCACAATTAAACCTCGGCTTAAATCACGTACCGATACGCGATCGCCCTCTTTCAAAAACATCAGTGAAGAACCGACAAACACCGGATTATCTTTCGCCCACGCATCACGCCCCACGGTGACAATATCGTCTGGCGTAATGCGATGACTATCGATAGCGCGATCCACGACATAGCCCGTCATCAGCTTTGTCAGGCTGGCGGGATTGCGCTGTTGATGCTCATTACCCGCGGTGAGAATCTGACCGGTGGTGTAATCCATCAATACCCAGGACCCGGCATGAATCTCTGGAGGCTGAGGTGAAAAAGGAATGTTTTCCGCCGCAAAACCAGACGATAAATTAAAAACGAACAAAGAAGCAGCAATAATAAGACGGCGTTTCAACAGCAAACCCTCAGGTGTTTCAAATAGCTGTTCTTTTTACGGAAATACTTATGAACTGGCTGGAATAAAGTGCAAGAAAATGTGACTACTATCTCATTTTTATCTGACATGATCTGTTGTCACTCGCTGCCAAATTGTCGCGCTAAAGCTGATTAGCACGGTGATATTTGATACTCTGGCAGACAGCAGAAATAACGGATTTAACCTAATGATGAATGACGGTAAGCAACAATCTACCTTTTTGTTTCACGATTACGAAACCTTTGGAACGCACCCCGCGTTAGATCGCCCTGCACAGTTCGCAGCCATTCGCACCGATAGCGAATTCAATGTCATCGGAGAACCCGAAGTCTTTTACTGCAAGCCCGCTGATGACTATTTACCCCAGCCAGGAGCAGTATTAATTACCGGTATTACCCCGCAGGAAGCACGGGCGAAAGGAGAAAACGAAGCCGCGTTTGCCGCCCGTATTCACTCGCTTTTTACCGTACCGAAGACCTGTATTCTGGGCTACAACAATGTGCGTTTCGACGACGAAGTCACACGCAACATTTTTTATCGTAATTTCTACGATCCTTACGCCTGGAGCTGGCAGCATGATAACTCGCGCTGGGATTTGCTGGATGTTATGCGTGCCTGTTATGCCCTGCGCCCGGAAGGAATAAACTGGCCTGAAAATGATGACGGTCTACCGAGCTTTCGCCTTGAGCATTTAACCAAAGCGAATGGAATTGAACATAGCAACGCCCACGATGCGATGGCTGATGTGTACGCCACTATTGCGATGGCGAAACTGGTAAAAACGCGTCAGCCACGTCTGTTTGATTATCTCTTTACCCATCGTAATAAACACAAACTGATGGCGTTGATTGATGTTCCGCAGATGAAACCCCTGGTTCACGTTTCCGGAATGTTAGGGGCATGGCGCGGCAATACCAGCTGGGTGGCACCGCTGGCGTGGCATCCAGAAAATCGCAATGCCGTAATTATGGTGGATTTGGCAGGAGACATTTCGCCATTACTGGAACTGGATAGCGACACATTGCGCGAGCGTTTATATACCGCAAAAACCGATCTTGGCGATAACGCCGCCGTTCCGGTTAAGCTGGTGCATATCAATAAATGTCCGGTGCTGGCCCAGGCGAATACGCTACGCCCGGAAGATGCCGACCGACTGGGAATTAATCGTCAGCATTGCCTCGATAACCTAAAAATTCTGCGTGAAAATCCGCAAGTGCGCGAAAAAGTGGTGGCGATATTCGCGGAAGCCGAACCGTTTACGCCTTCAGATAACGTGGATGCACAGCTTTATAACGGCTTTTTCAGTGACGCCGATCGCGCAGCAATGAAAATTGTGCTGGAAACCGAGCCACGTAATTTACCGGCACTGGATATCACTTTTGTTGATAAACGAATTGAAAAACTGTTGTTCAATTATCGGGCGCGCAACTTCCCGGGGACGCTGGATTATGCCGAGCAGCAACGCTGGCTGGAGCACCGCCGCCAGGTCTTCACGCCAGAGTTTTTGCAGGGCTATGCTGATGAATTGCAGATGCTGGCACAACAATATGCCGATGACAAAGAGAAAGTGGCGCTGTTAAAAGCGCTTTGGCAGTACGCGGAAGAGATTGTCTAATTTGAAGCCTCCGCCGCTGGTAAGGCGGAGGTCAATGTTGAGTCAGGCTTTTTGAACGGTGATGCTCCACGCTGCATCGCCAATCTGCTGATAATCGGTGATGGCATGTCCTTCTTCTGCCGCCCACTGTGGGATTGCTTCAGTTGCCTGGGTGCAATCAAACTCAATTACCAACTCATCGCCGCTGGCTATTTTTGCCAGTGCTGCTTTTGCTTCTATGAGTGGAAACGGACAGACCTGCGTCACCACATCCAGCTTTTTAATCGCCATCTTTACACCTTACTTAATTTGCCGCAGCAGTTGCCAGTCGCGCCTTACGCTGCGGTCGAACATACACAAGCCAGGACGCAGTCCAGACTCCGAGAATCATAAATACAAGGCCAACCCAGCCCTGCCAGGTCATCATTGCAGTCATAACCAGTCCATTACCGATAGAGCAACCACCTGCAATACTGGCACCGAAGCCCATCAGTACACCACCTAACCCGCTACGTAATGTTGTTTGTGCATCAGCTGCGCGAACGCGGAACTCACGGCTCGCTTTGGCTGCAATAAATGACCCCACGAAGATCCCTAACACCAGGAAAACGCCCCAGTTAATGTATTTCACGTCACCCGCGACCAGAAATTGCAGAATATTGGCCGTTGGGGAAGTGATTCCTAACCCAAACATGCGTCCGGTTGCTTCACTCAGGGGCCAGGCTAAAAGCGCAATCAAACCGATGAGTACAGCAGTGACAAAGGGATGCCAGCGTTTTTCAAACAGAATATGAGCGATCCCGGTTCGGCGCGGCGGTAAGGTCGCGACTTTGAGTTTTGGCTTCTTCAACTCTTTCATCACCACCCAGAGCGTTATCACCAGCAAAACGGCAACCAACGGCCACACAGACAAATTAAAAGTCTCAGCAATAGAGTTATGTTCAGTACTGTAGTGCTGCAAGGTTTGATTTAAACCACTGGCATGTGGAGAACGCATCACCGCACTCATCACCATATAAGTGAAAAGCGCGATCCAACTGCCGATCAATCCCTCACCCGCGCGATACCAGGTCCCGGTGGCACATCCACCCGCCAGAACAATTCCCAGCCCGAAGATATACCCACCTATAACAGTACCAAGCCACGGGAACGCCCCGGCTTCGTAAGTCAGTAGGCCCGCCTGAATTAACGCAAAAACCCCCACGCTTTGTACCGAAATTGCAATCAGCAAGGCGTAAAACATGCGATTATTTTTCGCGATATACATATCGCGAAAACCACCTGTCAGGCAAAAACGCCCACGCTGCATGACAAATCCCAGCAGAGCACCACAAATTAGCCCGCTTAATATCATTGAAAACATAAATTAATTAACCAGATGAATGTTAATAGGGAAATTATTCATGACTGGTGGAATGCAGACCAATAACCAAATTCTCTAAATTAGAACAAATGGTTATTAATGAGGATTTCGATAAAAAAGAATAAAAAAACCGGAGCCAAATATTCATTCGACTCCGGTTTATTATTAGAAAAGATGATTATGCTACGTCTTCGTACTGCGGAACCGGGTTACGGAAGCTCTTGGTGACACAAGCCAGGTAAATCAGACCGATAGCCGCCCAGATCAGACCCAGAACCATTGAGCTTTCTTCCAGGTTAACCCACAGCGCACCAACGGTCAGCGCACCACACATCGGCAGGAACAGATACTGGAAGTGATCTTTCAGCGTCTTGTTACGCTTCTCACGGATCCAGAACTGCGAGATGACCGACAGGTTAACGAAGGTGAACGCCACCAACGCACCAAAGTTAATCAGCGCCGTAGCCATTACCAGGTCGAAGTTGATTGCCAGCAGGGCAATCGCGCCAACCAGGATGATGTTCATCGCCGGAGTACGCCATTTCGGGTGTACATAACCGAAGAAGCTTTTCGGGAATACGCCGTCACGACCCATTACGTACATCAGACGCGCTACGCCTGCGTGCGCCGCCATACCGGACGCCAGTACGGTAATGGTGGAGAAGATCAGCGCGCCAACCTGGAACGCTTTACCCGCAACGTACAGCATGATTTCAGGCTGTGACGCATCCGGATCTTTAAAGCGAGAGATATCCGGGAAGTACAGCTGCAGAAAGTAAGTTGCAAAGATGAAGATCATGCCGCCAATCAGCGCGGTCAGGAAAATCGCACGCGGGATCACGCGCTCTGCATCTTTGGTTTCTTCCGACAGATTGCTGATGCCGTCAAAGCCGGTAAAGGAGAAGCACAGGATTGTCGCCCCGGTAATCATCGGGATAACATGCGCATCGCCAGACCAGAACGGACGAGTGCTCGCCAGCGTACCAGCGCCTTCACCTTCAAATACGCCATAAACAACCATGCCCAGAATCACCGCGATCAGCACTACCTGCAACACGACGATTACAGTGTTGAAGTTCGCTACGGATTTCAGACTACGCAGGTTAAAGGCGGTCATAAAGGCCACCAGCGCCACCACAAATATCCACGATGGGATGGAAGGCACCAGAGCTTCAAAATAAATTTTCGCCAGCAGAATGTTGATCATCGGCGCGAACAGATAGTCGAGCAGAGAAGACCAACCCACCATAAAGCCGACAGTCGGGCTAATGGATTTCTGGGCGTAAGTGTATGCAGAGCCAGCAGAAGGATAGCGGCGAACCAGCTTCCCGTAGCTCAGAGCCGTAAACAGGATCGCAATCAATGCGAACGCATAGGCTGTCGGCACATGACCATCCGTGAGGCCTGAAACGATACCAAAAGTATCAAACAGCGTCATCGGCTGCATATAGGCAAGACCCATCATTACAACCGGAACTAACGTAAGCGTTTTACGCAATTCCACGCGAGAGGTGTTTGGAGTAACGTTATGCGACATGGTCATTCTCCTTTACGGTGATAACCGTCGCGTAAGCAAAAAATTGCCCCATTTTTTTGGATTCCTCAGCGACAACAACTGTCGATTTTTAGTAAATATCTATCCGGTACGAAGCCCGGCCTCTTGGTATGAATGATTGGTTTGAAGCAAAAAATAACCGACGCTGATGAAACGTCGGTTTTTAGTCATTTTTTGACAGCGGCGCATTGTGCCTAAATGGGGGGGAAATGACAAGAGAATGAGAGGCTTGTCATAATAATTTTTCTTTAAATGGCTGATTTTCCGTCATCAGATTTTGCATAAACACCGGCGATCGCACTATTTGCTAAAATTTCATCCCGCCACCAGCCGCTGGCAAGCCCTGCGGTCTGTTCGTTCCAGCCAATCCAGACGGGTTCAAAGAGAGTTTGGGCGACCACTTTCTTCTCTATTAACGCGCCACTATCGAGAAAACGTTGTGCCAGATAACGGGGTAAATAGCCGCAGCCGAGGCCGCTAATTTGCAGCTCCAGCTTGGTTTTAAAATCGAAAACGGTAATGGCTTCTTGTTCGTCGAGAAGTTGTGAGGCCGTAGAAGCGCCTGCCTGCGCAGTATCCCCCACCACAATCGCCCGATATCGCTTAATAATACGACGGTTTAACGGCTCTTCTTCCAGGGCTAACGGATGATGAGGCGCGACCGCAAAGACTTGTTCCAGATCGCCCAACCGTGAAAAACCAAACTCACTGGAAGATGGTGGCTCATGCATCGCGCCAACAATAATATCCGCTCGCCCCTGAGTCAGGGCATCCCAGGAACCACCGAGTACGCCATTGATAAACTTCAGGCGCGTCACGCTATGATGTTGATAAAAAGCTTCAATCAGTGGCGCAAGCAGAGAAAAAGGAAACGTGTCGTCCACGCCAATCACCAGCTCGTTTTCCCAGCCTTCATGCAGTTTGATCGCCTGCTTTTCCAGTTCTCGCACGGTATGCAGAACTTCCCGCCCTTTCTCTAATAACATTTTTCCGGTACGGGTGAATTTAGCGCGGTGACCGCTACGATCAAGCAATTGAATATTAAGGTCGCTTTCCAGCTTGTGAACGGTGTAACTCAGAGCGGACGGCGTCTTATAGAGTTTGGCCGACGCCGCCGCAAAACTGCCTTCTTTTTCTAAGGCATCGAGGATCATCAACACATCCAGCAGTGGTTTCATACACGCCCCCTTGCAGTGCATGCGGCGTCCTGCTGGCGTGATCGTTTACTCCAGCGGCATTACCAGCGGATCGGGATACTGGTATTCAAATCCCAGTTCATTACAAATCCGACTGCCATCAATAATCTTACCTTTGCCGCTGTCCAGACTATTTCTGAACTGCGGAGGTTCCAGCCCCAGTAAACGGGCCATCTGCGGGTAGAAAACATTACGCGCAGGGTGAGCTGGCGCACATATATTATAGATGTGTCCGCCTTTAGGTGCCTGTAACAACAGAGTGATAGCGCCAATAACATCTTCTAAATGGACTAAATTAACACCATGTTCACCATCAGGCGCGGTTTTTCCGGCAAAGAAGCGTCCGGGATGACGTCCCGGTCCGACCAGCCCCGCAAGACGCAGAATATCGACCGAAGTACCGGGTAAATTGTGCAGCCAGTCTTCGAGTTCTTCTAATACTCGTCCACTGTTGGTTACCGGATTACGCGGGGTAGTTTCTTTCACCGTGCCTTGCGCATCGCCATAGACAGATGTTGAGCTGGTGAAAATAATGCGGGGAATACGATGGGCCAGCGCGCTATCCACTAACTCTTGTACCGCTTGTAAATAGAACTCATCGCCGGGGCCGCTACGACGTGCCGGAAGCGTAATGACCAGCGCATCGGCATCCATCAGGGCATCCAGATCGTCAGAATCGCAAACTAACTCAGGCTCCATGCGAAGCAGATAGCTATCAATGCCACTCATTCGGGCCGCTTCGACACCATCTTGTGTGGTTTTACTCCCGGTGACTTGCCAGCCTCGCGCTGAAAGTGACATCGCCAGCGGCATGCCTAACCACCCTAACCCGACAATTGCGACCTTTTTCATCCGTTATCTCCTGATACACCTTAGATCTATAAGGCTACGCTAGCGTATCAAAACTGACAATTCATTCTATGAATGAATCTGTTCAATAATGATAACGACATGCTGCAATGAGCAGTGAATCGTCGGTAACCGCGTATACCAGACGGTGCTCCTCTGTAATGCGTCGGGACCAGAAACCTGACAAATTATGTTTCAGGGGTTCTGGCTTCCCCTTACCTTCAAATGGCGTTCTGCGGGTATCTTTGATAAGTTCATTGATCTTTTTAACAATTCGCTTATCTGTTTCCTGCCAGTACAGATAATCATCCCATGATTCCTCAGACCAGATTAGTTTCACTCAATAATGTCCTTTTCTGTTCCTTTGCCTGATTTCAGGCTATCGATTGAGTCCATCAATCTCCGGGCGTTAGCGGGGGAACGCAGTAGATAAGCCGTCTCTTCCAGCGAGTTGTATTCTTCGAGTGACATCAGAACACAAGCCTCTCCATTCTGACGAGTAATAAGGATCGGGGCATGATCTTCAACGGCTTTCATCATTGTTGCCGACAAATTCTGACGCGCTTCGCTGTAGCTAATTGTACGCATGTCAATCTCCTCTTTTGTACAGTTCATTGTACAATGATGGGCGTTAATTAACTATTTATTAATTAGTTTGTAGATCAAGGTATTGTCAGTGAGACGAAAATCCAGGCTTCGCTATTTTTGGTGCCGTCAGCTTAGAGGACAGTCCTCTTAGCCCCCTCCTTTCCCCGCTCATTCATTAAACAAATCCATCGCCATAAAATATATAAAAAAGCCCTTGCTTTCTAACGTGAAAGTGGTTTAGGTTAAAAGACATCAGTTGAATAAACATTCACAGAGACTTTTATGACACGCGTTCAATTTAAACACCACCATCATCACCATCATCCTGACTAGTCTTTCAGGCGATGTGTGCTGGAAGACATTCAGATCTTCCAGTGGTGCATGAACGCATGAGAAAGCCCCCGGAAGATCACCTTCCGGGGGCTTTTTTATTGCGCGGTTGATAACGGTTCAGACAGGTTTAAAGAGGAATAAGAAAATGACAGACAACACTCGTTTACGCATAGCTATGCAGAAATCCGGCCGTTTAAGTGATGACTCACGCGAATTGCTGGCGCGCTGTGGCATTAAAATCAATCTTCACACCCAGCGCCTGATCGCGATGGCAGAAAACATGCCGATTGATATTCTGCGCGTGCGTGACGACGACATTCCCGGTCTGGTAATGGATGGCGTGGTAGACCTTGGGATTATCGGCGAAAACGTGCTGGAAGAAGAGCTGCTTAACCGCCGCGCCCAGGGTGAAGATCCACGCTACTTTACCCTGCGTCGTCTGGATTTCGGCGGCTGCCGTCTTTCGCTGGCAACGCCGGTTGATGAAGCCTGGGACGGCCCGCTCTCCTTAAACGGTAAACGTATCGCCACCTCTTATCCTCACCTGCTCAAGCGTTATCTCGACCAGAAAGGCATCTCTTTTAAATCCTGCTTACTGAACGGTTCTGTTGAAGTCGCCCCGCGTGCCGGACTGGCGGATGCGATTTGCGATCTGGTTTCCACCGGTGCCACGCTGGAAGCAAACGGCCTGCGCGAAGTCGAAGTTATCTACCGCTCGAAAGCCTGCCTTATCCAGCGCGATGGTGAAATGGAAGAATCCAAACAGCAGCTGATCGACAAACTGCTGACCCGTATTCAGGGTGTGATCCAGGCGCGCGAATCAAAATACATCATGATGCACGCACCGACCGAACGTCTGGATGAAGTCATCGCCCTGCTGCCAGGTGCCGAACGCCCAACCATTCTGCCGCTGGCGGGTGACCAACAACGCGTAGCGATGCACATGGTCAGCAGTGAAACCCTGTTCTGGGAAACAATGGAAAAACTGAAAGCGCTGGGTGCCAGTTCAATCCTGGTCCTGCCGATTGAGAAGATGATGGAGTGATCGCCATGAGCTTTAACACAATCATTGACTGGAATAGCTGTACTGCGGAGCAACAACGCCAGCTGTTAATGCGCCCGGCGATCTCCGCTTCTGAAAGCATTACCCGCACTGTTAACGATATTCTCGATAACGTGAAAGCACGCGGCGATGAGGCCCTGCGGGAATACAGCGCGAAGTTTGATAAAACCACGGTTACCGCACTGAAGGTGTCTGCTGAGGAGATCGCCGCCGCTAGCGAACGCCTGAGCGACGAGCTAAAACAGGCGATGGCGGTGGCAGTGAAGAATATTGAAACCTTCCACACTGCGCAAAAACTGCCGCCGGTAGATGTAGAAACGCAGCCAGGCGTGCGTTGCCAGCAGGTCACGCGCCCGGTCGCTTCAGTTGGGTTGTATATTCCTGGCGGCTCCGCCCCGCTCTTCTCAACGGTATTAATGCTGGCGACTCCGGCGCGTATTGCGGGCTGTAAAAAAGTGGTGCTGTGCTCACCGCCGCCGATTGCCGATGAGATCCTTTATGCGGCGCAGCTGTGCGGTGTGCAGGACGTGTTTAACGTCGGCGGCGCACAGGCCATTGCCGCACTGGCGTTTGGTACGGAATCTGTGCCGAAAGTGGACAAAATCTTCGGGCCGGGCAACGCCTTTGTCACCGAAGCGAAACGTCAGGTGAGCCAGCGTCTGGACGGTGCGGCGATCGATATGCCCGCAGGCCCGTCGGAAGTGTTGGTCATTGCCGACAGCGGCGCTACGCCGGATTTCGTGGCTTCTGATTTGCTTTCTCAGGCTGAACACGGCCCGGACTCACAGGTGATTTTACTGACGCCCGCTGCTGATATGGCGCGTCGCGTTGCCGAGGCCGTCGAACGCCAACTGGCAGAACTGCCGCGTGCCGAAACCGCACGTCAGGCACTGAGCGCCAGCCGCCTTATTGTGACCAACGATTTAGCACAGTGCGTAGAGATCTCCAACCAGTACGGCCCGGAGCACCTGATCATTCAGACCCGCAACGCCCGCGACCTGGTCGATGGCATCACCAGCGCCGGTTCGGTATTTCTTGGTGACTGGTCACCGGAATCGGCAGGTGATTACGCCTCCGGAACCAACCATGTTCTACCGACTTACGGTTACACCGCCACCTGTTCCAGCCTCGGCCTGGCGGATTTCCAGAAGCGTATGACCGTGCAGGAACTGTCGAAAGAAGGTTTCTCCGCGCTGGCTTCGACCATTGAAACACTGGCCGCCGCCGAGCGCCTGACCGCCCACAAAAATGCCGTTACTTTGCGTGTTAACGCCCTTAAGGAGCAAGCATGAGCACCGTGACTATTACCGATTTAGCGCGTGAAAACGTCCGCAACCTGACGCCGTATCAGTCGGCGCGTCGTCTGGGCGGTAATGGCGACGTCTGGCTGAACGCCAACGAATATCCCACAGCCGTGGAGTTTCAGCTTACTCAGCAAACGCTCAACCGCTACCCGGAATGCCAGCCGAAAGCGGTGATTGAAAATTACGCGCAATATGCAGGCGTAAAACCGGAACAGGTGCTGGTCAGCCGTGGCGCGGACGAAGGTATTGAACTACTGATTCGCGCTTTTTGCGAACCGGGTAAAGACGCCATCCTCTACTGCCCGCCAACGTACGGCATGTACAGCGTCAGCGCCGAAACGATTGGCGTCGAGTGCCGCACAGTGCCGACGCTGGAAAACTGGCAACTGGACTTACAGGGCATTTCCGACAAGCTGGACGGCGTAAAAGTGGTCTATGTTTGCAGCCCCAACAACCCAACCGGGCAACTGATCAATCCGCAGGATTTTCGCACCCTGCTGGAGTTAACGCGCGGTAAGGCGATTGTGGTTGCCGATGAAGCCTATATAGAGTTTTGTCCACAGGCATCGCTGGCTGGCTGGCTGGCGGAATATCCGCACCTGGCTATTTTGCGCACACTGTCGAAAGCTTTTGCTCTGGCGGGGCTTCGTTGCGGATTTACGTTGGCAAACGAAGAAGTCATCAACCTGCTGATGAAAGTGATCGCCCCCTACCCGCTCTCGACGCCGGTTGCCGACATTGCGGCCCAGGCGTTAAGCCCGCAGGGGATCGTCGCCATGCGCGAACGGGTGGCGCAAATTATTGCAGAACGCGAATACCTGATTGCCGCCCTGAAAGAGATCCCCTGCGTGGAGCAGGTTTTCGACTCTGAAACCAACTACATTCTGGCGCGCTTTAAAGCCTCCAGTGCAGTGTTTAAATCTTTGTGGGATCAGGGCATTATCTTACGTGATCAGAATAAACAACCCTCTTTAAGCGGCTGCCTGCGAATTACCGTCGGAACCCGTGAAGAAAGCCAGCGCGTCATTGACGCCTTACGTGCGGAGCAAGTTTGATGAGTCAGAAGTATCTTTTTATCGATCGCGATGGAACCCTGATTAGCGAACCGCCGAGTGATTTTCAGGTGGACCGTTTTGACAAACTCGCCTTTGAACCGGGCGTGATCCCGGAGCTACTGAAGCTGCAAAAAGCGGGCTACAAGCTGGTGATGATCACTAATCAGGATGGTCTTGGAACACAAAGTTTCCCGCAGGCGGATTTCGATGGCCCGCACAACCTGATGATGCAGATCTTCACCTCGCAAGGCGTACAGTTTGATGAAGTGCTGATTTGTCCGCACCTGCCCGCCGATGAGTGCGACTGCCGTAAGCCGAAAGTAAAACTGGTGGAGCGTTATCTTGCTGAGCAAGCGATGGATCGTGCCAACAGTTATGTGATTGGCGATCGCGCGACCGATATTCAACTCGCTCAAAACATGGGCGTTAATGGTTTACGCTACGACCGCGAAACCCTGAACTGGCCGATGATTGGCGAGCAACTCACTAAACGAGACCGTTACGCCCATGTAGTGCGCAACACCAAAGAGACGCAAATTGACGTTCAGGTGTGGCTGGATCGCGAAGGTGGCAGCAAGATTAACACCGGTGTTGGCTTCTTTGATCACATGCTGGATCAGATCGCCACCCACGGCGGTTTCCGCATGGAAATCAACGTCAAAGGCGACCTCTATATCGACGATCACCACACCGTCGAAGATACCGGCCTGGCGCTGGGCGAAGCGTTAAAAATTGCCCTTGGCGACAAACGCGGTATTTGCCGCTTTGGTTTTGTGCTACCGATGGACGAATGCCTTGCCCGCTGTGCACTGGATATCTCTGGTCGCCCGCACCTGGAATATAAAGCTGAATTTACCTACCAACGCGTGGGCGATCTCAGCACCGAAATGATCGAGCACTTCTTCCGTTCGCTCTCATACACCATGGGCGTGACCCTGCACCTGAAAACCAAAGGTAAAAACGATCACCACCGTGTAGAGAGCCTGTTCAAAGCCTTTGGTCGCACCCTGCGCCAGGCCATCCGCGTGGAAGGCGATACCCTGCCCTCGTCGAAAGGAGTGCTGTAATGAACGTGGTGATCCTTGATACTGGCTGCGCCAACCTGAACTCGGTGAAGTCTGCCATTGCGCGTCACGGTTATGAACCCAAAGTCAGCCGTGACCCGGACGTCGTGTTGCTGGCCGATAAACTATTTTTACCCGGCGTTGGCACTGCACAAGCAGCGATGGATCAGGTGCGTGAGCGCGAGCTGTTTGATCTCATCAAAGCCTGTACCCAACCGGTGCTGGGCATCTGCTTAGGGATGCAACTGCTGGGGCGGCGCAGCGAAGAGAGCAACGGCGTCGATTTGCTGGGCATCATCGACGAAGATGTGCCGAAAATGACCGACTTTGGTCTACCGCTGCCGCATATGGGCTGGAACCGCGTTTACCCGCAGGCAGGCAACCGCCTGTTTCAGGGGATTGAAGACGGAGCGTACTTTTACTTTGTTCACAGCTACGCAATGCCAGTCAATCCGTGGACCATCGCCCAGTGTAATTACGGCGAACCGTTCACCGCGGCGGTACAAAAAGATAACTTCTACGGCGTGCAGTTCCACCCGGAGCGTTCTGGTGCCGCTGGCGCTAAGTTGCTGAAAAACTTCCTGGAGATGTGATGATTATTCCGGCATTAGATTTAATCGACGGCACCGTGGTGCGTCTCCATCAGGGCGATTACGGCAAACAGCGCGATTACGGTAACGACCCGCTGCCGCGCTTACAGGATTACGCCGCGCAGGGTGCCGAAGTGCTGCATCTGGTGGATCTGACCGGGGCAAAAGATCCGGCTAAACGTCAAATCCCGCTGATTAAAACTCTGGTGGCGGGCGTTAACGTTCCGGTGCAGGTTGGCGGCGGCGTGCGTAGCGAAGATGACGTGGCGGCGTTACTGGAAGCGGGCGTTGCGCGTGTGGTGGTCGGTTCCACCGCGGTGAAATCACCAGAAAGGGTGAAAGGCTGGTTTGAACGTTTCGGTGCCGATGCCTTAGTGTTGGCGCTGGATGTCCGTATTGACGAGCAAGGCAACAAGCAGGTAGCGGTCAGCGGCTGGCAAGAGAATTCGGGTGTGTCGCTGGAACAACTGGTGGAAACCTATCTGCCCGTCGGCCTGAAGCATGTGCTGTGTACCGATATCTCGCGCGACGGCACGCTGGCAGGCTCTAACGTCTCTTTATATGAAGAAGTGTGCGCCAGATATCCGCAGGTGGCATTTCAGTCCTCCGGCGGTATTGGCGACATTGATGATGTCGCTGCCCTGCGTGGTACTGGTGTACGCGGCGTAATAGTTGGTCGTGCATTACTGGAAGGTAAATTCACCGTGAAGGAGGCCATCGCATGCTGGCAAAACGCATAATTCCATGTCTCGACGTTCGTGATGGTCAGGTGGTGAAAGGCGTACAGTTTCGCAACCATGAAATCATTGGCGATATCGTGCCGCTGGCAAAACGCTACGCTGAAGAAGGCGCTGACGAACTGGTGTTCTACGATATCACCGCTTCCAGCGATGGCCGTGTGGTAGATAAAAGCTGGGTATCTCGCGTGGCGGAAGTGATCGACATTCCGTTCTGCGTGGCGGGTGGGATTAAGTCTCTGGAAGATGCCGCGAAAATTCTTTCCTTTGGCGCGGATAAAATTTCCATCAACTCCCCTGCGCTGGCGGAGCCGACATTAATCACTCGCCTGGCGGATCGCTTTGGCGTGCAGTGTATTGTGGTCGGTATTGATACCTGGTACGACGCTGAAACCGGTAAATATCATGTGAATCAATATACCGGCGATGAAAGCCGCACCCGCGTCACTCAGTGGGAAACGCTCGACTGGGTACAGGAAGTACAAAAACGCGGTGCCGGAGAAATCGTCCTCAACATGATGAATCAGGACGGCGTGCGTAACGGTTACGACCTCGAACAACTGAAAAAAGTACGTGAAGTTTGCCACGTCCCGCTGATTGCCTCCGGTGGCGCGGGCACCATGGAACACTTCCTCGAAGCCTTCCGCGATGCCGACGTTGACGGTGCGCTGGCAGCTTCTGTATTCCACAAACAAATTATCAATATTGGTGAATTAAAAGCGTACCTGGCAACACAGGGCGTGGAGATCAGGATATGTTAACAGAACAACAACGTCGCGAACTGGACTGGGAAAAAACCGACGGACTTATGCCGGTGATTGTGCAACACGCGGTATCCGGTGAAGTGTTAATGCTGGGCTATATGAACCCGGAAGCCTTAGATAAAACCATCGAAAGCGGCAAAGTCACCTTCTTCTCGCGCACTAAACAGCGACTGTGGACCAAAGGCGAAACGTCGGGCAATTTCCTCAACGTAGTAAATATTGCGCCGGACTGCGACAACGACACGTTACTGGTGCTGGCGAATCCCATCGGCCCGACCTGCCACAAAGGCACCAGCAGCTGCTTCGGCGATACCGCTCACCAGTGGCTGTTCCTGTATCAACTGGAACAATTGCTCGCCGAACGTAAATCTGCCGATCCGGAAACCTCCTATACCGCCAAACTGTATGCCAGCGGCACCAAACGCATTGCGCAGAAAGTGGGCGAAGAAGGGGTGGAAACCGCACTGGCAGCGACAGTACATGACCGCTTTGAGCTGAAGAATGAGGCATCTGACTTGGTGTATCACCTGTTGGTGCTGTTGCAGGATCAGGATCTGGATTTAACAACGGTGATTGAGAACCTGCGCAAACGGCATCAGTGAGTTGCGGGGTAAGCGGATGCGACAACAACATCGCATCCGGCAAAAAAAACGGGCAAGGTGTCACCACCCTGCCCTTTTTCTTTAAAACCGAAAAGATTACTTCGCGTTGTAATTACGCAGAGCGTTACGCCCCAACACAATCCCCGCGCCAACCATGCCGCCCAGCAGCACCGCCAGAATCAAGGTAATTGCCTTTTTCGGGCTATCGCGACGAATAGGTAACGTCGGTTTCATCACATAACGGTAAGCATGAATATCAAGATCATCAACCTTTAAGTTTTCAATATCCAGCAGGTTTTGACGTGTCTGATAGTAGTTTGATGAGAACACCAACGGACGAGTCGCCTCATGCTTAATCATCGACTCCAGCGCTTCGCTCCCCAAAAGGAACAACGTATCTTGCGTCACATCTTCAGTCTGCTGAACCTGTGGCTTTGTCACCTGCGCCTGATTCGCATACTGCAACGCTTCCTGAATCTGACGGATACGCAGATCTTTCTGCTCCTGCGCAACCACTTCCTGGGTCTTCAGCGAATCCTGCAAGTTTTTCATACGCAGCGCGATGTTGTCTTTCAGGTCTTTTTCCAGTTCTTCGTTTACCTGGTCGTCAACTTGCTGGATATACTTCGCCAGCTGCTTCTGCGCACCTTCAGCTGTTTCACCAACATAAGAAACGGCTAAAGGTAATGACTGATTTTTGACGGTAGGCTCAATGGTCAGCTTTTCTGCTTCTTCCTGGTTATCCAGCGTTTCCGCTAATGCTGAGAATGCAGTGCTGTAACGTCCGATAAGTGAAGCCTGAATGTCGGAGACTTTCGGTACAGCCGATCCGTAGATCACATTCATCGCGTTGGTATAACCAGCGATTTGCCCCACATCAGGTTGAGTAACGATAGCTGTGGAAGTCCACTTTTCTTTGGCAACGGCCAGATACCCTATAGCCAGGGCAATAGCAACAATGACAGAGATGATAATTGTCATCTTGCCGCGCCACAACTGCACCAGTAAATCAATCAAATCAATCTGTTCCGGGTCATGGTTTTGCCCAGAAACATTATTATTTTCTACTCTCATCATTACCCTAACGGACGAAATAATTTTAAGTCGCCATAGTTTAGCGATAATCGCCATGAATGCTATAGGATAAATGATAAAAATAATGAATTATTACAAAGGGAACATAAGAGAATCAGGGCGAAAATCGCCCTGATAACAGGATGTTAGTCGCTGCCAAAGAGATCGCGGGTGTATACCTTATCTGCCACATCCCTAAGCTCTTCTGCCATACGGTTGGAAATAATGACGTCAGCTTGTTGTTTGAAGGTGGCGAGATCACGTTCCAGGCGAGAGTTGAAGAATGAGTCTTCTTTCATCACTGGCTCGTAGATGATTACTTCAACGCCTTTCGCCTTGATACGTTTCATAATCCCCTGAATGGAAGACGCGCGGAAGTTATCTGAACCGCTCTTCATAATCAGACGATAAATACCCACCACTTGCGGCTTGCGTGACAAAATGGCATCGGCAATAAAATCTTTACGCGTGCGGTTTGCATCGACAATTGCCGAAATCAGGTTATTCGGCACAGACTGGTAGTTCGCCAGTAACTGCTTGGTATCTTTCGGCAGACAATAACCACCATAACCAAACGACGGATTGTTGTAATGGTTGCCAATGCGTGGGTCGAGACAAACGCCTTCGATAATCTGGCGAGTATTCAGACCTAAACTTTCTGCATAGCTATCCAGTTCATTAAAGTATGCTACGCGCATCGCCAGATAGGTATTAGCGAAAAGTTTAATCGCTTCTGCTTCAGTGGAGTCGGTAAATAGTGTAGGGATATTTTGCTTAATCGCGCCTTCCTGTAATAACGCAGCAAAACGTTCTGCGCGTTCTGAACGCTCACCGATTACAATACGTGACGGATGAAGGTTATCGTAAAGAGCTTTACCTTCGCGGAGGAATTCCGGAGAGAAAATAAGGTTATCGATACCCAGACGTTCTTTAATTGATTTGGTGAAACCTACCGGAATTGTAGATTTAATCACCATGACAGCATTAGGATTAATTTCTGTCACATCGCGAATGACCGCTTCCACGCTTGAGGTATTAAAATAATTTGTTTTCGGGTCATAATCGGTAGGCGTGGCAATAATAACGTAATCGGCATTTTTATACGCGTCAAACTTATCTGTCGTAGCGCGGAAATTGAGATCTTTAGTCTCCAGATACTCTTCAATCTCCTTATCAACAATCGGTGACTGCTTCTTGTTAAGCATGTCCACTTTGGCCTGAACGATATCCAGTGCAACCACTTCGTGGTTTTGCGCAATCAGAATACCATTTGAAAGACCAACATAACCTGTTCCTGAAATTGTTATTTTCATTAGCTCTGACTTCTTCCGGTTAAACATTTAGAGTGGTCATTAATCCACCACCACATCTTCATCTACTGCGGGATTTTTAACGCCGATGCGGATGAACTGTCAAGGCAGCGATCCTGCTGTGCGACTCTGTATTATATCGCTTTTTTAACCATAAATTATAAAAAAAGGCCATAACCTGCCGCTTTGTATAATAAAAAAGCCCGGAGGGTTTCTCCGGGCCTTGCATTGATTAATTGATTTAAATCAGATTAATCCAGCCATTCAGTATGGAACACACCTTCTTTATCAATGCGCTTATAAGTATGCGCACCGAAGTAGTCACGCTGTGCCTGGATCAGGTTCGCAGGCAGAACAGCGGCACGGTAGCTGTCATAATAGGCAACCGCAGCGGCGAAGGTCGGAACCGGGATACCGTTCTGTACTGCATAAGCAACGACATCGCGCAGCGCCTGCTGGTAATCATCGGCAATTTGTTTAAAGTACGGAGCCAGCAGCAGGTTAGCGATCTGCGGATTTTCGGCATATGCATCGGTGATTTTCTGCAGGAACTGCGCACGGATGATGCAGCCAGCACGGAAAATCTTCGCGATTTCGCCGTAGTTCAGATCCCAGTTGTACTCTTCAGACGCAGCACGCAGCTGAGAGAAGCCCTGGGCGTAAGAAACGATTTTGCCCAGATACAGAGCACGACGAACTTTTTCGATGAACTCAGCCTTGTCGCCAGCTGGCTGCGCTTGCGGGCCAGAGAGAACTTTAGATGCGGCAACGCGCTGATCTTTCAGAGACGAGATATAACGTGCAAACACAGACTCGGTAATAAGCGACAGTGGTTCACCGAGATCCAGCGCACTCTGGCTGGTCCATTTGCCAGTACCTTTGTTTGCTGCTTCATCCAGAATCACATCAACCAGGTAGTTACCGTCTTCATCTTTTTTGGTGAAGATATCTTTGGTGATGTCGATCAGGTAGCTGCTTAGTTCACCGTTATTCCACTCGGTAAACGTCTGCGCCAGTTCTTCGTTGGTGAGGTTCAGGCCACCTTTAAGCAGAGAATAGGCTTCAGCAATCAGCTGCATATCGCCGTATTCAATACCGTTGTGAACCATCTTCACATAGTGACCTGCACCATCGGCACCAATATAGGTAACGCATGGCTCACCGTCTTCAGCTACTGCGGCGATTTTGGTCAGGATCGGTGCAACCAGTTCATAGGCTTCTTTCTGCCCACCAGGCATAATGGAAGGACCTTTCAGCGCACCTTCTTCACCGCCGGAAACACCGGTACCGATAAAATTAAAGCCTTCGGCAGAAAGCTCACGGTTACGACGAATGGTGTCCTGGAAGAAGGTATTACCACCATCAATGATGATGTCGCCTTTATCGAGATATGGTTTGAGGGAATCAATAGCAGCATCCGTGCCTGCACCTGCTTTCACCATTAACAGGATGCGACGAGGCGTTTCCAGAGATTCAACAAACTCTTTCACCGTATAGTAAGGAACCAGTTTCTTGCCTGGATTTTCAGCAATTACTTCTTCCGTCTTTTCACGGGAACGGTTGAAAATAGAGACGGTATAACCACGGCTTTCGATGTTGAGCGCAAGGTTGCGCCCCATCACTGCCATACCGACGACGCCGATCTGTTGCTTTGACATTGTTTACTCCTGTCAGGGGGTGGACATGATTAATCTAGATCATTATAACTAATTTCAAATCATGTTTATCTGGATGAGAAATCAAATCCCTTGATAAATTATCAACAAACATGATCTCTATATATTTTTTCTATTCTTTTTATTCTAAGATTAATGTCATAATGCTTCAAAACTTTTTTTCGACATTCTTTTGACATTTTATCATATTGTCCATCCTTATTAATATCTAATACTGCTGTGATAAATGTATTAATATCATTAAGCTCAATAAGGTAACCATCTACACCATGTGTCACTAAAGTTTTATTACCATTGATATTAGATACAATACAGGGTAAACCTGTAGATTGCGCTTCAAGAATAGCTAATGGCATACCTTCCCAACGAGATGGCAATACAAACACATCACTAGCCTTAAGGATGTCGTGGATGTCATCTCGCCAACCAAGGAGCAATATTTTCTTGGCAGTATCTCTAGTAATATATTTTTTTAATTCTGTCGCCAACTCACCATCACCAACAATGACAAAAATAGCATTAGGAAGTAGGTTGTTTGATATTATATACTTGGCAACCTCAGCAAAATACATAGGGTTTTTTTGGGGCCACAATCGCCCAACCATGGTATAAACAATTGATTCGTCATCCACTCCTAAAATATTTTTTTTGCATTGAGCTTTTGACTCACAGGGAGTGTATTTTTCCACATCAACACCATTTGGTATAACCTCTATTTTATCTGATGATATTTTTAATATTGTTTGACAGATTTTTTTATCATCCTCATGTAAACAAATAATTTTGGTAGAACATTTCGCTCCAATACGTTCTAAAATACGATATAAAAGCCTAACATAAGAACGTTTCGCACTTTCAAATGCGAAACCGTGTACTGTATGTATAATGCATGGAACCCCTGCAAGTTTAGCTGCAACTCGCCCTAAAACACCTGTCTTAGATGAGTGGGTATGCACAATATCATATTTCTCACGTTTAAAATTTTTATAAAGTAAATACAAGGATCTCAAATCATTTATTAGGGAAATCTCTCTACATAAAGAAGGTATATAGAATTTATTGATATCTTCTCTAAGACCATCGACTAAAGGACCTGGCTCTTTGCATATAACGGATATTTCATATTCATTTTTCGGCAAGCGTTCAATTTCTTGTAAAGAAACCCGTTGCACGCCACTAAGTAAAGGCATTAACTGAACGTGGACTATTTTAGTTTTCTGTTTATTCAACGACATATCAATGCAACCCCAAATTAGTGTTATTGTTTAACGGAGTAGAGAGCAATGTAAGTGATGCTATAGACAATGGGATATATATTTTTAGCATTTCAATTGCAGGGAGTGAAAAAAACAAACAAAACAATATATATATATATACATACATTATGGACAAATGGCTGGCATTTTTTTTCTTAAAATACAATATGAAAATCATCGTTATAATTACAATGAACCAGACAGTTTGGAGCATACCTAAATCTATAAGAAAGTCAACTATTAGATTATGTGAAAATATCATGCCTGTTTCTGTATTAAATCGACCAAGATAACCTACCAGAGGTGTATCAATTATTAACTTTGTTGCTGTCCTAAGAATCAACTCTCTTTCTAAATTACTTTCACCAACAGTGCTCCTAATATTCAAGATTAATGGAACCATAATAACTAATAAAGAAGTGCTTAAAATCTTAGTTATAACATTTGCATTTTTGAGCATATATAATAAACAACATAAAAGTAATGCAATTAACGGACCACGGGAGGACATTATATACATAACAAAAAATAGTAGTACTATTGCTGGCAGATTGAGAATATTTTTTTTACTAACATGGGCTAAAGCAATGATGCCAAGTCCCGCAACAATGGAGATACTAATAGGGCTTGAAAAATAAATGCTTCTTGTAGCTGTTTGAAAACCTTTCTCTACTAATTCAATGCTACCTAGACAGATAATCAATCCAATAAAACAATAAATCATTAAATATTTATAAAGTTTATCGTTTATTTCATTTACAAGGCCGGAATCCAATAAAGGTATTGAACATATTAAACCGCAAATAATTGAGAGAATTTGGATATTAATAACTTCATTATGGACTGGACTTAGATATAGACTTATTATTATGGTTGATAAAAGTAACGCTGATAAGATCAACCACACAAGAATTATTTTATAGCGAAATTGAGTTTTAATTAGAAATAATCGTATTATGCAAAAAAACAAAAAAACAGGATATATAAAATTTAGAGGAACTTCGTATCTTGCTATCACCCCTTCATTTACGAATGGTGTCAGGATCATAATTGCAAATACATTTATAATTATAAAGTTAATGCTATTTACCATGTTTATCTAAGCTCTTTTTAAACACTTCTATTCTGGCAGACTCAGTACATTCTATACCTATTTGCGATCTAATATTAGATAAACTAATATCCTTATCACTCCAGTCGTTTAAAAAACTCTCTATTTTATGTATGTATGAATCAACTTCATTTTGAGTATTAATTGTTAAAATAGCATCCGTTTTTAGACCAGTTTCAATATATCCACTTATAATTGGTAGATTTTGGTTTAAATACTCTGCTGTTTTTAACGCAGAATTATAATTCATTCCTTTACGATACATTGCGAGGGCATTAAAGGCATAACCTGAAGATTTAAGAATCATTTCTAACTCATCTCTTTGCATGTATCCATGAAAAAAAACATTATCTCCCGGTACAAAATCTGAATAATATCTTTGATAATCATCATAAGTCCAACCGACAATATCCAACTTGTAATCATTCAGCTTCTTCATGATTGAAATCATGATATCAATCCCCTGCCAATATTGTCCTGGAGTAGAGACAAATACTATTCTTTTATTTCTATTTTTTTGAACTCGATTAGTTTCCATTTTATTAAATTCAAATCCATTTGGTATTACATAATTATTCTTAATGTAATTACAGAGAGAACATTGAATATCTTCGCTTACGCTTATTGCAGCATTTGATGAACTAAGAATCATCCTTCTTATGGGCTTATATAAAAGCTTTAATAACCAAGATTTTGCTTCAAACTCATTTATATCATGAGAATTCATTTCTATTATAGAATTATACTTCTTTAAAAAACCACATATTCCAGGAAACCAAAAAACATAGCGATAATACAAAACATCGATTTCATTTTTATTTAATTTTCGTCTTAAATGCCTAATAGCAAGAGCACGAGTCAATGTTCGACCCATTTTAAATTTCGCCAACACATTATAACTAATTATATATTCATTCTCATATAAATGAATCTTTTTATTCAAAGATGAATTAGATATATAATAGCACTTTACAAAATTGCCTTGATTTTCCCATTCATGAATTTGTTGTCTGACCTTTTGCAATACCCCTGAATATACATTCATCTCAAGTGGTATAACATAAACTATATTCATTGTTTACCCTCGATATTCAATAACATACTTTTCCATTCATCTTTCCATTTTAAGATGTTAAATGAATCCTTGATCGTATAAAAAGCATTTATAGCCAAACGTTTTCTCTTATCCTCATCATTTATTAACATGCGCATTGCATTGCAAATAGAATCTGTGTTAGGTTCGCACAATAACCCGTTATGATTGTCAATAACGATATTTGTTAATCCTCCAACATTTGTAGATATAACTGCACATCCTGCTGCCATCGCTTCAAGCAAAGAAAGAGATGTGCCTTCTGAACCAATTGAACATACAACAGCTATTGTTTTATCTGCATGAAAAAACAGAGAATCTTCTGGTCTAAAAGAACAAAAATAAACATTATCAAGTCCTTTTAAATCAAGCTCCATTTTCTTTTTATAAGGCCCCTCTCCAGCAATATAAAAATCGACATTGTCATATTCTGAGTTAATACATTTAATTGCTTGACAGAAAAGATGAACTCCGCGTCTTTCGACAAAGCGTCGTGCAAATACAATCGAAATACGATTGTCGTCTTTTATTGGTATAACTTCATATGTATTTGAAAAATTAGGTATTACTTTTGTTTGCTTTAATGCTTTATTATTTTTATATGTTCGATACCAGTTTATAAAATTATAGTCCACACATACATGATAATCAGAACGCTCAAATTTCCTTATTGCGTTAAAACGTTGAGCAAAACGATATAATGAATAAAATGGCGTCCCAATGAGATTTCTCTTGAGCCTATTTTCTATTCCTTCTATATCAAATGTAATTCCATGCTGAATAGATATTGTCTTTATTTCTCTTATCTTAACTGAAGTTTGATCATTCCCCCAAATAACAACACCATCAGATTTTATAAGTTCAACAGCTTTACTTGCTAATTCTCTAAAACTGACTAATTTATCCACTTTTTTATTTTCAGCAAGAAAACAAACATTCCTATACTGTCGTTCGAATTGTTTATATCCTCTTTGTAAAACTAAGACTGATTTCCCCATCTCTTGAATAAGGAGAGCTAACTCTACCAAGTATGTTTGTATTCCACCGATAGTCACCTTTTCCCCATCATAACTATAGATTCGATCATAAATTATGATATAATCATATTTATTTTTATTCATTATTTAACCCCTTGAGAATGTGTATAATTTTATCTACTGCTTTTCCATCACCATAGGGATTTAATGATTGGCTCATCATTTCGTACAAACCTTTATTGTTAAGCAATTCTTGCACTGATTTCATAATAATATTCTTATTAGTACCTACAATTTTAACGGTACCCGCTTTTACTGCCTCTGGTCTTTCAGTTGTATCCCTCATGACCAAAACAGGTTTGCCAAGTGATGGTGCTTCCTCTTGGATACCGCCAGAATCTGTCAGTATTAGGTAAGATTTTGACATCATATATATAAATGGTAAATATTGAAGTGGTTCTATAAGAAAGATATTATTGATATTACTAAGATGAGTAGACACAACCTCTCTAACATTTGGATTTTTATGGACAGGAAAAACAATTTGAATATTATTATTTGTCAAAGCTAGTTCACGCAATGCCTGACATATATTAACAAAACCATTCCCAAAATTTTCGCGCCTATGCGCAGTTACCAAAATAAGTTTACAATTATTGTCAATATATGAAAACTCTTTTTGTAATAGGGATTTAATATCATTGGAAGTTAATATTTTATTTTGAATATAAAATAAAGCGTCAATAACGGTATTACCGGTAACATAAATATCTTTCTCAGGATAATTCTCATTGATAAGATTTCTTTTGGCTTCCTCAGTTGGAGAGAAATGATAATTAGATAGAACTGCCGTAAGTTTTCTATTTGCTTCCTCAGGCCATGGTGAATAAATATCTCCCGTGCGCAGACCAGCTTCTATATGACCAATTTTAATTTTTTTATAAAAACATGCTAAAGATGCAGCAAAAGTTGTTGAAGTATCGCCATGAACAAAAACCAAGTCAGGTTGATACTCATCAAGTATTTTTTCCATTCCTTTCAATATAGTCGAAGTTATATCACTTAGAGTTTGTCGTTCCTTCATTGTATTTAGATCATAATCAGGAATAATATCAAATAGGTTAATAACTTGATCCAACATATCTCTATGTTGTGCGGTAACACAAACCCTCACTGTAAATTCCTCGGCCTTTTTTAAAGCATGTACTAAAGGAGCCATTTTAATTGCTTCAGGCCGTGTACCAAACACAACCAATATTTTTTTTGATGACATTTTATTACTCTCAATTAATTGAACGAAGAACAAATAACCCATGAAGTTTCTTTGGCAGAATATCTATTAAAATATTCCCAAATAGAAATCTATATGAAATTAAATATGCACCACCACCTAATAAAATTTTAAAAAGAAATAAAATTAAACTGGTATCTCCATGATATAAATAATTTATACTTGTTAACACCATGATTAAAATAACAGAACATAATATTGGTGGGGTTAATGATTTAATCAATTTAATTACTGAGCAATTTAACAATTTTAATGTTAAATATAGCACACATAATCCATTTATAATATTTGCAGACAAATAAAATTGAGTAATCGCTATTATATTATATTGAATACCTATCATAATGAAAACTACTATTATGACAGATGACAAAACACTTAACTTCATTATAATATCCGTTCTTCCTTTAGCTGCAAAAAAACACCCTACACTATTGCTTAAAGATTGAATTAAACCTGATGGTGCCAACCAAGTTAATATAATAGCAGCAAGATTCCATTTATTACCAAACAAATGATAAATAAACTCTTCACTTAAAAGCACAATTCCGCAAACAATTGGAAGGGTTAAAGAGGAAATAACCAATAGTGTCTTAATGAAAATATCATTAAGAATATTTGGATTGTCTTGATTTTTACTTAACACCGGGTAAATGGCACGTGTTGCAACTAACGTTACATTTTGCAATGGAAATAACATTATTCTATATGCTAAACTATATGCACCCAATACATTTGAATTAAAAAACTTCCCAATTAACGCACTGTCAATATTTCTTGAAAAAAAAGTTATTAAATTAAATAGAGTCAAATTGACACTGAACTTAAATATATTTTTCAACTCTTTAATATCGACGTATAATGATGGGCGCCATTCATGAAATATCCATAATAAACATGTGGAAAAAATCGAAGATACCATCACCTGTAATACTAAGCTATAGACCCCCCATCCTTTGTATGCACAAAGGATAGCAAAAAATAATCCGATAAACGAACTACATATTTCGATGAGTGCTATTAATCGAAATTTACTTTCTCTTTCAAGTAACGCCTGATGACTTGAACCTGTGCAAACGACTGGAAACATAAATGAGAGTATTATTAATACATTCTTTAGTTCAGGTTCATTGAAAAATACTGCTATTTGATTTGACATTAATATAATTAGAAAAAAAAGAGTCGTACCAAGAAATACATTCAACCAAAATACGCTTGATTTTGTAATTTGACTTAAAATTTTTTTCTGAATTAATGCAGCAGAAGTTCCTAAATCACGCAGTATTGTAATGAAGTTTATTATAATCGTGGCCATAGCCATCAATCCATATTCATGAGGAGAGACTAATCTGGTAAGGACAGTCAAACTTACCACTTGCATAAATATTTTCAAAAACTGGGATAATGCTACCCATTTAGTGTTGTCATAAATTGACATTATACTGCTCGCCTATAATTATTAAGTTTGGGCTTATTATTTGACATCACGCTACCGCCCCTGGCTTTACAGCTACCAGAGCACTGCATGCATGTCTACGATGTGACGAGCGTTACCCACTCGCGCTTAACCCGAAAAATTCAAACGCTAATTGTCTTACCAATCCGCTCTGGAAACAAGGAAAATCCTGGAAAACTTTGACTAAAATCCTATTGCTAACTCGTTGTTATTCTGATTGTTTATATAAAACAACGGCAGGAATATTCGCAGCAAATTACTTTCGCCACGAATCTTCACTGCCGTTATAATTTTCTTATCAACCGTTACATCCGGTCAGATTTTCATTATTCGCTTAACAGCTTCTCAATACCTTTACGGAAATTCGCCCCTTCTTTCAGGTTGCGTAGTCCATACTTCACAAATGCCTGCATATAACCCATTTTTTTACCGCAGTCGTAGCTGTCTCCAGTCATCAGCATGGCATCAACGGACTGTTTTTTCGCCAGTTCAGCAATGGCATCAGTCAGCTGAATACGTCCCCATGCACCTGGCTGAGTGCGTTCAAGTTCCGGCCAAATATCGGCAGAAAGCACATAGCGACCAACGGCCATGATGTCTGAGTCCAGTGTTTGTGGCTGATCCGGTTTTTCGATAAATTCAACAATGCGGCTGACTTTACCTTCGCGATCCAGTGGTTCTTTGGTCTGGATGACGGAGTATTCAGAGAGGTCACCCGGCATACGTTTTGCCAGCACCTGGCTGCGTCCTGTTTCGTTGAAGCGCGCAATCATAGCGGCAAGGTTGTAACGCAGCGGGTCGGCGCTGGCATCATCGATAACAACGTCCGGCAGCACCACGACAAATGGGTTGTCACCAATGGCGGGGCGTGCACACAAAATGGAGTGACCTAAACCTAAAGGTTCGCCCTGACGCACGTTCATAATAGTCACGCCCGGCGGGCAGATAGATTGCACTTCCGCCAGTAGTTGACGCTTCACGCGCTGCTCAAGGAGAGATTCTAATTCATAAGAGGTGTCGAAGTGGTTTTCGACTGCGTTCTTGGACGCGTGAGTCACCAGGAGGATTTCTTTGATCCCTGCAGCCACAATCTCGTCAACAATGTACTGAATCATTGGCTTGTCGACGATCGGTAGCATCTCTTTGGGAATCGCCTTAGTGGCAGGCAACATATGCATCCCAAGACCCGCTACAGGAATAACTGCTTTTAAATTCGTCATTATTTCATCCACCTGTAAAATGGTTGCTGAATTATAGCTTGTTCGATTTTTTTCGCCAGCATCAATTACCCTGTATTGATTACTGAATTACTTGTGATGTTACGCCGCTTCGTTGTGGATTGCAGTAGCATTGTTCCTAAGTATGGCTCCATTTTTCCAGGAATGGTCGCAAATCTACTCCCTCCGTTCCGGCAATCTAAAGTTAATCTTTTCCACATTAACAATATGGTGATTAATCCTGTCGATATCGACGGAGCTTTGTCCTTTTTCATTCACCGCATGAACATTTGCAAGAGACAGCAGTGTTTCTTTTTTCGCCATAAACACGCCGCGAACGTCTTTGCGCATGTCAAAGTTCATGCTCAATGCTGGTCCAACAGAGGATTTCTGCATCACCTTGATATTACGCATAAAAAGATGTTGCGGTTTGTTGTGTAACTCCAACGAGGCACGCTTCATCTCAATGTTAGTCAGCGCCACAAAGGAGACAGCATTCCCGGCGGAGATTTGGATGCCGCGCAATTTATAAGCAAGATGGGTGTTATCCAGTTGAATATTATTCACTCGGAAATTTTGCGGTATCGAGAGATATTTGCCTTTAATTACCCCATAGCCGATTAACATCCCGGCACTATTAATCATTTCAATATTATCAATCACGAAATTGTCACAACCGTAAATAGCAACTGTCGCGTTATCAATGCCTGCTTTCTTACTGAAATCCGGCGTGATATTGCGGGCTTTGATATTACGAATAACAAAATGTTTACCATTTTCAACATGTATCAACTGCCGACAATCCGATCCCATGATATTCGCCACGACAAAGTTTTTCACTGCCTGGTTTTCCGGATAATTATTATCGTAGGTACTTCCCGCAAGGCCTATGCCGATGCCCCAGTTGATTTTGCCGTTAGTACAGTTGATGCGCTCGATGATGTGGTCGGAGATCAAAATATCACTGTCGTTAATTGCCACGTTCCATTCAATGGCGTCGCCCTGTAAGTCGCTGAACTTACAATTGGTGATGTTGGCACCGATAATCTGGTTATGAAATCCCTGACGTAAGATGGCGTAATTAGCGTGGCTAACGTTCAGGTTATCGATGGTCAGGTTGCGCATGACCCGTTTGTTTTTGCCGCCGATATAAATCTGCGTTACCGGACCAAAGCCGCTCATCGCCAGCCCTTTGATGGTGCAGTCAGAACCACGCACATCCAGGGTGATGTTATGCATACTGCCGCCCTCCTCCCCTGTCACCTGGCTGCCGTCCTGTAAGACAAATCGCCCTCTGCCGTTGCCGCGCAGGCTTCCAAGAATGTGTAGCGTTTTGCCAGGAGGAATGAAGATGCCGGTGTTGATATTGTCACAAACGAATCCAGCAGGCACGACGACCGTTTGCCCTTCGCTGAAGGCTTGTTTAAATGAGGCGATCCAGTCGTGTGGATTGTAATCGTTAATGTTAACGCTTGTTCGGGCTGGAAGTGCACGAGCGAAAGGGGTATGGAGGAAGGCAAGCGCCGAGCTTGCCGTCAGGAAGGTGCGTCGGGAGAGTTTTTTAAATGGCATGCGTTCTCCTCTATAAAGCCTGCAGCAAGCTGGCGAGTTCTCGATTAATCACCTGCTGGTTAAAATCGTGTTCGACTTTTTCGCGCGCACGTTTGATAACCGGAGCCAGTTCGTCGGTGTCCAGTTGGCTAAACGCCGCCAGTCGTTGCGCCAGTGCACGTGCATCGTTCTCAGGCACCAGCCAGCCGGATTTGTCAGCCTCCACCAGTTCCGGTATTCCGCTATGCAGAGTAGAAACCACCGGAATGCCGACCGCCATCGCTTCCATTAGCGCCACCGGAATGCCTTCCATATCACCATCCGCACCTGTAACCGATGGCAACAGGAAGACATCCGCGTCGTCGAGCATCGCTTTCACTTCATGGCTCGGTTTAAAGCCCGGCATCTCCACCACATCTTCCAGTTGATATTGTTCGATGAGGGTGCGCAGGCGTCGTTCCCACGGGCCAATGCCGAGGATGCGATAGCGAAATGCCACGCCCTGCTCTTTCAACTGACGGCAGGCTTCGATCGCCACATGCAGGCCTTTTTTTTCGGTTAAGCGTGCGACGGAAATGATTTCCAGCGGCGTTGCGGGCGCTTTCACCGGACGCGGGCTAAAGCGCGTCATGTCCACGCCCATGCGCGATACGGCGATTTTTTCCCTCGGGCAGCCCATTTTTTGCAGCCTTCCGGCCCACAAATCACTTATCGGTAGCATCAGGTCGCCACGGCGGAACAGTTGCTGATATTCGGGAGTGTAGTGGTTGAGCACTTCCCGACTGGAGATATCAATACCGTGGAAGATGGTGGCAATTTTGCCGCGAATGACACCCAGTTCCCGTAGTTTTGCTGCGGTTACCCCCGCCGGGCCAAAATGAGCGATGAACACATCGGCGCGAAACGGTGTTGCGACCTGGCCGCAAATGGCAGACAAAATCAGGTTCCGCGACTCGGCACCATAGCGTTTGAGGTTGAGCGCCTGCCAGGTATTTTTACGATGAATGCCACGTAACGTCTGGCTGACGCGGTGGCGCAGCTTCGCCACTTTGCCCGTAGGTTCGTCCTGTAACCAGCGGGTTCTGGCGGCAAGGTTGTATTTCGTCCATGCCGCGTGGGTGTTCTGGGTGTCGCCTTTTTGCAGCGCGACAATCTCCACCTCAAAGCCCATATCAATAAACGCGGTAATTTGATTGAGGACGAAGGTTTCCGACGACAGCGGAAATTTCAGTAAAAAGAAGCCGACCTTCATTTCGCCTCCCCGATGCGTTCAAGCACAGATTTCACCATCTGCATTCCCGTCTGACGTTCGCGACTGACGGCTTCGTTAAGTCGCGTGTTCAGTGCCGGAAGCTGGCCTAAGGTATCCGCAACCATCGCTTGCAAGCTGCCGTCCAGTAAATGACGGATATCAATTGCCATCTCCGGTAGCCCCAGTTGTTGCATGATCCCGGCGGATTTATGTTCATAGTTGATGGCAATCGCCGGAGTGGCAAAATTCATTGAGATAATGGCGGAGTGCAGGCGTGTACCGACAGTGAGTGCACAGGCTCCGAGAATTTTGCCCATTTCCAGATCGTTAAGTTCATCCATCACTACGTGGTAACGGGCAGGATCGCTGATGTGCTGGCGCAGGTTGAGCGCCACCATGCGGTCGTCTTTGTTATAGCTGTCGATGCCCGTACAAGTGGAGAGCGCAATCACCTGATAGCCTTCGTCGAGAATGCGATTGACCACCCCGGCAAAGGCTTTTTCATACGCTTGCTGAGTGGTGCCGAGACGTTTGTCGAACGGTGCCAGTTCGCGCAGGGTAATTGCTACCGTTTTCTGTTGTGCGGCAACGTCCAGCCAGTGTTGAACGGCATAGCTGGCGGTGAAATCTTCGGTGTGGTGATCGACCAGCCACGCGGTATCGACGCCATGTTCCACTTTTGCGGTAGTGATATTGCTGCGTTTCATCAGATCAAGGCTGACCGATTCGCGCAGGATCAGCGCGTCGCAGTGACCAAAAACGTAGTTCGCCAGTTGGTTAAATTGCTCATCCTGGAAGGGGCCGACGCTGTGACCAATCATAAACAGCGGCTTTTTCGCCATAAATGTGCAAAGCGCGTGTTCAAACTGCGGCACGCCGTAGAGATCGACAAAAAACGACCCGCCGACCTGAATAATGGCGTCGTAACCTGACAGCAGGCGCACGAAGTCAGTGAATCCCTGGGCGATGGCGATATTACGCAGCTTGCCAGTGTCGGTGACGCGTGAGAGCAATACCTGATGTTGGTAGCGGCGACGGAGGACTTTTTTAACGCGCCCGACAACGCCCGCCGCGCTGTTGTGTTGTTTCATTTGCAGGAACAGCGGATCGCCCATTACCGGGCGGTTGAGCAGCCAGGAAGAACTGACCGGATAGCGGCTCATCACGTCCACTTCGGCATGTGGATTGAGGATGTTGATGGCATCAAGTAAGCCGCGCAAGATGGCGCTGTCGCCACGATTGCCGCAAGTGTGGTTGCCCAGAATAAGTAATTTCATTTTTTCCTCATAAATTTGATGCCAGGTGAGGTTATGTTATTGTTTTTATTGCCGTAGCCTAAAACAACCATTCACCCCGCCCGTAAAAGCATTTTCATTTTTTCGCTGCGACAAAACTGACGCTTCACTTCCACCACCAGCGGATGGCGCGACAGCACAATCATCACCACAAACACCAGCACGCCCGCGGCTATTTGCACCGCCAGCAGCATCCCCAGCGCCAGTTGCCCTTTCAGCAATAGGCCCAGCGCATAACTGACCACCAGTGTCGGCAGCGAGAGATAAAACGGCAGCCACAAACTCAGGATGTACTGACGATAACTGGAACCGAGCACCGGTTTAATCATCACGAAGTAACTCAGAATGGTGTTGATAATCTGCACCAGCAGGAAGCCAAGCGTGACGCCGATTGCGCCCGCCATCTGCCCACCAATAACAATCGCCGGAATAAACAGAAAGGTTTTGAATACGTTGAATTTAAAGCTGATATCGACCCGCGCTTTCGCCATCAGCAGCGAACCAATCGGGTTCCCCACTGAGCGCAGCAGCCCCACCACACACAGCATTTGCAGCACCGGAATAATGCTGTTCCACTTCTCACCAAAGACCAGCGGTACAAAGTTATTCGACACCACCATCAGCCCCAGCAGCGCCGGAAAGTTGATAATTCCCACCACCGACAGCAGCTTGTAGAAGTTGACGCGCAGCTTTTCGGTGTCGTCCTGAATTTTGGCAAACGCCGGAAACAACACGCGGGTGATGATTGGGTTCAGCTTCATCGGTGGCACAACGGCCACGTTGTACGCCAGGTTGTATCCCCCTGCCACGCCCGCGCCGAGAATACGCGCCAGCACCAGCGTTGAAAGGTTGGTGTTGAGATAGTTGATGATGCTGTCCGCCGTCAGCCAGGCACCAAAGCGTAAGTTCGGTGCCACCGACGCCAGCGAGAAGTGCAGACCGGGGCGATAAATTTTGCGGCCAAAGTAGCCAAACAGCAGCGTTCTTACCGCACTATTGACCAGATAACCGAGGATCGCGGTCATCGCCAGCGGCCAGAAATGGGCGCTAACCACCGTAAAAGTGAAGCCCGCCAGTACCGCGCTGGTTTCGATCATGCCGATTTTGTTGAACTCCAGCTCCTTCTGCATCAACGCGCGGAACTGTTGCCCGTGGGGGATCACCACAAACGCCAGCGACAATGTTTTAATCAACGGTGCCAGGTCCGGGTTATTCAGCACGTCGCCGATGAGGTCACTCAACAAAAACACCGCCACGCACACCACGATCCCCAGCCCGACGTTCAGCCAGTACAACGTGGTGAGTTCAAGGTGACTGATTTCTTTTCGCTGAATAATCGAGTTAGCGATACCGAAGTCAGAAAGCGTATCTGCCAGCGCGATAATCACCAGCGACACAGTCAGCAGGCCGAACTGGTGGTTGTCGATAATCCGCGCCAGCACGGTCATCTGCACCAGCCCGAGGCCGATGATGATCACCGTGGCAATCGCCGACCACTTCGCGCCGCTGATGGTTTTTTCACGTAAGCTCATATCAATATGCCGCTTTGTTAACGAAGCCTTTGAATACCGTCAGGAAAACGATTTTGATATCGAACCAGACGCTCCATTCGCGGATGTACTCAAGGTCGAACTCGACGCGTTTTTCCATTTTCTCCAGCGTGTCGGTTTCGCCGCGCCAGCCATTAATCTGCGCCCAGCCGGTAATGCCCGGTTTCACTTTGTGGCGCAGCATGTAGCCTTCAATGAGCTGGCGATACTGTTCGTTATGCGCTACCGCGTGCGGACGCGGACCGACAATCGACATCCCGCCGGTCAGCACATTGATAAACTGCGGCAGTTCATCCAGCGAGGTGCGGCGCAGAAAGTTCCCCACTTTAGTGACGCGCGGATCGTTCTGCGTCGCCTGGGTCACCACTTTGTCGTTCTCCATCACTTTCATGGAACGGAACTTCCACACTTTGATCGGCTTGCCATCCATGCCGTAGCGAGTCTGGCGGAAAATAACCGGCCCTGGTGAACTGAGTTTCACCGCCAGCGCAATACAGCACAGCACCGGGGAGATCAGCAGCAAGATCAGCGTCGCCAGCACAATGTCTTCCGCACGTTTTAGCAGGCGGTTAACCCCGGAAAGCGGCGTGTCATACAGCGGCACCACCGGAACGCCGTTCATCTCTTCGAGACGTGAATGGAGAATATTGAAGGTAAAGACATCGGGGATCAGCAGCACCGAACAGGTGGTGTCCGCCAGTTGATGGACCAGTTTTTTCACTCGCGCGCCGTCGCACATTTGCATCGCGATATAGACGTTATGAATCTTACCCGCTTTAGCATCCTCGACCAGCTGTTGCAGATTGCCCGCCCAGTCGTTAGAAACGCCGCCCGGTTTCGGGTCGTGGTAAACGCCCACCACTTCAAACCCTAACCACGGCTGATTACGGAAGCTCTCCATCAGCATTTGTCCGGCGGCTAAATCCCCCGCCACCGCGACCATGCGCTTGTTATAGCCATGATTACGCAGCCAGCCCGCCCCAATGCGAATACATGAACGGCAAACCACCAGTCCGATACTGGTCAGCCCATACCACGCCAGCCAGATTTTCAGTTGCGTGTCGAAATCATTGTTGAACGCCACCAGTCCGGCGCTGAAAATCACGCTTAAGGTCCAGTTTTGTAGCAACAGGGCAAATTCTGTCGCTGCCCGAACACCGCGCCATGAGCGATAAAAATCGGTGATGCCGCCCAGCATCTGGAACACCACCAGCGTAATCAACGCCACCAACAGGTGCATGTAGAGGAATGACAGTCCGCTCACTTCGCAAACCAGCCATAGTCCGGCAAACATGATGGTGATATCTGAAAAGCGTTGCACCATAGAGATTAACGATGCATTGGTTTTCGCTCGCTCGCGCTTTTTTAGATTTGTCATCGTTGTTCCTGTTCTATTGTCGCCTCGCCCCTCACCCCGGCCCTCTCCCCAAAGGGGCGAGGGGGAGAAGAAAGTTCCGTGCTCACTTCTCTCCGCAGGCAGTAGAGCGTCAGGGTGAGGGGGAAAGTAATGACATTACTCGTTCAGCAACGTCAGCAGAGTTCGCGTTCGCGCTTCCATCAGCGGCACATCACCGCGCGATTCCACATTCAGGCGCACCACCGGTTCGGTATTGGAGGTGCGCAGGTTAAAGCGCCAGTCGGCAAAGGTCATGCTGATGCCATCGGTGCGATCCACCGCCAGCGCCTCACGGCTAAAATGCTGTTCCACGCGGTTAATCGCCTCAACGGGTTGCGCCAGTTTGCTGTTGATCTCACCGCTTGCCGGAAACGCCGCCATCCGGTCGCGCACCAGTTCGCCCAGCGTTTTTCCTTTCAGGCACACCAGTTCGGCGACCAGCAGCCACGGGATCATGCCGCTGTCGCAGTAAGCGAAATCACGGAAGTAATGGTGGGCGCTCATTTCGCCACCGTAGATGGCGTCTTCCTTGCGCATACGTTCTTTAATAAAGGCGTGTCCGGTTTTCGACATCACCGGCGTGCCGCCAGCGGCAGTCACCACATCAACGGTATTCCAGGAGAGACGTGGATCGTGGATGATCTTCGCGCCGGGATTTTTTTCGAGGAACGCTTCTGCCAGCAGGCCGACAATGTAGTAGCCTTCGATAAACTGCCCTTTTTCGTCAAACAGGAAGCAGCGGTCAAAATCGCCATCAAAGGCAATGCCCATATCCGCGCCGTGTTTGATGACCGCATTGCGGGTGTCGTCGCGGCATTCCGGCAGTAGCGGGTTAGGAATACCGTTGGGGAAATTGCCGTCCGGCGTGTTGTGCACTTTGATTAATTCCACGGGTGCGCCAAGGGCTTTAAAGCGGGCTTCAATGGCGTCCACCACCGGACCCGCTGCGCCATTCCCGGAGTTAATCACCAGCTTGAGCGGCGTGAGGTTTTTGACATTGATATAACCGAACAGGTGATCAACGTAAGCGTCACGCAGGTTGATTTGCTGATAGCGACCGCGTTTGGTTTCATCGACGGGAGGAAAGTCGTTGGCTTCAGCCAGACGCTGGACGTCGCGCAGTCCGGTATCACCGCTGATCGGGCGAGCCCCTTCGCGCACCAGCTTCATGCCGTTATAATCCATCGGATTATGGCTGGCGGTGACTTCAATGCCGCCATCCACGCCGAGATGGAACGTGGCGAAATAGATCTCTTCGGTGCCGGACATACCGATATCCAGCACGTCAACGCCCGCATCCTGTAAACCTTTTGCCAGCGCCAGTTTTAAGGTTTCGCTGGTGAGACGGACATCACCGCCTAACACAATGGTTTTCGGTTTGAGAAATTCGCCATAGGCGCGACCAATGCGCCAGGCGATATCTTCATTCAGTTCTTCGCCTAATTTCCCGCGAATATCATAGGCTTTAAAGCAGGTTAATTTTTTCATGTCGTTACCCTTTTTCAGGCAATAGTTGGCCCTGACCGAAACGGCCAATTTTGTTTTTGTCGTTATTTACATCTCGGTTTCGCATTCATTGCCTGATGCGACGCTGCCGCGTCTTATCAGGACTACAAACCCGAACCGTAGGTCGGATAAGGCGTTCACGCCGCATCCGACAAACAGCGCCTGATGCGACGTTTACACCCGTCCGTAGCGATCCGCGAAGCGCACCACATCATCCTCTTCGAGATAAGAGCCGGAGCGCACTTCAATTAAATCGAGCGGAATTTTCCCCGGATTTTCCAGGCAGTGCGTCGCCCCCAGCGGAATATAAATGGACTCGTTTTCACCAAGCAGTTTGATATCACCATCAATGGTGACTTTTGCCGTTCCCGCGACCACTACCCAGTGTTCCGCGCGGTGATGGTGCATCTGTACCGACAAACCCTCGCCCGGTTTCACGGTGATGCGTTTCACCTGGTAGCGGTCGCCCGCGTCGATAGAGTCATATTTGCCCCACGGACGATACACTTCGCGATGCACCCGATGCTCATGGCGACCATCGGCTTTGATCTGCTCGACCACTTTTTTCACATCCTGTACCGCGTTACGGTCGGCAATCAGCACCGCATCTTTGGTCTGCACCACTACCAGATCTTTCACCCCGACGGTGGTGACCAGGCCAGATTCGGCATACACATAGCTGTTTTCAGTTTTGTGATTAATCACATCGCCGTGGCAAACGTTGCCCTCGGCGGTGTGGGCGCTGATCTCCCATAATGAAGACCAGGAACCAACATCGCTCCAGCCCGCATCCATCGGCACCACAACAGCATCTGCCGTACGTTCCATGACCGCGTAATCCACCGACTCTTCCGGGCAGGTCAGAAACGCTTCTTCATCCACGCGAATAAAATCAAGATCCGGATCGACGGCGCTCATCGCTTTTTCGCAGGCATCGAGGATATCCGGGCGATATTTTTTCAGTTCTTCGAGATAGCGTCCGGCACGGAACAGGAACATACCGCTGTTCCAGTAATATTCGCCGCTTGCCACATAGGCCTGGGCGGTTTCCAGATTCGGTTTTTCGACAAACTGCGCCACTTCAAAGGCCACCGTATCCTGCTCGCCCGCAGATACTTCACCGCGACGAATATAGCCATAACCGGTTTCTGGTAGATCCGGCACAATGCCGAAGGTCACCAGTTTGCCCGCTTCGGCATACGGCATGGCATTACGCACGGCGGCACGGAACGCGTCTTCATCGGCAATCACATGATCCGCCGCCAGCACCAGCATTAACGGGTCGCTCTCCGGGCTATGACGTTTTGCCGCCAGCGCCGCCAGCGCAATGGCAGGTGCAGTGTTACGCCCTGCCGGTTCGAGAATAATGTTCTCGGTGAGTTTGTTCAGTTGACGCAGCTGCTCCGCGACAATAAAGCGGTGCTGCTCATTGCAAATCACCACCGGGCTTTCGCACTCCACGCCGTTCAGGCGGCAGATGGTGGTTTGCAGCATGGTGAGATCGCCTTTCAGGCATAAAAACTGCTTGGGGTAAAGTACGCGGGAAAGCGGCCATAAGCGGCTACCGGAGCCACCTGCCATCACAACTGGATAGAGTTTCGACTGCGCCATAATTATCCCCGAATATCATTTATAAATTGACGTAACACGTTCTCTTTATCGAGCGTGCGTTCGGCATATTCACGTGCCACCGTGTTATGTTTGGGCAGCAGGAGCGCCTGACGAATCCCCGCCACCAGCGCCTCGACCGATTCCGGTTCTACGCAAACCGCAATACCCGGAAAGGTTTCGCAAAGCTGCCCCAGTTCTGTGTGGGCCTCTGCGGTAATCACCGCGTTACCGCCTACCGCCAGAATATTGGTCAGTTTCGACGGCAATACGGCATCTGCCGCGCCGCGTTTTTGCACCACCAGATGGCAATCGCCCATCTTCAGCAGTGCGGGTAAAGCGTCATACGATTGCAGCGGGAAAAATTGCATGTTGCGCAGTCCACGCTGCTGCGCCATTTTTTCCAGCCGCGCTTTGCCGCCGCCCTGCCCGACAATGGCAAAAATCAGCGGTTCATCGCGCAGGAGATCGGCAGCTTCAATAACGTTTTCCAGCCCCTGCTTTTCACCAATATTGCCGGAGTAAAGAATGATTTTTTTGTTATCCGGCAGGCCAAGCTGGTTACGAAGGGCATCAACATCGGCGTCTGCAACATGCTGAAAACGGGCAATTTCCGACCAGTTGGGGAAGAAAATGACGTTATCCGCCGCCACGCCTTTTTCGATGGCTTTATTCATCATCGAACGCGAAATCGTGGAAACGTTATCGACGTTATGCAGTCCGCTACGTTCGAACGCCGTTGCCAGCTGTGCCACTTTGCTGCCTTTGCCTTTTCCGGCAAGGCCCAGCCCCAGCATGGCATCCACTTCGTAATCCTGAATATGCAGCACGGTACGCGCACCAGAGAGTTTCGCCAGCAGGCGCATTCCCGGCGTGCAAAACAGCGTTGGCACCACGCCAATAATGCGATCCGGCTTCCAGCGACGTTGCGCCATCAGCGGAAAGAAACTGCTGACGGCAAAACTGCCGAGATGCAACAGGCGTTTCAGGGTGCTCGGCTGTTTTGGCACGTACAGCGGGCAGCGCCACACCGTGGCGGCCCCCTCTTCTCGTTTGTACCGCCAGGCGGAATAGTTCTCGCCCACCTGCCATTGCGGGTAGTAAGGCGGTGCGGTAATAACCCGCACCTCATGACCTTGTGCCGCCAGCCATTCCACCATCTCGCCGGTGTATTTGCCGATGCCGGTTAACTCCGGCGAGTAGTTAATGCCGTAGACCAGTATTTTCATAATCCGGGTACTCCGGCACGCTTCTCAGCGAGAAAATAGGCGCGGCTGTTAGCGTGAACATTGTCACTGGCGAGCAGTGCGTCCGGCGTCAGCCAGCGGTAATCGTCATGCTGCTCATCCGGCAGTAACAGTTCTTCTTCCGCTACTCTGAAGCGAAAACCGAGCACCACATAGTGAGTGGTGAAATCCGTGCCAGAGAAGTTATCGTCATAAAAGTGCTGCCAGACACCGTAAAACTGGCCTGCTGTTATCGGCAGACGCAGCCCCAGTTCCGCCATCGTCAGCCGCTCAAATGCGGCTTCCAGCGTTTCGTCTTTCTGCACGCGCCCTCCCGGCACAAACCAGTAACCCTGCGCCGGGCGGTTGGTTCTTTTGCCAAGCAGAAATTCGCCGCGACTGTTCTCGACAATAAAGTCGAGAGAGACAAGCGGGGTGGAGCGCACTACCGTGGCAAAGTCTTCCTGACGTAAAAACATCATTACCCCCGAAAGCGGTCTTGATTCTCAAGGAACCACTGGTAAGTGCTGGCAAGCCCCGCTTCCAGTGAGATTTCGTGATACCAGCCAAGCTGATGCAGGCGCGTCACATCCAGCAGTTTGCGCGGCGTGCCATCCGGTTTGCTGGCATCAAAAACCACCCGGCCTTTGTAACCCACCACTTTGGCGATGGTTTGCGCCAGCTCGCGGATAGTGCAGTCAACGCCCGTGCCGACGTTAATGTGCGACAACATCGGCTGGGTGTTTTCCAGCCAGACTTCGTGCGCCAGCTCCATCACATGAATGCTTGCCGCCGCCATATCATCGACGTGCAGAAATTCACGCATCGGTGTACCGCTGCCCCACACCACCACGTCCGGCGCATTCTGTGCCGTCGCCTCGTGGAAGCGACGCAGCAATGCTGGGATCACATGCGAATTACTCGGGTGGAAGTTGTCATGCGGGCCATACAGGTTGGTCGGCATGACCGAGCGGTAATCGCGTCCATACTGGCGGTTGTAAGATTCGCACAGTTTGATCCCGGCGATTTTGGCAATGGCGTAAGGCTCGTTGGTCGGCTCCAGCGTGCCCTGCAACAACTCGCTTTCTGCCATCGGCTGTTTTGCCAGTTTCGGGTAGATGCAGGACGATCCGAGAAACAGCAGTTTGTTCACGTCGTTCTGATGCGCGGCGTGAATGATGTTGCTCTCAATCATCATGTTCTGGTAGATGAAATCCGCCGGATAGGTGTTGTTGGCGACAATGCCGCCCACTTTCGCCGCCGCCAGATAGACCTGGTCAATGCGTTCGCTGGCAAAGAAATCATGCACCGCGCGGCTGTCCAACAGGTTCAGTTCATCGCGGGTGCGTAATACCAGCTCCACATCACCGCGCTGTTCGAGCTGTCGCCTGATGGCGGAACCGACCATCCCGCGATGGCCAGCGATAAAAATGCGTTGTTTACTCATGCTTATGACTCCAGCGCGATCGCCACGTCGTAGCCGTGAGATTTCAGCAGAGAGTGTTTTTTCGCCGCTTCGAGGTCATTAGCCACCATTTCAGACACCATCTCTCTGAGGGTGATTTCTGGTTTCCAGCCCAGTTTTTCATGCGCTTTGGTCGGGTCGCCGAGCAGCGTTTCAACTTCTGCCGGACGGAAGTAACGCGGGTCAACGGCGATAATCACATCGCCCGGTTTAACGCCCGGCGCGTCATGCCCGGTGACGGAAACCACAATGCCCTTCTCTTCAACGCCCGTGCCTTCAAAGCGCAGTTTGATGCCCAGCTGTGCTGCCGCCATTTCCACGAACTGACGTACGGAGTACTGAACGCCGGTCGCGATAACGAAATCTTCCGGCTGTTCCTGTTGCAGCATCATCCACTGCATTTTTACGTAGTCTTTGGCATGGCCCCAGTCACGCAGGGAGTCCATATTGCCGAGGTACAGACACGACTCCAGCCCCTGGGCGATGTTGGCGATTGCGCGGGTGATTTTGCGGGTAACGAAGGTTTCGCCGCGGCGCGGGGATTCATGGTTAAAGAGAATACCGTTACAGGCGTACATGCCGTAGGATTCGCGGTAGTTAACCGTGATCCAGTAGGCGTACAGTTTGGCGACCGCATATGGAGAGCGCGGGTAGAACGGCGTGGTTTCTTTCTGCGGAATTTCCTGCACCAGACCGTACAGTTCAGAGGTGGAAGCCTGATAGAAACGGGTTTTCTTTTCCAGACCGAGGAAGCGGATCGCCTCGAGCAGGCGTAGCGTACCCATCGCATCGACGTCTGCGGTATATTCCGGTGACTCAAAAGAAACCGCAACGTGGCTCATTGCGCCCAGGTTGTACACTTCATCCGGCTGCACTTCACGCAAAATGCGCGTCAGGTTGGAGGTATCACTCAGGTCGCCATAATGCAGATGGAATTTCGGGTTGCAGGTGTGCGGATCCTGATAAATGTGATCCACGCGCTCGGTGTTGAATGACGATGCACGACGCTTAATACCATGTACCTCGTAACCTTTTTCCAGCAGAAACTCTGCCAGGTAAGAACCGTCTTGTCCGGTTACACCGGTGATGAGAGCGACTTTTGACATGTCTTATTCCTCTGTATTTTTTGAATTTATTCAGTTTCAACGCGTTCGCGTATCACCACTGCGGGATTCCCCCGGCAAACCACATTTGCCGGAAGCGATTTAAAAACACTGCTTCGCGCCCCCACGACGGTGCCGTCGCCGATCGTGACGCCAGGGGCAACAAAAACATCTGTCGCCAGCCAGCATTTCTCGCCAATCACAATAGGCGTGGCGTTAATGGTGAAATGTTGACTTGCATGGTCGTGGCTACCGGTGCATAAATAACTTTTTTGCGATATCACCGAATGTGCGCCAATGGTTATTTCACCGAGGGTATATAAATTGACCTCATCGCCGACCCACGCGTAATCACCTAAGGTTAATTTCCACGGATAGGTAATTTTTACTGACGGACGAATAACTACGTTTTTTCCTATTTTTGCGCCGAATGAACGTAATAAAAATGCCCGCCAGCGATACAATACTTGTGGCGACCAGGCAAATAATGTTGCCTGTACTGCCCACCACAATTGCACTTTAATAGCGTTGCCGCCCCGGAACCCTTTCGGTACCGAGAAACCGCTTAAATCTTGCATCGTTTTCCCTTATATTCAGCTTTTGTTATATAAGGCTTTCGTCTTTGAGGTAGTACGTTGGCGTAAATGCCAGGATAATTCTGCCCAGAAGCCAGGCACATGTAATATTTGCCGTTGGACTTTTTTGGCGTCAGCACACAATTCCATATTATTGGTGGTAGATACCCCACCCATGGAAAATTCAGACACCAGGCCATTGAGTTTTTTAAATGCATAACCGGCTTTATACATTTTGGCTGCCAGCGCGTAGTCGGAAGAAACTTTATATTCCAGGTCATAACGCCATTTTTTCAAGCCGGATACAGGGAAAAATATCGCCTGATGACTGGCGGGCAGGCTGTGATAAATATACCAGCCCGGTTTGGCGCTACGTTTAATTTTATGCCCGTCGCCAAAATCCAGCAGCGCATCGCCGGTGATCATCATGTTATCTTTTTGCATTTTTAACTTACGGACAAAATTTGCGGCATCCTGATGAAAAATATCGCCCGAATTGAGAAACAACGCGAACTTGCCTTGTGCCATCGTAATGCCTTTGTTCATGGCGTCGTAGATACCGTTATCTGGCTCGCTGACAAAGCGTAGGTTATAGATACCATTGAGATTTTCCAGATACTCACGGGTGCCGTCATTGGAACCGCCATCGACAACAATCCATTCGAAGCTGATATCTTCCGCCTGCGCCAGATGCGCCAGCGAGGCATGTGTTTTGACTATCCCTTCGAGGTTACGAAACGCGACAGTGATTATGCTAAGCAACATGTTCTTATTCTTACCTCGTAATATTTAACGCTTTTCGCAAAATAAACGGACAGACGATTAAAAATGCATATTCCGGGCTAAATATCGAACCGGTAAAAAACAGCGACACCGGAGTAAAAAGATATAATTGCACGCGAAAATTGCGGTTATCACCAAAAGCGTTGATCATCATTTTTATCACTTTCCCCATGTACCACAGCGATAAAAACACTGCGAACCAGGAAAAATAAATAATCAGCAGATACAAACCATTGTCTATGGTTTTTCCGACATCCGCACCGTTAAATATTCCGAATGATGCGACATATTCATAAAGTGAGCCAAATCTGACTACACCGTCAATATGGGTCAAAGAATAACCGACCATCACCAGCGGACCGACAATACGATAATACGATGACGATCCTTCCGTACCTAAATCGCCCAGACGGGTGGAAATATAAGGAAACGCGATTACCACACCAACTAGGAATACAGCCAGAGAAATCAATGCCAACGGTAACTTTTTCTTAATCGCCTCTTTATTCAGATATTGAAATGCCCACTCCAGCAAATAAAACAGGATAAAGGTCATAACCCCTGAAAACGATCCGGATAATATTATCCCTGCGAGAATCATAGCATCGGTTTTAGGCGTTTTGATACCAAACTGTTTGATGCTGAGCCAAATTGAGATTAATGCCAGAGCGAAAAATGCCGGTTCGAAATAAAGTGCTGTCGTGCGCTTGCCGCCGAATTTAATGAAATTCAGCACATAGCTGTTGCTGTAAATCAGATATTTCGAAATCGACTCCATAATACTGCTGCCACCGGTGAGGATAATTTGCGCCATCTCCACTGCCGCCAGCGCCACCACCAGCCCGACCACCAGATAAAAGAAACGTAATATCTTGCGATGGTTGTGTGGCGAAATCGTTTTAAAACGAATACTCCACACCATGCCAATAATGATCACAATATAGACAAACAGCATGGTTGAAGTGACGTATTTACTGGCATCCAGCGACTGACCAAACAGATAGTTAAACGCCGTGAGTCCCGCACCAATCCCTAAGGCAATCATCAATTTTTTAACGCTGATGCGTTCTAAAAACAGCAGTAACAAGACAGGTAAAAAAGTGACGATGGTGATGGGGAAACTTTCGCCAAGCTGGGCGATTTTGACGTTAACCAGCAGGTAGATCAGCGGCAGCAGCAGGTAGCTACAGATTCTGATAGAAGTTGACATACTCCTCCAGCATCTGTTGTCCACTGTAGGCGGCGCGGCTGCGTTGGCTGAACTCAGCCAGCGTGGTACCAAATATCGCCTGCGCGATTTCCGGTTTGCTTAACTGCACCAGTTGCAGCACCTCTTCTTCGCTGACGGTTTTACCGCCGGATTTTTGCAACACTTCCCGCGCCGCATCGCTATGGGTGGCAATCACCGGCACGCCAATCGATAGCGCCTCACACAAAATCAGCGGGTAGTTATCGACGCGAGAACTGAACACCAGCGCATCCATCTGATTGAGCGCGCTCATCAACTTGCGCTTGTCAGTTTCAAAGCCGTGATTAACCACGTTGCCAGCGGTGAACGGCGAGAACTTACCAAAGGTATGCAGTTCGATTTTGTCGCCCAGCGCCATCATCTCGCGCACCAGTTGCTGGTTAGTTTTGCCGTCGTAACGCAGGTCATGCGCCACCACCGCGATTTTCGGCTTACCCTGGGTTTCGCGCACCGGAGGCAAGTCCGCCAGAATCGCTTCGGTTGCCATATCAATGCCATTATTGATAATCCGGCAACGCCCTGGACCGTACAGGCTATTGAAAGCGTCAGCCACATGCTGGCTGGGGGAAATAAACTGACAGCCCAGCGCCAGCATCTCACGGAATAACTGGCGTTTGCCCGCCACCAGCTGGTGTGCGCGATCAATCTTCACCGGCGGATAATTAATTAAGGTCGGGCATTTCTGGCAGCCCGTTTTCCAGCCTTCACAACCGTCGGTAAAGGCGCAGCGCCCGGTAACGCTCCAGTGGTCGTGCAGCGTCCAGACCAGAGTGACATCCGGTTTGTGGTTTTTCACCTTTTCGCAAAAGCGCACCACGCTCTTAAGATTTAGCCAGTAGCTGTGCAGCACATGAAAATGCAGGACCACCGGACCCGGTGTACGAGTAATGGTGCGATATAACTCATTGAAATTGCCAAACAGATCGCGATTAAACAGACGAAACAGGGCAATGTTCGCCATCGCGGTCATCCGCGGCGTATGTTTGATGACCTGCGGATAGTTCTGATGGCTGACGCTCTCTTTGCCGCCTTTGCCGTAGCCGTAGACAAAATGTGACGCCAGCCCCTGTTGCAGCGCACGCTGGTGGAGATCTAACGCCACACCTGCTGCCCCGCCTTCCGCCAGTCGCACATTAAATTGCAGAATATTCATTTGATTACCTTCACTCGCGCTTTTTCTCCCACCACCAGCGCGTTGTCCGGGACAGAGTCAAGCACCACGCTGCCCGCGCCCACGGTGACGTTGTTACCAATCGTGATATCACCAAGAATAATAACGTTGGCACCGAGTTCGACGCCGTTGCCAATGTGTGGACATGCCATGTTTTCGGCACCACGATTGCCGATAGTGACGCCGTGGCGAATGGTAAAATCATCCCCCGCTACTACGTTTTTATTGATCACTACGGCGTAACCGTGATGGATAGTAAAGCGGCGGCCAATGGTTGCGGCGGCCTGGATTTCATAACCGAAAAAGCATTCGGTGATAATGCGATACAGCACCAGCAGCGGGGCCGCCCACAGATTGTTGAGGACGTTCTTTTTGCGCCACACCGAACAAAAATGAGCAACGCGATAGGCAAGAACCATGCAGCACGGGCGTAAACTCCAGCTGTTGGCGCGCAGATCTTCCAGCATCTTTAGCGCCCCCGAATACCATCAGCCAGACGTTTGCCGTTACGCACCGACAGCAGCGTCAGCAAAGTGCGCCAGGTCATACGTTTATTGCGGATCTGGTAGAGGGTAAACAGCTGATATTTTTTGCTGGCACGGTCAAATTTGTCTTTGTGCTTGCGGTAAAAGTGGAAGTATCCGGAGAATTTTTTCGGTGACGAGGTGATCTGCATTTCACCGTGATTGATATGCAGGATCTGCGTCGCCTCTTCCACTTTCCACGGTTCGCCATACTCCACCACCATCCGCAGGAAGATGTCGTAATCCTGTGCCGCTTTTAGTTCGGTATCGAACAAACAATCTTTGAAACGCCATGCCCAGGTAAAGACCTGATTGCCAATGATATTGCGTTTGTAGAACAGGCGGCGTGAGTACGGCGATTTGGGATACAGTGGCAAACTTGCTGGTTGGGAATAGACTTCACCCTGGCAAACGTAGTCGTTAGCGTACAAAAAGGCGTGTGTGACCAGTTGCTGTTTATGGGCGAGGAAGACGCTCAGACGGTTGGGTGTCCATTCATCATCATCATCGATCCCGGTGATATATTCCCCTTGCGCCAGCATAATCGCCTGGTTACGTACCGCGCACGCCCCGCTGTTAATGTCGTTGTGAATGTAGGTAATACGCGGATCGTTGAGGGCGGTGACGTACTGTTGCAGTTGTTCCCAGGAGTTGGAGCAATCATCCACGATGATCATCTCCCAGTTGCTGTAGTCCTGGCGCAAGACCGATTTTATCGCCCGAATCGCCAGTTGTTGGCGGTTCCAGGTCGGCATATAGATTGAGATCAGCGGATTGTCTTTCATAGGTTGTTCTCCCGGCTTATGAGCTGGTTTGCTTGCCGGATGCGGCGTGAACGCCTTATCCGGCCTACGGGGCGGTGCGAATGCAGGCGTCGTTATTTCGCATCCGACTTATATTCGTATTCGTAATAGCCATAATCCTGATACGCGCTGGCGCGGCGGAAGATGGAGTTCAGAATCACCCCTTTCACCGGAATACCGTTTTGCTCAAAGCGGCTCAGACTGGTTTCCACTTCTTTCAATGTGTTGACCGCATAACGCGCCACCATTAACGTGGTTCCGACATGACGACCAACAATTGCGGCATCGGTCACTGCCAGAATCGGCGGCGTATCAATCAACACCAGGTCATAGTTTTTACTCGCCCAGTTCACCAGTTCGGCAAAGCGTTCGCTCATCAACAGCTCAGAAGGATTTGGCGGCACCTGACCGCGCGGGATCAGGTCAAATTTGGCAATAGAGGTCGGTTTAGCAGCGGTAGTAATATCGCCCTGACCAATCAGAATTTCCGACAGACCATTGACGTTATTGGTGCCCAACAGCTCGTGGGTGTAGCCTTTGCGCATATCACAGTCGATCAACAACACCCGTTTATTGGTCTGGCTGATCACCGCCGCCAGGTTGGCGCAGACAAAGGTTTTACCAATTGACGGGCTAACCCCGGTCATCATCAACACATTGTTCTGCGCCTGCATCATCGCGAAGTGCAGACTGGTACGCAGACTACGGATGGCTTCAATCGCCAGATCGGTTGGATTCCCCACTGCCAGTAGCTGGCTCTGTTTATAGCGTTTAACCCCTTTGATGGTTTTGACGCTATCGCGCGCTTTCTGCCACTCCGACAGCGGGATGCTGGCATAGACGCTGATTCCGTGTTCTTCCAGCACTTGCGGGCTTTCGATGCCGCGATTAAACAACGAGCGCAGCAGCACACCCACGATAGAGAGCATCAGGCCAAGGATAATCGCGCCGAGGATAATCAGCCCTTTCTTCGGTTTTAGCACGCCAGGCTGGGTGATTGCCGGGTCAACAATGCGCACATCGCCGACGGTGCTGGCTTCGGTGATTTTCAGCTCCTGCTCTTTATTCAGCAGTTGCATATAGACCTGCTGACCAGACTCGACATCGCGGGTCAGGCGCACAATCTCCTGCTGGGTTTTCGGCATCGCCGTTACGCGACCGTTAAGTTTGGCTTTCTCTTCTTCCAGCGCCTGACGTTTCTCCAGCAGCGTGCGGTACGCCGGGTGAACTTTGGTGTACAGCTTGGAGATTTCCGCCTCTTTAAAGGTCAGTTCGTTCAACTGCGCGTCAATGTTCACCATCGAATCGAGCACCGCTTTCGCTTCAAGCGGCAGATCAACAGAATCTTTATCCTGACGGAAGGCATTCAGTTTGTTTTCGGCAACATCGAGGCGGCTACGTACTTCCGGTAACTGTTGCGCGAGGAAAGCGAGGCTTTTCGACGCTTCCGCCGATTTGCGCTCAATATTTTGTTCCTGATAGTTACGGGCGATGCTGTTAAGAATGTCGCGGATCTGTTCGCGATCTTCACCGGTATAAGTCAGGCTCAGTACGCCTGCGTCTTTGCCGTTCTCCGTTACCGTCAGGCTGTTTTGCAGTTGGTTGATCATCCCCAACGTGGAGTATTTGGTGACGGTAAACTCACTGCCCGGGCGGGCGTGAATGGCTTCAACCATCAGCGTGACGCCTTCTTTTTTCAGCATCTGGCCCGCTTGCCCACGGGCGCTAAAGCCGCCATCACTGCTCAGGGTGTAGTTTTTATTGTCCAGCACATTAAGCGTAAACACCTGGTCCGCCATCTCTTTCGGGCGGTTAAAGGTGGTCACTTTCACCGTCTCGTTCTGACGTCCCATCAAACGATCCCAGCCCGCACCGAAAATCGGGAACGTGTTTTTGCTCACCGCAATATCGAGGTCTAGATCGTCCACCGTTTTACCAAGCACCAGACGCGAACGAATCAACTGGATCTCGGCGTCCGATGCAGGCGGTTTGTTGGCTAATGCCGAGCCAATGTCCTGCACTAACGAATTGCCGCTGTTTTGTTCGATTTGTACCAGTGCGTCGGCACTATAAATCGGCGTGGCGAAGAAAGTGTAAACCACAGCACAGAGGGCAAATACAGCGGTGATGCCAATCACCCACCAGCGCGCTTCAATGACGGTGCCGACCAGGCGACCAATATCGATTTCATCACTGCCCGTTACCGGAGCGGCATGTTGTTTTACTTTTTCTGTCATTCTTATACCTGCTCTGCGTTCAATGCCTGCGCCCACTGGCGGGCAGACCGTTCAAGTAATGTGTACACCGCTGCAAACGTTTCCCGGCTTTTGCGATACGGATCGGGGATTTCACATTCGTTATCCCAGTGACCAAACAGCATCACTTTGCCGCGCATCTCAGGTGCCATCTCGCATAAGCGTTCGATATGGCGCTTTTCCATGGTCAAAATCAGGTCATAGTTGCGACACAGGCGGCGGCTGATTTGCCGTGCACAGTGACCTTCCAGAGACAGTTGATGTTCTGCGGCGACGCTGATAGCGGTAGGATCAGCGCCCTTACCGACCAGCGCGCCGAGTCCAGCGGACTCCACTTTCAGCTCCGGGTGATAACGTTGCAGTAAGCGTTCCGCCGTCGGGGAACGGCAAATATTGCCGACACAGACAACTAAGATGTTGTTAAACATGACGATTACCAGTTATGAATGTCGCTGGCTGTATCCGTCATGTAACGGACACCGCTAATAGTTGGCAGCAACTGATTGATCAGACGGTTCCAGCGGGAAACCGGGGCGGTGGTGACATACACCACGTCATAAGGTTGCAGGCGGAATTCTGTCGCCATCACCAGCGACGTCGCATCGGACATATCCAGCTGGTAGATATTGGCAATCTTGCCATTACGCCCGCCCTCGCCTTTCAGCGGACGAATGACAAAGATGCCGCTGGCGTTGGAGGTGGTCATGTCGATGCCTTCAGCATTACCCAGGGCTTCAGTCAGGGTCATGCCGCTAAAGTCCATTTTCAGGGTGCTCTGTTTCTTCACTTCACCCATCACAAATACTTTCAGATCATCATTACGCGGCACGTAGAGAATATCGCCGGGATAAAGCAGTCGGTTCTGATTGAGGTCGCCGTTTTGCATCAGCGCCTGCAAAGAAATGCGTTCTTCACGACCATTGTGTGTTAGCACCACGTTGCGCCAGTCAGCGGTGTCGGTCAGGCCACCTGCGGCGTTGATGGCGTCGAGAATAGTCAGTGGTACGTTGGTGATCGCCTGTTGACCGGATTTATTCACCTGACCTGAGATATAGGCCTTTTGTGAGCGGAAGGCGGCGATATTAACGTCCACCTGCGGGTCAGCGATGTACGTCGCTAAGCGCCCGGTAATATCACTGCGGATTTCAGCGAGCGTTTTCCCGACTACGTGAACCTTGCCGATATACGGGTAGAACATGGTGCCGTCAGGCTGTACCCAGTTGCCGGTGTCACTGGAGCTGCGGTACTGACCGGCTGGCGTGGTGAGTTCCGGGTGATCCCAGACGGTGACATTAAGAACGTCCCCCGGCCCGACGCGATACTGGTAATTCGCGATCTCGCTTTCCAGCGTCATATTGGGGCGCGCTACGTTGGGTCGTGGACGTAATTGGTCAATCAGGCGCGGGGTCAACGGATAAACATTCACCATTTTGTCGAGATCGAAATCAGCGTCCTGCTGTTTGATGACGTCTTTGCCCATCGTCGACATATTGCTGCCCGGAAGTACTGTGCAACCGCTTATCAAGGTTACTGACACCAATAATGGCATCAATTTCATTTTGGATTTCATCATTGTTTATTTATCACTTTGGCAGAGTAATTATCCTGTGCACTATTAATAGCAATGTCGCCATGCACATTTACCTTGCAGTTAATTGAATAAAAATTTAACTGGCATCAGTCCTAAAAAAATTGATTTCATCCGCAGGCTATTGACAGAATAATTCAGACTGGTCTTTCAGGCATCCAGACACGCTACCGCCCCTGGCTTTTTAGCTACCAATACACTGATTTAGCTTAATTTTCAAAACCCTCTCAACATACAGTCGTTGATGAGAAAGGGTTATTGCGGAAATTAACTTCCGAATATAAGGTGACATTATGGTAATTGAATATTGGCTCTCCAATAATGCAGGAGGAAGTGTTACAGCTAACGGAATAGCAGGCAAGGTAACAATTCGGCAATTGGCTATTTTTAAGAATTATATTAAGTGTCATTCAATATGGTTTTTAGGAGTTTCTTTAGGTTGACAATATTTAATATAGTGTCTCTACATGCGATATTTCTTAAATAATGTTTTATTATTACCACTTTTAATTCAGGGATAATGTGAGGTTATTACCCTCAAATAATATGAGATAAATAGTGCTGCAACATTGCATTTTTGCCCCGATTTATCCATGATCGAATTGTGACATTTGTCATACAACGAATAGGTTTTGTACTTACTATGGAATGGATTGCCGATCCGTCTATCTGGGCCGGGTTAATCACGCTGATTGTGATCGAACTGGTCCTCGGCATTGATAACCTGGTCTTTATTGCCATCCTCGCCGAAAAACTACCGCCGAAGCAGCGCGACCGCGCACGGGTTACCGGGCTGCTGCTGGCGATGTTAATGCGCCTGTTACTGCTGGCGTCAATCTCCTGGCTGGTCACCCTGACTCAACCGCTGTTCAGCTTCCGCTCGTTTACCTTTAGCGCCCGCGACTTAATCATGCTGTTTGGTGGTTTCTTCCTGTTGTTCAAAGCCACGATGGAGCTGAACGAACGGCTGGAAGGAAAAGACAGCAATAACCCCACACAACGCAAAGGTGCGAAGTTCTGGGGGGTGGTGACACAAATTGTGGTACTGGACGCCATCTTCTCACTCGACTCGGTGATTACCGCCGTCGGGATGGTCGACCATTTACTGGTCATGATGGCCGCCGTGGTTATCGCTATCAGCCTGATGTTGATGGCCAGCAAGCCGTTAACGCAATTTGTTAACAGTCACCCGACCATCGTTATTCTCTGCTTAAGCTTCCTGTTGATGATTGGCTTTAGCCTGGTGGCAGAAGGTTTCGGCTTCGTCATTCCGAAAGGCTACCTGTACGCTGCCATTGGTTTCTCGGTGATGATCGAGGCGCTCAATCAGTTGGCTATCTTTAACCGGCGACGTTTTCTTTCCGCTAACCAGACGCTGCGCCAGCGGACTACCGAAGCGGTAATGCGCCTGCTTAGCGGGCAAAAAGAAGATGCGGAACTGGACGCCGAAACCGCGTCCATGCTGGTGGATCATGGTAACCAGCAGATCTTTAATCCGCAGGAACGGCGGATGATTGAGCGGGTACTTAATCTTAACCAGCGTACCGTCAGCAGCATTATGACGTCGCGCCACGATATTGAGCATATCGATCTCAACGCGCCGGAAGACGAGATCCGCCAGTTGCTGGAGCGTAATCAGCATACGCGGCTGGTGGTTACCGACGGTGACGACGCAGAAGATTTGCTCGGTGTTGTTCACGTTATCGACCTGCTACAACAGTCACTGCGCGGCGAACCGCTCAACCTGCGGGTGTTGATTCGCCAGCCGCTGGTGTTCCCGGAAACCTTGCCGTTGTTACCTGCCCTGGAGCAGTTCCGTAATGCCCGCACACACTTTGCTTTTGTGGTGGATGAGTTTGGCTCGGTGGAAGGGATTGTGACATTAAGTGACGTCACTGAAACCATTGCCGGTAACTTACCGAACGAAGTGGAAGAGATCGACGCCCGCCATGATATTCAGAAGAATGCGGACGGTTCCTGGACGGCGAATGGTCATATGCCGCTGGAAGATCTAGTGCAATATGTGCCGCTGCCGCTGGATGAAAAACGTGAATATCACACCATTGCCGGGCTGTTGATGGAATATTTACAGCGTATTCCAAAACCTGGCGAAGAAGTTCAGGTGGGGGATTATTTGCTTAAAACGTTGCAGGTGGAAAGCCATCGCGTGCAGAAGGTGCAGATTATTCCGCTGCATAAGGATGGCGAGTTGGAGTACGAGGTGTGATGGTATCGGTCATTTTACCCGATGCTGCGTGACGCCTTATAACTTCAGCAATGAAGCGTTGTCTGTGGTACATGGACATTACAGCGGGGGTGTGGGTCCGGCTGTAAATCGCCGAATCGTTTCCTGTAGGCCGGGGCAGCCCACATGGATGTGGGCTGAGGGCGCGTTTTACAGGGATGTTACCTCGCGCCCGTACCCGATAGCCGAAAGGAATAAGATGAGGGAACCGCGCCAGCGGCGATTTACCGCCGGGAGCCCGGGTTGCCAGGGTGGTGGCGATTGAGCCACCCTGGCACGTTCACCGGCTTGAGCGTTCCATAGTAGCGAGGAACATCAAGTGAACGGAACAGCCTTCGATCTTACATATTCAGAATATAATGGTGCCGCCGCGAACGCCTGATGCGACGCTTTACGCGTCTTATCAGGCCTACAGGACAGGTCACCTGGTAACCTACATCTTCTCCAGCAACTTCTTCACATCTTTGCCATTGCGGGAATCTTTATTCCGCTCGGCCCAGTCATTCAGGCGACGTTTCGCTTCGTCCTGTAGATGTTTGCGCAGTAACTGATCCACTTGCAGACTGTAATTGAGTTGCTGCCAGTTGCCATAAACCCGCAGCGGTACTGGCGTTTCTTTGAGGAAATCAATCAGTTTGCTTTCCCCGTTCCAGCCACCCACGACCCGAATATCAAACTGGGTGTCGCAGGTTTGATCTGCCAGATTCAACATGCCTTCCCCTGTAAGCGCCAGCACAGGCGATTGACCTTGCATGTCGTTTAACGTCACGACGCCATCCTTCAACGTCAAATCGGTGGTAAAGCGGTCAAGACGCGTTACGTTATCGAAGTTTTCAGCGGCCTTCACATCACCACCATTACGTTCTACCGCTTGCTGAATCATCTGCTGGAAGTTCATCCCTTCCATGCGCGTGTCGGTCATTTCGACATGTGCCTGTCCTTGCCAGTTGTGGCGGAATGCGTCGGCATCTATGTCAGCACCGGAGAAATCACCAGCCAGTGACATTTTTCCGGTCAACGAAATCGGATAGTTAAACGCCTTCAGAATGGTACCAATCTCAACGTTTTCCAGCCGTGGCTGGAAGTTTATCCGCGGATTTATTGATGTCGCGTCCAGCGTGCCCGGCAGTGAAACCTGTCCACCGTTAAGCTTGCCCTGTAGTTGAGTAATTTCCAGCAGACCCGACTTGTTGGTCATTTGCGTGGCAACATCTGTAAAATTCATTCCGCGCCAGCGCACGTTACTGGCCTGCAACAAAATATCAGCCGTAAAGCCTTGCAGTCCCTGATAGGCCGGTTCATCAATACGCGAAGAAATAACCGGGCGCGGCAACGTTGATTGGCTCTGCCCCTGCTGCGCGGCACCGTTTTCACCATTCGCGGTTTCATTAAGCGGGATGAGGTTGTCAAGATTCAGTTGCGGGAATTGCAGCCTCAGCTGCCATTCCGGTTTCTCTGTCAGCGTAACCTGTGCTTGCCCGCTCAGCGTACTGTCATTGGCGGTCAAACTAATTTGGTTAAATGAAAGGCGTTTATGTGACTCCTGCCACTGGACCTGGAAACTCCCCTGCCCCTGAATACCTTGTTTTGGTAAATCTGCACCCTGCAACTGCCAGTTAATTTGTTCAATAGCCGCCGTTAAATCATGCGGATAATCAGAAGCATCTACCGTACCGTTAAGGGATATCGTGAGATCGCGCTGATCGCGATTAACCCGCCCGGAGAACTCAAATGAGCCACGATGTTGGGGATCTTGTTCCATTTGCAGGCGGATATTGCGGATTGTCACCTGCTCGTCATCTTCATGCTGGAACACCAGAACGCTGTCCGCCACCTTAAGACTGGATATATCAAACGACCATCCGCGATCGTCTGACAGATCCGGCAAGGTATTGTCGCGCGGTGCAACCGGAGCGTCTTCACTGCGCACCGCTTCCGTCTGCGGCGTCAGTTGGATCACTGCCCCTTTTAGCATCACCTGCTTAACGCTCAGTTGATGACTCAGTAGTGGTAAAAGCGCCACGTCCAGGCGCATGTTGTCGGCGCGAACCAGTGGCTGGGTCGCGCCCTGGGCGGTGAGAGACATTCGCCCGGAGAGGATACTAAGCTGCGGCCAGACGTGCCAACGCAGTGGCCCGTCGAGCTGCAATTGATAACCGCTACGTGCAGCAACTTGCTTGACCATATAGTCGCGGAAATCATTCGGATTCACCAGCAACACTAACGCAGATAATCCGGCCACCAGCACGACCAGGAGTATCATCAGCGTCGTCAGAAATCGTCTCATGGTATCCTCAATGGGCCTGAATTAGTCTTTATCGATTCGGCTGGCTACCGCGCCCTGCTGGTTGCGATATTTCGCATCTTCACGGCGGTTGTAAGGTCGCGCCGCCGGGCCGGAAAGCGGCTCAAAGCTCAGCGCACCAATTAACATGCCCGGACGCAGCGCCAGCGGCAGCTTACCGGAGTTGTAGAACTCCAGCACAATGCAACCAGACCAGCCCGGATCGATGCGGTGCGCGGTGACGTGCACCATCAGCCCCAGACGCGCCAGTGAGGAACGCCCGTCCAGCCAGCCCACCAGATCGGCTGGCAGCGTCACCGACTCCAGCGTCACCGCCAGCGCCAGCTCTCCTGGGTGAAGATAGAACGCCTCGCCCTCGTCGAGAACGATCTCATCGCTCATCACGCGGTCAAGCGCGGCGCTCACTTCATCTTTGGGACCGCTCAGATCGATAAACGCTGCCGTGTGACCACGGAAGGTACGAAATTTATTGCCCAGGCGTACATCCACCGTCGCGCCGTTAATACGCTCCACTGGCGGACGTGGGTTGATCGACAAACGGCCTTCATCAAGCCAGGCTTCAATATCTCGGTCACACAGACGCATGGCATTTTCTCCTTTCGCGCATCACTCCCTTAACGCCAATTACGTCAAGGGCATACCAGGTTATCACTGAACGGTACACAATTTATCAAGCTTATTCAAAGAACTGACTTATTTTCGCTTTCAATATATCGATCGCGATGCGGTTTTTCCCGCCGCGCGGCACGATAATGTCCGCATATTGTTTAGAAGGCTCAATGAATTGCAGGAACATCGGGCGCACGGTTTTTTGATATTGCGCCATCACTGAATCCATTGAACGCCCACGCTCGTTAACGTCACGCTTGATGCGGCGCATCAGGCAGATATCCAGCGGGGTATCAACGAAAATGGAGAAGTTAAGTTCGTCACGCAAACGCGCATCCGTCAGCAACAAAATGCCTTCGAGAATGATGACCTTCTTCGGCTCAACCGTCACCGTTTCTTTCATACGCGTATGTTCAACATAGCTGTAAACCGGCAGGTCAATTGCCGAGCCGCGTTTCAACGCTTGTAAATGCTCAAGCAGCAGACTGTGATCCATCGCGCTGGGATGGTCGTAGTTGGTCTTAACGCGTTCTTCCATCGACAGATGGCTTTGATCTTTGTAATAGCAGTCTTCGGGAATTACGCCGATGTGTTCATCACCGACTTGCTCACGCAATTCACGATAAAGGGTACTGGCAATAAGACTCTTGCCGGAAGCCGATGCGCCAGCGATACCGATAATGACGCACTGATGAGACTGATCAGTCATATATTTAGCGACCTGATTAACCTGGATGTTAGGAAGGGGGCGACGAAGCGCCAAACGCGGCAATTATAGGGATTTCATCCGTCTGATACCAGTCGAATAGCGTTGCCGCGCGCTCAGAGTTAATTGTTGACAAAGAATTCCCGGGGGCAAATTACGTTGATCAGTTTTATGTAAGGTAAAAAATGTTATACGCAGTTGCGCAAATTATCCGCCTTTACGTCACTTTATGAGCAATTCGCATATAAAATGTAAAACTTTTGTACTAGCATAAACACAGAAACGAATACTGGCGACCAGGTCTTGCGGATAAAGCGGTAATGAGCAAACAATCACAGCATGTATTAATTGCCCTGCCCCACCCGCTGCTTCACCTGGTCAGTTTAGGTTTAGTCTCGTTTATCTTTACCCTTTTCTCGCTTGAGCTTTCGCAGTTTGGCACCCAACTCGCCCCACTGTGGTTCCCGACGTCCATCATGATGGTGGCGTTTTATCGCCATGCCGGGCGCATGTGGCCGGGAATTGCGCTGAGCTGTTCGCTGGGAAATATCGCCGCATCCATCCTGCTTTTTTCCACCAGCTCGCTGAACATGACCTGGACGACCATCAATATTGTTGAAGCCGTGGTCGGGGCAGTGCTGCTACGTAAATTGCTGCCGTGGTATAACCCCTTGCAAAATCTGGCTGACTGGCTGCGTCTGGCACTCGGCAGCGCCATTGTTCCGCCTCTGTTGGGGGGTGTTCTGGTTGTCCTGCTGACGCCCGGAGACGATCCTCTCAGGGCATTTTTGATATGGGTACTGTCAGAATCCATCGGCGCTCTGGCACTGGTGCCGCTGGGATTGTTATTTAAACCGCACTATCTGCTGCGCCATCGCAACCCACGGTTGCTTTTTGAGTCGCTGCTCACGTTAGCCATCACACTGACGTTAAGCTGGCTTTCGATGCTGTATCTGCCGTGGCCTTTTACTTTCATTATTGTGCTGTTGATGTGGAGCGCCGTGCGTCTGCCACGAATGGAAGCCTTTTTGATCTTCCTTACCACGGTGATGATGGTGTCGCTGATGATGGCCGCGGATCCCTCCCTGCTTGCTACGCCGCGTACGTACCTGATGAGCCATATGCCGTGGCTACCGTTTTTGCTGATCCTGCTGCCCGCCAACATCATGACCATGGTGATGTATGCCTTTCGTGCGGAACGCAAACACATTTCCGAAAGCGAAACCCACTTTCGGAACGCGATGGAATATTCCGCTATCGGTATGGCGTTAGTGGGCACCGAGGGACAATGGCTGCAAACCAACAAAGCGCTCTGCCAGTTTCTCGGGTACAGTCAGGAAGAGCTGCGCGGACTCACCTTTCAGCAACTGACCTGGCCGGAGGATCTCAATAAAGATCTCCAACAGGTTGAAAAGCTGATAAGCGGTGAAATAAACACCTATTCAATGGAAAAACGCTACTACAACCGCAATGGCGATGTTGTCTGGGCGTTGCTTGCCGTCTCACTGGTGCGCCACACGGATGGCACGCCGCTCTATTTTATCGCTCAGATTGAAGACATTAACGAGCTAAAACGCACCGAACAGGTCAATCAGCAACTGATGGAGCGCATCACTCTGGCTAACGAAGCGGGCGGGATTGGCATCTGGGAGTGGGAGTTGAAGCCGAATATTTTTAGCTGGGATAAGCGGATGTTCGAGCTGTATGAAATTCCTCCACATATCAAACCGAACTGGCAGGTGTGGTACGAGTGCGTGCTGCCGGAAGATCGCCAGCATGCCGAAAAAGTGATTCGTGATTCGTTGCAATCACGCTCGCCCTTTAAACTGGAATTTCGCATTACCGTAAAAGACGGTATTCGCCATATCCGCGCCCTCGCCAACCGGGTACTGAATAAAGAAGGCGAAGTCGAACGTCTCCTCGGCATCAATATGGATATGACCGAAGTGAAACAGCTTAACGAGGCATTGTTTCAGGAAAAAGAGCGCCTGCACATTACGCTTGATTCCATCGGTGAAGCCGTGATCTGTATTGATATGGCGATGAAAATTACCTTTATGAATCCAGTGGCGGAGAAGATGAGCGGCTGGACGCAGGAAGAAGCGTTAGGTGTTCCGCTCCTGACGGTGTTGCATATTACTTTTGGCGACAACGGACCATTAATGGAGAACATTTACAGTGCCGACACCTCACGTTCCGCGATCGAGCAAGATGTGGTGTTGCACTGTCGGAGCGGCGGCAGTTACGACGTGCATTACAGTATTACGCCGTTAAGTACTCTGGACGGCAGCAATATTGGTTCGGTTCTGGTGATTCAGGACGTTACCGAATCACGCAAAATGCTGCGCCAGCTGAGCTACAGCGCCTCCCATGATGCACTGACGCATCTCGCCAACCGCGCCAGTTTTGAGAAACAACTGCGTATCCTGCTGCAAACGGTAAACAGTACACATCAGCGACATGCCCTGGTGTTTATCGATCTTGATCGCTTTAAAGCGGTGAATGACAGCGCCGGGCATGCGGCGGGTGACGCTTTGCTGCGCGAACTGGCGTCGTTAATGCTGAGTATGCTGCGTTCCAGCGACGTGCTGGCGCGACTCGGTGGGGATGAATTTGGTCTGCTGCTACCAGACTGTAATGTTGAAAGCGCGCGTTTTATCGCTACACGCATTATCAGTGCCGTGAATGACTATCACTTTATCTGGGAAGGACGTGTACATCGGGTAGGTGCCAGTGCCGGGATTACCTTGATTGATGACAACAATCATCAGGCGGCTGAAGTGATGTCGCAGGCTGATATCGCCTGTTATGCCTCCAAAAATGGTGGCCGGGGCCGGGTGACGATTTACGAACCGCAGCAAGCTGCCGCACATAGCGAACGGGCAGCGATGTCGCTTGATGAACAGTGGCGGATGATTAAAGAGAATCAGTTGATGATGATCGCCCACGGTGTCGCTTCGCCACGGATCCCGGAAGCACGTAATTTGTGGCTGATTTCACTTAAGCTCTGGAATTGCGAAGGCGAGATTATTGATGAACAAACATTTCGTCGTAGCTTCAGCGATCCGGCACTTAGCCATGCTCTTGACCGACGGGTATTCCACGATTTTTTCCAGCAGGCCGCCAAAGCGGTTGCCAGTAAAGGCATAAGCATCGCCCTCCCTCTTTCCGTTGCCGGTTTGAGTAGCGCCACGCTGGTGAATGATCTGCTTGAGCAGCTGGAAAATAGCCCTCTACCACCACGGTTATTACATCTGATTATTCCGGCTGAAGCGATTTTAGATCACGCAGTAAGCGTGCAAAAACTGCGGCTGGCGGGATGTCGGATAGTGCTCAGCCAGGTGGGCCGCGATCTGCAAATCTTCAACTCGCTGAAAGCGAATATGGCAGATTACCTGCTACTTGATGGTGAGTTATGCGCCAACGTGCAGGGTAATTTGATGGATGAGATGCTGATTACGATTATTCAGGGGCACGCTCAGCGACTCGGGATGAAAACCATCGCCGGGCCAGTCGTTTTACCCTTAGTGATGGATACGCTTTCTGGCATCGGCGTCGATCTGATTTATGGTGATGTGATTGCCGATGCCCAACCGCTGGATTTGCTGGTGAATAGCAGTTATTTCGCGATTAACTGAGGGAGCGTTTGCCCATTGCCTGATGCGACGTATCAGGCCTACAATTCGTCCGTTCCGTCTGGTTGCCAGCCTTCCGTATACCAGATATGCAACAGCGCATAAGAACGCCAGGGCTTCCAGCGCTCGGCATAACGGCGGATTTGTGCCGGTGTCATCCCCGGAAATCGCTGTTTAATCAGATAATCATCCGGCAGAAAAACATCTTTCGCCTGCCAGCCACGCAAAGCGAAATAATTCGCCGTCCAGCGCCCGATACCCGGAAAAGTTTGCAGCGTTTTCATCGCCTGCTCCACATCGCCCGGAATTGTCATTGGTAAGCTGCCCTCCAGCGCCGCATTTGCCAGATGAATCAGTGCCTCTGCCCGTTTCAACGGCATGCCTAACGCTTTTAATGCCTGCGGGTCGGCTGCTGCCAGCCGCTGAGGCGTGGGGAAGCAGATATACTCCGGAAAATCATCCAGCCGTTCGCCATAAAGCTGTACAACTTTGGCAGTCAATTTTGCCGCCATCGCCACGCTCACCAGTTGGCCTAAAATCGCCCGCACACCCTGCTCAAAAGCATCAATACAGCCGGGTAAACGCAATCCGGGCCGCGCCGCGCCTAACTTGCCCAACGCACCGTTAACAATCTGCGGGTTACATTGCAGATCAAACAGGCGGCTCATTTTCGCCAGACACTCAGCGGCAACGGGTTCTAAACCTGCACTTAAATTTATGTGCAGAGTATGGCGGGCTATATCCGGAATAGCAGTCACCACGCCGCGATATTCGCCCACCGCCAGACTACGGGCATAATAATCCTCAGCGACCGTTTCCACACCACTCACCGCACGGGCGGCGAGAAATCCCAACATCCACGACCAGTCATACGGCGGCTGCCAGTTCAGGGTATACATCGCATCTCCTTATTCATCCGCTTTCAGCATAAACGTTATTCAGACGCTACGCTTTGCTTTCATATTCCGGTTGTCGCGACGGCAACATTTCGCTAAAGTCACGCCCCTTCTTCACCGGCATGGGGATTAATTCGTGTTTATTGGTTTTGATTACGGTACAGCAAACTGTTCAGTGGCGGTCATGCGTGACGGTAAACCGCAATTACTGAAAATGGAAAACGACAGCACGCTGCTGCCTTCAATGCTTTGCGCGCCAACGCGTGAAGCAGTAAGTGAATGGCTGTACCGCCATCATGATGTTCCGGCAGACGACGATGAAACGCAGGCGCTGTTACGTCGGGCGATTCGTTATAACCGCGAAGAAGATATCGATGTTACGGCGAAAAGCGTGCAGTTCGGTCTTTCCTCACTGGCACAGTACATTGATGATCCAGAAGAAGTGTGGTTTGTGAAATCACCAAAATCGTTCCTCGGTGCCAGCGGCTTAAAACCGCAGCAGGTAGCGCTGTTTGAGGATCTGGTCTGCGCAATGATGTTGCACATTCGCCAGCAGGCGCAGGCGCAGCTGCCAGAAGCGATTACTCAGGCGGTGATTGGTCGCCCGATCAACTTCCAGGGGCTGGGCGGCGATGAAGCAAACGCCCAGGCGCAAGGGATTCTGGAACGCGCGGCGAAGCGTGCCGGGTTTAAGGATGTGGTATTCCAGTACGAGCCGGTCGCGGCTGGGCTGGATTACGAAGCCACCTTGCAGGAAGAAAAACGGGTGCTGGTGGTGGATATCGGCGGTGGTACGACTGACTGTTCATTGCTGCTGATGGGGCCGCAGTGGCGTTCGCGTCTCGATCGTGAAGCCAGCCTGCTGGGTCACAGTGGTTGCCGTATTGGCGGTAACGATCTGGACATCGCACTGGCGTTTAAAAACCTGATGCCGTTACTGGGCATGGGTGGCGAAACCGAAAAAGGCATCGCCCTGCCGATTCTGCCGTGGTGGAATGCGGTTGCCATCAACGACGTACCTGCGCAGAGTGATTTCTACAGTAGTGCCAACGGTCGTCTGCTTAACGATCTGGTACGCGATGCCCGCGAACCGGAAAAAGTGGCCCTGCTACAGAAAGTCTGGCGTCAGCGTTTAAGCTATCGCCTGGTGCGTAGCGCAGAAGAGTGCAAAATTGCTCTTTCAAGCGTAGCGGAAACCCGCGCCTCACTGCCGTTTATCAGCGATGAACTGGCTACGCTGATTAGCCAGCAAGGGCTGGAAAGCGCCCTCAGCCAGCCACTGGCGCGGATTCTGGAACAGGTGCAACTGGCCCTGGATAACGCCCAGGAAAAACCGGACGTTATCTACCTGACCGGCGGTAGCGCCCGTTCGCCGCTGATTAAAAAAGCGCTGGCAGAACAGTTGCCGGGAATTCCGATTGCAGGCGGCGATGACTTTGGCTCCGTCACCGCCGGGCTGGCACGCTGGGCGGAAGTGGTGTTTCGTTAAAAGAAAATGGCTCAGCAGCGGCTTAAATCTGCCTGCGCCTGAGCCAGTTTTTCTGCCGCCTGACGTAACGGTTCCATCAACGGCATGGTCCGTGCTGGAGCATGAAGGCGGAATCGCTGCAACTCTGTCGCGCCGACAGTCAACGTCGATTCCAGCCGATGTCGTTTGGCGGTCATTTTCGCCATTACCGCTTGTCTGTCTGCTGGCGTTATCGCTTCATTCGGCCTGAACACAAAACGGCGTTCACAGCTCGCTTTCCAGTCGATAACCGCCTGGGTCAGATGGTCGCCAAACCCTTTCACTTGCTTAACGCCACGACGGGTAACATCTGCGGCTGTTTCAATACCAAAAGACCGTAACGCCGCTTTACGCGCAGGGCCAACGCCGGGAATAGAGGCAACATCAATAAAAAATCCCTCCAGAAACTTCTGCTTCTGCCGTTCCCTTGCAGTGTCATGAAGTGCTGCCAGAGCGCGTTTCTCTTCTTCCGGTAACCCGAGAATTTCGTCCTTCATTTTTTCGAGCATCGTCCGTTTGGCGATAAAACCTTCCAGGCCGCCTACCTGCTGGATCTGGCGGACTAAATGGTCATAGTCCATTTTCGCACGATTAAATGCCTCACGGCGTTGCTGAACTTCTGCTTTGTACGCTTTGCTTGTCAGACTGCCAATAATCCAGATAGCCGCCAGCACAGGAACCAAAATAATATAACGCGGTTCTGCCTGAAGGCCGCAAAGCAGCAGCGATAATGCTGACAGTGCGATCTCAAGCAGAATGATGTATTCGCGCCGTAACAGGCCTAAAGGAAGCGGCCTGCCAGTCGGTTGGAAATGATCGGGTAATGGCAGTTGCAATGCTGGCGGTGCTACTGACGCCATCACCATCGCCCAGACTTTTGCCAGCACAAAATCCCCGCCGGTGGTAATGACCTCTTCGCCGAGATCAATAAAATAGATAACGCCTTGATTATCCAGCGCACACCACGGGCAGTCGGTCAAATGAGCGGGATAAACATGCATTGCCGAAACGGGACATTTCTTTAACTGTTGGCGCAGAGAATCAAGTGCCGCTACCCACGCTTTAGCCGTCGGACGCCCGGTTGCCACGCCACTTTCCGTGAATGCCTGCTGAAACATGGCTTCAACATCACTCGGTAACATCGATAGCGGAATCGATCGTGGCGGCGGTTTTAAACCACGTCGCTGATTATCTGACGCGTAGGCATAACGGAAATGGGTAATATCCGTCTCCAGCGCATTACCCGCATCAGAGATAAGCGGCACACCAGAATAAGGATGCCGACCACCAAACAAGACGTGAAATATCAGCAAGGCAAGGCCAAAATTATCGTGATTCGCGGTGCGTTCAAAGCCGACAAATGACGACAAGGTTTGTAGCTCTGGCGGCGTAAAATGCGACACGCCGACTTCGCATAAATGCAGTGTGCCATTGGCGTTAATCTGAAAGGAGTCACTATCGATCAACACCACTTTGCTGTCGCGACCTACCATAAAGCTGTTCTGGTTTACGTCCCCCACGACGTGCCCGTGCTCGTGAACCGTAGCAAAAGATGAAGCAATATTGCGCGCAACATAGAGTAGAAAATCCCACGCACAATGAGGGTAACTCTGGCGACGATGTGCCGGGCTATAGATCATATGAATCGGTTCTTTACCAGAAACTTTTGGCATCATAAAACCGATAACTTTTCCGCCTCGCCCACCGTGAAGCGTTGCCTGCGGCCAGGCGACATAATTCAACAACTGCGCGTCAGCTGTCGCAGCCATAAAGGCAAGTTTGTCCTGTTTTAAGGCGGGTGGCGGCGTGTGATAAATCTTGGCGACGCTATCGGCAAACTCCTCGATATCATAAACCGCACCTTCACCGCCTTTGCCCAGTTCACGGCCTGGCGTAACGCACTCACCAGTAGCAGTATATAAAGTGGGTTTCATGGTAACCACAGCGCCAGTGCCAACGTTTTATCATCATCGGTACGCTCGTTTACCGCCGGGCTCGACAAAAACTGCTTTAACAATTCAGGTAATAAATCGAGTTGTTCCTGCGTTGCTGCCGCCAGTCCATTGAAAAACGGGGTAAAGAAAGGCACATGCGGAGAATTATCCAGCATATTTAACGCCAGTCGCTGAATACCATCCGTAAATGCTGCAACTTTATGCGCACGCTCAGTGCTGGTGAAAGTTTCCAGTCTGGAAACAGCATCTTCATCGCTAATGAAATGCGTCATATTGGCATATTCACCCACCATCGGCGTGAGCGGCAGTTCCAGACCACGACCAAAATCCACCACTACACCGCCGTCGCCAATTTGCATAATCAAGGTGCCGTTAGCCGATGAAATCAATCCCAGAAACGTGCAGGCAAAATCGCGAACTGCTAATGCTTTGGCTTCTGCCTCGGCAAAAAGTCGTTGACGAATGGTCAGTACCATATTTGTGGCGAGGACATCATTAAGCCCCAATTCACCGTCCTGTACTTTTTGCACCATAAACGCCATCGCTTCATTGACGGCGAGCTTCGCGCCTTCTCCTCCCTGCGAAACGCTACCTGCGCCATCAGCAAGGAACATCACCAGTAATGGCTGCTGGTCATTTAGCCAGGCAACCTGCATCTGGCAGGCATCCTGACAAGGTAAATCAGCGCTAATGTGCGACGTTCCAACAGCGGATGCATAAACCAGACGCCAGCTCACACTGACGTCCAGCCTTTTGGCGCTTCCAGCACAACTTCCGTTCCCGGCGTGGAGCGGGAAACCGAACGCAGCGAACTGGATAACCAGCTAAACAGTTCACGGAATTGTAATCCCTGCAGTGGCAAAGGCTGACGAACGCTGATTTGTGCCAGAGTCTTCATATCCGCCCCCTGAACACCGATGGAAAAGAAGGCAAACTTCTTATCTTCTTCCCCCTGAAACACTTTGTTGGCGGCAGCCTGCCACTCATCGGTTGGAGCGCCATCGGTGATCAGGAAAATCCACGGGCGATAATACGAAATACCATTTGCGCGGTACTCACGTTTCCTCTCTTCAACCATATCCAGGGCTTTGGTAATGGCGGCCCCCATAGGCGTATCCCCCTGGGCAAACAGGATGGGCGGGAAAAAGTTAGCGGCGCTGGTAAAGGGTTGTTCCACATGCACCGGGCCGAACGTCACAATGCCGAGTTCCACTCTTTTTAAAGCCAGCGGATCAGCAAGCAGTTCATCACGAAAGGTAACCAATCCGGCGTTAAGTTCATTAATAGGTCTGCCGCTCATCGAGCCAGAAACATCCAGCAGCAGAATGCAGGGGCAACGTGGTTCCGGGTTACTGGCAAAATCGCTGGTGGCAAACGTGATTTGTTCGCTCATAAGAAATCCTTTCTTAGAGAATTATTGAGGTCCGGTATCATACCGATTGCAATAATGAAATAAGAGCAAACGAAGAAACTTTCAGAATTAGGCCCGGCGGCGCAGAAAATTTTGCTATTCGCCTCGCAAGAATGGAGAGCCGTCGATTGACACTAAGGGCGGAGTGACATAATTTCAGGAGTGAGGGTTAGGGAGAGGTTTCCCTCTCCCCCTAGTGTTCTTAGTAAGCCTGGAAGCTAATCACTAAGAGTATCACCAGTATGATGACGTGCTTCATCATAACCCTTTCCTTATTTAAGGCCCCTTCCTCGGGAGGGGCTTTCTCGTTTCAGCATCCCGCTGAAATCGGCGGCCTACCTCCTTTCGCCATGCAAGCAGTCTATCGCTAACTTGCAGACAAAATAGTTTCACATGTGATTATTGCGTAACGTCTCGCAAAGAATATTTGCTGGCAGGATCGCAGACTACAAAGCCTGCGGATTGACAATCTGATTGTGAAGGCATACTTTCAGGAGTGAGGGTAGAGCGGGGTTTCCCCCGCCCTGGTAGTCTTAGTAAGCCGGTAAGCTAATGACTAAGAGCACCACGATGATGAGTATCTTCATCATGACCCTTTCCTTATTTAAGGCCCCTTCCTCGGGAGGGGCTTTCCCGTTTCAGCGTCCCGCTGAAATCGTCGGCCTACCTCCTTTTGCCCTGAATGCAGTCTATCGCTAACGCTTAGATAAAATAGTTTCATCTGTGATTATTGCGTAACGACTCGCAAAGAATATTTGCTGGCAGGATCGCAGACTGCAAAGCCTGCGGATTGACATTCTGACCGTGAAGGCATATTTTCAGGAGTGAGGGTAGAGCGGGGTTTCCCCCGCCCTGGTAGTCTTAGTAAGCTGGGTAGCTAACGACTAAGAGCACCACGATGATGATCCACTTCATCATGACCCTTTCCTTATTTAAGGCCCCTTCCTCGGGAGGGGCTTTCCCGTTTCAGCGTCCCGCTGAAATCGTCGGCCTACCTCCTTTTGCCCTGAATGCAGTCTATCGCTAACGCGCAGATAAAATAGTTTCCTGTGTTATTACTGGATGCGTGCTCGCAAAAGTGCCCGTCATTCAGACGATTCCCGACAGTGTTTCATAATTCCTCCATTTTTCTCCCTTATTGGCTGGCTACACTAGTATCATTCCGCGAAACGTTTCAGGAAGAGAAACTCTTAACGATGAAAGGCAGTTATAAATCCCGTTGGGTAATCGTAATCGTGGTGGTTATCGCCGCCATCGCCGCTTTCTGGTTCTGGCAAGGCCGCAATGAATCCCAGAGCGCAGCGCCAGGTGCGACGAAGCAAGCACAGCAGTCGCCAGCCGGTGGCCGCCGTGGTATGCGTTCCGGCCCATTGGCCCCGGTTCAGGCAGCAACTGCCGTGGAACAGGCGGTTCCGCGTTACCTCACCGGGCTTGGTACGATTACCGCTGCTAACACCGTTACGGTGCGCAGTCGCGTAGATGGTCAACTGATGGCATTACATTTCCAGGAGGGTCAGCAGGTCAAAGCAGGCGATTTACTGGCAGAAATTGACCCCAGCCAGTTCAAAGTTGCATTAGCACAAGCTCAGGGGCAACTGGCAAAAGATAAAGCCACACTAGCCAACGCCCGCCGTGATTTAGCGCGTTATCAGCAACTGGCAAAAACCAATCTCGTCTCCCGTCAGGAGTTGGATGCCCAACAGGCGCTGGTCAGTGAAACCGAAGGCACCATTAAGGCTGATGAAGCGAGCGTCGCCAGTGCGCAGCTGCAACTCGACTGGAGCCGCATCACCGCACCAGTCGATGGTCGCGTTGGTCTCAAGCAGGTTGATGTTGGTAACCAAATCTCCAGTGGTGATACCACCGGGATTGTGGTGATCACCCAGACGCATCCTATCGATTTGCTCTTTACCCTGCCGGAAAGCGATATCGCTACCGTAGTGCAGGCGCAAAAAGCCGGAAAACCGCTGGTTGTTGAAGCCTGGGATCGCACCAACTCGAAGAAATTAAGTGAAGGCACGCTGTTAAGTCTCGATAACCAAATCGATGCCACTACCGGTACGATTAAAGTGAAAGCACGCTTTAATAATCAGGATGATGCGCTGTTTCCCAATCAGTTTGTTAACGCGCGCATGTTAGTCGACACCGAACAAAACGCCGTGGTGATCCCCACCGCCGCCCTGCAAATGGGCAACGAAGGCCATTTTGTCTGGGTGCTGAATAGCGAAAACAAGGTCAGCAAACATCTAGTGACGCCGGGCATTCAGGACAGTCAGAAAGTGGTGATCCGCGCAGGTATTTCTGCAGGCGACCGCGTAGTGACGGATGGCATTGATCGTCTGACCGAAGGGGCGAAAGTGGAAGTGGTTGAAGCTCAAAGCGCCACCACTTCGGAAGAGAAAGCCACCAGCCGCGAATACGCGAAAAAAGGAGCACGCTCCTGATGCAGGTGTTACCCCCGAGCAGCACAGGCGGCCCGTCGCGCCTGTTTATTATGCGTCCTGTCGCCACCACGCTGCTGATGGTGGCGATCTTACTCGCCGGGATTATCGGTTATCGTGCCCTGCCCGTTTCGGCGCTGCCGGAAGTGGACTATCCAACCATTCAGGTGGTCACCCTCTACCCTGGCGCCAGCCCGGATGTCATGACCTCTGCCGTTACCGCACCGCTCGAACGCCAGTTCGGGCAGATGTCCGGCCTGAAACAGATGTCGTCGCAAAGTTCCGGCGGCGCGTCAGTTATCACTTTGCAGTTCCAGCTAACATTACCGCTGGATGTCGCCGAGCAGGAAGTGCAGGCCGCGATTAACGCTGCGACCAACTTGTTGCCGAGCGATCTGCCTAACCCGCCGGTTTACAGCAAAGTGAACCCGGCAGATCCGCCGATCATGACGCTTGCCGTCACATCAACCGCCATGCCGATGACGCAAGTGGAAGACATGGTGGAAACCCGCGTCGCGCAGAAGATCTCGCAGATTTCCGGCGTCGGGCTGGTGACGCTTTCCGGCGGTCAGCGTCCGGCTGTTCGCGTCAAACTTAACGCCCAGGCGATTGCCGCCCTCGGCCTGACCAGCGAAACCGTGCGCACCGCCATTACCGGCGCTAACGTTAACTCGGCTAAAGGTAGCCTCGACGGCCCTTCCCGCGCGGTCACGCTTTCCGCGAACGACCAGATGCAATCTGCAGATGAATATCGCCAGCTGATTATCGCCTACCAGAACGGCGCGCCGATTCGTCTTGGTGATGTCGCAACCGTTGAACAAGGCGCAGAAAACAGTTGGCTTGGCGCATGGGCAAATAAAGAACAGGCCATTGTGATGAATGTTCAGCGCCAGCCTGGTGCTAACATTATCTCCACCGCCGACAGCATCCGGCAGATGCTGCCACAGCTCACCGAGAGTCTGCCGAAATCGGTGAAGGTGACGGTACTTTCTGACCGTACCACCAATATCCGCGCATCAGTCGACGATACCCAGTTTGAACTGATGATGGCTATCGCGCTGGTAGTCATGATTATCTACCTGTTTCTGCGCAATATTCCGGCGACCATCATTCCTGGCGTCGCGGTGCCGCTGTCGTTAATCGGCACCTTCGCGGTCATGGTGTTTCTCGATTTTTCGATCAATAACCTGACGCTGATGGCGTTAACTATCGCCACCGGATTCGTGGTCGATGACGCCATCGTGGTGATCGAAAACATTTCCCGCTATATCGAAAAAGGCGAAAAACCGTTGGCGGCGGCGCTCAAGGGCGCGGGTGAAATCGGCTTTACCATTATCTCGCTGACCTTCTCACTGATTGCGGTGTTGATCCCACTGCTGTTTATGGGCGATATCGTCGGGCGACTGTTCCGCGAATTTGCTATTACTCTGGCCGTCGCGATTTTGATCTCAGCCGTGGTGTCGCTGACCCTGACACCGATGATGTGCGCGCGGATGCTCAGCCAGGAGTCGCTGCGTAAACAGAACCGCTTCTCCCGGGCCTCGGAAAAAATGTTCGACAGGATAATTGCCGCCTATGGTCGTGGACTTACGAAAGTGCTGAATCATCCGTGGCTGACTTTAAGCGTAGCGCTCAGCACGCTGCTGCTGAGCGTTCTCTTATGGGTGTTCATTCCGAAAGGTTTCTTCCCGGTACAGGACAACGGCATTATTCAGGGCACTTTGCAGGCACCGCAGTCCAGCTCCTTTGCCAATATGGCCCAGCGGCAACGCCAGGTCGCGGATGTGATTTTGCAGGATCCGGCAGTGCAAAGTCTGACCTCATTTGTTGGCGTTGATGGCACTAACCCATCACTGAACAGTGCGCGTTTACAAATCAACCTCAAACCGCTGGATGAACGTGATGACCGGGTGCAAAAAGTTATCTCCCGTCTACAATCGGCGGTCGATAAAGTGCCGGGTGTCGATCTCTTCCTTCAACCAACGCAGGATCTGACTATCGATACTCAGGTCAGCCGCACCCAGTACCAGTTTACCTTGCAGGCCACATCGCTGGATGCGCTCAGCACCTGGGTGCCGCAACTCGTGGAAAAACTCCAGCAGCTGCCACAGCTTTCTGATGTCTCCAGTGACTGGCAGGACAAAGGGCTGGTGGCGTATGTCAATGTTGATCGCGACAGCGCCAGCCGTCTGGGGATCAGCATGGCGGACGTCGATAACGCCCTGTACAACGCGTTTGGTCAGCGACTGATTTCCACCATTTATACTCAGGCTAACCAGTATCGCGTGGTGCTGGAGCACAATACCGAAAATACCCCAGGGCTTGCGGCGCTGGATACCATTCGCCTGACCAGCAGCGACGGTGGCGTGGTGCCGTTAAGCTCAATTGCCAAAATTGAGCAGCGTTTTGCGCCGCTCTCCATCAACCATCTGGATCAGTTCCCGGTAACGACCATCTCCTTTAACGTGCCAGATAACTATTCGCTGGGCGATGCGGTGCAGGCGATTATGGACACCGAAAAGACGCTGAATCTGCCGGTGGATATCACCACGCAGTTCCAGGGTAGCACCCTCGCCTTCCAGTCGGCATTGGGCAGCACTGTCTGGCTGATTGTCGCGGCAGTGGTGGCGATGTACATCGTGCTCGGCATTCTGTACGAGAGCTTTATTCACCCGATCACCATTCTCTCGACGTTGCCAACGGCAGGTGTTGGCGCACTGCTGGCGTTGCTGATTGCCGGTAGCGAACTGGATGTGATCGCAATCATCGGCATTATTTTGCTGATCGGTATTGTGAAGAAAAACGCCATCATGATGATCGACTTCGCGCTGGCTGCCGAGCGCGAGCAAGGCATGTCGCCGCGCGATGCAATTTACCAGGCCTGTTTGCTGCGTTTTCGTCCGATCCTGATGACCACTCTGGCGGCACTGCTTGGCGCGCTGCCGCTGATGTTGAGCACCGGAGTCGGCGCGGAACTACGTCGTCCGTTAGGCATCGGCATGGTCGGCGGCCTGATTGTTAGCCAGGTGCTGACGCTGTTCACCACGCCGGTGATTTATCTGCTGTTCGACCGCCTGGCATTGTGGACCAAAAGCCGCTTTGCTCGCCATGAAGAGGAGGCGTAAGTGAAGTTTTTTGCCCTCTTCATTTACCGTCCGGTGGCGACGATTTTACTGTCGGTTGCCATTACCCTGTGCGGCATACTGGGCTTCCGTATGCTGCCGGTCGCCCCGCTGCCACAGGTCGATTTTCCGGTGATTATGGTCAGCGCCTCGCTGCCCGGTGCGTCGCCGGAGACAATGGCGTCTTCCGTCGCCACGCCGCTGGAGCGCTCACTTGGGCGCATTGCCGGGGTCAGTGAAATGACCTCCAGCAGTTCGCTTGGCAGCACGCGTATTATTTTGCAGTTTGATTTTGACCGGGATATCAACGGCGCGGCGCGCGATGTGCAGGCGGCGATCAACGCCGCGCAAAGTTTGCTGCCCAGCGGAATGCCAAGCCGTCCGACCTATCGCAAAGCGAATCCTTCGGATGCGCCAATTATGATCCTGACGCTGACATCCGATACTTATTCGCAGGGTGAACTGTACGATTTCGCCTCGACGCAACTGGCTCCGACAATTTCGCAAATCGACGGCGTCGGTGATGTCGATGTCGGCGGCAGCTCGTTGCCCGCCGTGCGCGTCGGGCTGAATCCGCAGGCGCTGTTTAATCAGGGCGTCTCGCTGGACGATGTGCGCACTGCCATCAGCAATGCCAACGTGCGTAAACCGCAGGGGGCGCTGGAAGATGGCACTCACCGCTGGCAGATCCAGACTAACGATGAACTGAAAACCGCCGCTGAATATCAGCCGTTGATTATTCATTACAACAACGGCGGCGCGGTTCGTCTGGGCGATGTGGCGACGGTGACCGACTCGGTGCAGGATGTGCGCAACGCCGGGATGACCAACGCCAAACCGGCTATTTTGCTGATGATCCGCAAGCTGCCGGAAGCCAATATTATCCAGACGGTTGACAGCATCCGGGCAAAATTACCGGAGTTGCAGGAGACCATTCCGGCGGCAATTGATCTGCAAATTGCCCAGGATCGCTCCCCCACCATTCGCGCCTCGCTGGAAGAAGTCGAGCAAACGCTGATTATCTCGGTGGCACTGGTGATTCTGGTGGTGTTTTTATTCCTGCGCTCGGGTCGCGCCACTATTATTCCCGCCGTTGCGGTGCCGGTTTCGCTGATTGGTACGTTTGCGGCAATGTACCTGTGTGGTTTCAGTCTCAATAATCTTTCGTTAATGGCGCTGACCATCGCTACAGGCTTTGTGGTGGATGATGCCATCGTGGTGCTGGAAAACATTGCCCGTCATCTGGAGGCGGGGATGAAACCGTTGCAAGCCGCGCTGCAAGGTACTCGCGAAGTCGGCTTTACGGTGCTGTCGATGAGTCTGTCACTGGTGGCGGTGTTCCTGCCGCTGCTGCTGATGGGCGGATTGCCAGGACGCCTGTTACGCGAGTTTGCCGTGACGCTTTCTGTCGCCATTGGTATTTCGTTGCTGGTTTCCCTGACGCTAACGCCAATGATGTGCGGCTGGATGCTGAAAGCCAGCAAGCCGCGCGAGCAAAAGCGACTGCGTGGTTTTGGTCGCATGTTGGTTGCTCTGCAACAAGGCTACGGCAAGTCGCTGAAATGGGTGCTCAATCATACCCGTCTGGTGGGTGTGGTGCTGCTTGGCACCATTGCGCTGAATATCTGGCTGTATATCTCGATCCCGAAAACCTTCTTCCCGGAGCAGGACACTGGTGTACTGATGGGCGGGATACAGGCGGATCAAAGTATTTCATTTCAGGCGATGCGCGGCAAATTGCAGGATTTCATGAAAATTATCCGTGACGATCCGGCAGTGGATAATGTCACCGGCTTTACCGGTGGCTCGCGGGTGAACAGTGGGATGATGTTTATCACTCTCAAACCGCGCGACGAGCGCAGCGAAACGGCGCAGCAAATTATCGACCGTCTGCGGGTGAAGCTGGCGAAAGAACCGGGGGCGAATCTGTTCCTGATGGCGGTACAGGATATTCGCGTTGGCGGACGTCAGTCGAACGCCAGTTACCAGTATACGTTGCTCTCCGACGACCTGGCGGCGCTGCGCGAATGGGAGCCGAAAATCCGCAAAAAACTGGCAACGTTACCGGAACTGGCGGACGTGAATTCCGACCAGCAGGATAACGGCGCGGAGATGAATCTGGTTTACGACCGCGACACTATGGCACGACTGGGAATCGACGTGCAGGCCGCCAACAGCCTGTTGAATAACGCCTTCGGGCAGCGGCAAATCTCGACCATTTACCAGCCCATGAACCAGTATAAAGTGGTGATGGAAGTGGATCCGCGCTATACCCAGGACATCAGTGCACTGGAAAAAATGTTCGTCATTAATAACGAAGGAAAAGCGATCCCTCTGTCATATTTCGCTAAATGGCAACCGGCGAATGCCCCGCTGTCGGTGAATCATCAGGGATTATCGGCGGCCTCGACCATCTCGTTCAACTTACCGACCGGAAAATCGCTCTCGGACGCCAGTGCGGCGATCGACCGCGCAATGACCCAGCTAGGTGTGCCTTCGACGGTGCGCGGCAGTTTTGCCGGAACAGCGCAGGTATTCCAGGAGACGATGAACTCGCAGGTAATCCTGATTATCGCAGCCATCGCCACGGTGTATATCGTGCTGGGTATCCTTTACGAGAGTTACGTGCATCCACTGACGATTCTCTCCACCCTGCCCTCGGCGGGCGTTGGGGCGCTGCTGGCGCTGGAGCTATTCAATGCCCCGTTCAGCCTAATCGCCCTGATAGGGATCATGCTATTAATCGGCATCGTGAAGAAAAACGCCATTATGATGGTCGATTTTGCGCTCGAAGCCCAACGGCACGGTAACCTGACGCCGCAGGAAGCTATTTTCCAGGCCTGTCTGCTGCGTTTTCGCCCGATTATGATGACTACCCTGGCGGCGCTGTTTGGTGCGCTGCCGTTGGTATTGTCGGGCGGTGACGGCTCGGAGCTGCGGCAACCCCTGGGGATCACCATTGTCGGCGGTCTGGTAATGAGCCAGCTTCTGACGCTGTATACCACGCCAGTGGTGTATCTCTTCTTCGACCGTCTGCGGCTGCGTTTTTCGCGTAAACCTAAACAAACGGTAACTGAGTAAATGACAGATCTTCCCGACAGCACCCGCTGGCAATTGTGGATTGTGGCTTTCGGCTTCTTTATGCAGTCGCTGGACACCACCATCGTTAACACCGCGCTTCCCTCAATGGCGCAAAGCCTCGGGGAAAGCCCGCTGCATATGCACATGGTCATCGTATCTTATGTGCTGACCGTGGCGGTGATGCTGCCCGCCAGCGGCTGGCTGGCGGACAAAGTCGGCGTGCGCAATATTTTCTTTACCGCCATCGTACTGTTTACTCTCGGTTCACTGTTTTGCGCGCTTTCCGGCACGCTAAACGAACTGTTGCTGGCACGCGCGTTACAGGGCGTTGGCGGCGCGATGATGGTGCCGGTCGGCAGGTTGACGGTGATGAAAATTGTACCGCGCGAGCAATATATGGCGGCGATGACCTTTGTTACGCTGCCCGGGCAAGTCGGTCCGCTGCTTGGTCCGGCGCTCGGCGGCCTGCTGGTGGAATACGCGTCCTGGCACTGGATCTTTTTGATCAACATTCCGGTAGGGATTATCGGTGCGATCGCCACGCTGATGTTAATGCCAAACTACACCATGCAGACGCGGCGTTTCGATCTCTCCGGTTTTTTATTGCTGGCGGTCGGCATGGCGGTATTAACGCTGGCGCTGGATGGCAGTAAAGGCACGGGACTTTCACCGCTGGCGATTGCCGGACTGGCAGCGATTGGCGTGGTGGCACTGGTGCTTTATCTGCTGCACGCCAGAAATAACAACCGCGCCCTGTTCAGCCTGAAACTGTTCCGCACCCGTACCTTTTCGCTGGGCCTGGCGGGGAGCTTTGCCGGACGTATCGGCAGTGGCATGTTGCCCTTTATGACACCGGTTTTCTTACAGATTGGCCTCGGTTTCTCGCCGTTCCATGCCGGACTGATGATGATCCCGATGGTGCTCGGCAGCATGGGAATGAAGCGAATTGTAGTGCAGGTGGTGAATCGCTTTGGCTACCGTCGGGTACTGGTGGCGACCACGCTGGGCCTGTCGCTGGTCACCCTGCTGTTTATGACTACCGCGCTGCTGGGCTGGTACTACATTTTGCCGTTCGTCCTGTTTTTACAAGGGATGGTCAACTCGACGCGTTTCTCCTCCATGAACACCCTGACGCTGAAAGATCTCCCAGACAATCTGGCGAGCAGCGGCAACAGCCTGCTGTCGATGAGTATCGGCGTCACTATCGCCGGGCTGTTGCTGGGACTTTTTGGTTCACAGCATGTCAGCGTCGACAGCGGCACCACACAAACCGTCTTTATGTACACCTGGCTTAGCATGGCGTTTATCATCGCCCTTCCGGCGTTCATCTTTGCCAGAGTGCCGAACGATACGCATCAAAATGTCGCTATTTCGCGGCGAAAAAGGAGCGCGCAATGAAGTTCTGGCGACCCGGTATTACCGGCAAACTGTTTCTGGCGATTTTCGCCACCTGCATTGTCTTATTGATCACGATGCACTGGGCGGTACGTATCAGTTTTGAGCGCGGCTTTATCGATTACATCAAGCATGGTAATGAACAACGGCTGCAAATGCTCGGCGATGCGCTTGGTGAGCAGTACGCCCAGCACGGGAACTGGCGCTTCCTGCGTAATAACGATCGCTTTGTATTTCAGATCCTACGTTCGCTGGAGCATGATAACAACGAAGATAAGCCCGGCCCCGGTATGCCGCCACACGGTTGGCGCACGCAATTCTGGGTGGTTGATCAAAACAACAAAGTGCTGGTTGGCCCGCGAGCACCGATTCCACCAGACGGCACACGGCGGCCCATTATGGTCAATGGGGCGGAAGTGGGTGCGGTGATCGCCTCCCCTGTTGAACGACTGACCCGCAATACCGATATCAATTTTGACAGACAACAGAGGCAAACCAGTTGGCTGATTGTCGCTTTATCTACCTTGTTAGCGGCGCTGGCGACATTCCCACTGGCGCGCGGTTTGCTGGCTCCGGTCAAACGACTGGTGGACGGTACACACAAACTGGCAGCGGGCGATTTCACTACTCGCGTGACGCCCACCAGTGAAGATGAATTGGGCAAACTGGCGCAAGACTTCAACCAGCTCGCCAGCACCCTGGAGAAAAACCAACAGATGCGCCGCGATTTTATGGCCGATATCTCCCACGAGCTGCGCACGCCTTTAGCGGTACTGCGCGGCGAACTGGAAGCTATTCAGGATGGCGTGCGTAAATTCACGCCGGAGACGGTGGCTTCTTTACAGGCAGAGGTCGGTACACTGACCAAACTGGTGGATGATCTTCATCAATTGTCGATGTCTGATGAAGGCGCTCTCGCCTACCAGAAATCGTCGGTGGATCTGATCCCGCTACTGGAAGTCGCGGGTGGCGCATTTCGTGAGCGTTTCGCCAGCCGCGGGCTGAAACTGAAATTTTCCCTGCCAGACAGCATTACCGTATTTGGCGATCGCGATCGTTTAATGCAGTTGTTCAATAACTTACTGGAAAACAGCCTGCGCTATACCGACAGCGGCGGCAGCCTGCATATCTCTGCCGAGCAACATGACAAAACGGTGCGCCTGACCTTTGCCGACAGTGCACCGGGCGTTAGTGACGATCAACTGCAAAAATTGTTTGAGCGTTTTTATCGCACCGAAGGTTCCCGCAACCGTGCCAGCGGCGGTTCCGGCCTGGGACTGGCGATTTGTCTTAACATTGTTGAAGCACATAATGGTCGCATTGTTGCCGCTCATTCGCCTTTTGGCGGGGTAAGCATTACAGTAGAGTTACCGCTGGAACGGGATTTACAGAGAGAAGTATGACCGAGTTACCAATCGACGAAAACACGCCACGTATTTTGATCGTGGAAGATGAACCGAAGCTGGGGCAGTTGCTTATTGATTATCTGCGTGCTGCGAGCTATGCGCCGACGCTTATCAGCCACGGCGATCAGGTACTGCCATATGTGCGCCAGACACCACCGGATCTGATCCTGTTGGATCTGATGCTCCCTGGCACCGATGGCCTGACGTTGTGTCGGGAAATTCGTCGTTTTTCTGACATTCCGATCGTAATGGTGACAGCAAAAATCGAAGAGATCGACCGCCTGCTCGGTCTGGAGATTGGCGCAGATGATTATATCTGTAAGCCGTACAGTCCACGGGAAGTGGTAGCACGCGTCAAAACCATTTTGCGCCGTTGCAAACCGCAGCGTGAGTTGCAGCAACAGGATGCTGAAAGCCCGTTGATTATCGACGAAGGTCGTTTTCAGGCTTCATGGCGCGGTAAAATGCTTGACCTGACGCCTGCGGAATTTCGCCTGCTGAAAACGCTCTCTCATGAACCGGGAAAAGTATTCTCCCGTGAGCAGTTGTTGAACCACCTTTATGACGACTACCGCGTAGTAACTGACCGCACCATCGACAGCCACATTAAAAACCTGCGCCGCAAGCTGGAAGCACTGGACGAAGAGCAGTCTTTTATCCGCGCCGTCTACGGTGTCGGTTATCGCTGGGAAGCCGACGCCTGCCGCATCGTTTAACATTTTTACCTGCCGGAGAAGGCATTCACGCCACATCCGGCAGCATTATCCCGCGCATTGTCGGCTATCTGACATTATCTCTCCGCCCTGGCAAGCACCTGAAAATCGCTCATACTTTAATCGGCAAACAGTCCTTTTAGATGCTGTTTTCGATACGCAATTTCAATCAAGGAGTCATTATGGCTGGTTGGTTTGAACTCAGTAGGAGCAGTGATAATCAATTCCGGTTTGTGCTAAAAGCGGGCAATGGTGAGACTATCCTCACCAGCGAGCTGTATACCTCAAAAGCCTCTGCGGAAAAGGGCATCGCGTCAGTGCGTAGCAACAGCCCACAAGAAGAACGCTATGAGAAAAAAACAGCAAGCAACGGCAAATTCTATTTCAATCTGAAAGCCGCCAATCATCAAATTATCGGCTCCAGCCAGATGTACGCCACCGCGCAATCTCGTGAAACCGGAATTGCCTCCGTTAAAGCCAATGGCACAAGCCAGACGGTGAAAGACAATACGTAATTACGATGCCGGGCGTAGGTTGTTGGCGTCCGGCTTTATTTTCTCTCATCACAGAGTTACTATCCCTCAGGAAATTATTAATCATGAAATGAGTTTTCTCCTCATAACTGATAAGGAAAATTATGCTCAAAGGATTGCGTACATTATTTACACGCAGGGTTTTGTTTAACGTCGAAATGAATAATTCTGTTGACTGTGAATTATTTCTTATCCAGCAACAACTCCAGTCGATGATAGCCGATCCAGGCAATTATATAGCGCATGATTGTGATCTCAACGATACTCTGGTTCTTTGCCAGCTTACCCATCACCACAATGGATATATACGAGAAAAGGCCGTGCAATGTCTGGGACAAAAAGAGGATGTTGCAGCTATAGAAGAATTATTACTTGCAGCTAATGACTGGGTAAAAGAGGTTCGCCTTGCTGCAACCATAGCGTTACGTCATTTAAAGAAGGATAAGAATGCAGCGGCATTTGCCGTTAATCTTCCCTTGATACGTAACCTTCTCCAATGCCAGCGTTACGATCACCGTGCATTTGTAGACGAGATACTTAGATTTTTATTGACAGAAAATAGCCGTCCACAATTAACGTGTTGGCTTACTTGCCCTGATAAAAAACTCTCCCGCGCAGTATTACAAACGCTGATTGAATATGGCTACTTTAATGATGAATCTTCGCTGCTTTTAATACTCAAGCAGCCCGACGAAGGTTTACGAATGCTGGCGGTCACCCACTGGCTGCGTCAACAATTACCGTTAAGCGAAGCGGTATTAACTCGTCTGTTAAAAGACCGCTGGCCGCGTATTCGACAAGCAACGTTGTTTAGCCTTACTGACCGAGCTATAGAAATTCCTCCGGCGTTGTACAGCGCATTACTGCTGGATAACAATATGTTGATCCGTCTACGCGCTAAAAACATGCTTAATGACGTCATGGATGTTGTGCAATTCTGGCGTCATGTTGTCACCTCGACTGAATATACTCCCTCACAGCGCCGGGCAGCTTTATACGGGCTGGACTCCATTCATGATGCCAATATTTTAAAACTGGCAGAATGGGGATTATCACAGGATGTATTCCCACTGCGATTAGCCGCTATGTATATTCTTGCGAAAGCCAATCCTGATGGTGGTGTCAAAGGGATTATTCTGACCACACTGGCTAACCCGGACGCCTCCGGGCTTCGATTTATGGTTAACATCTGTGTATGGTGTCGAGTTCCGCTCACGTTCGAGGAAATACGTCAGTTGCTGGAAAACGCACCGTCAGTTAAACATGCTTGCGCATATTGTCGGCTGTATCATAACTTGAACAAATGGGCCTGTTTAATTCTTCTTCTGCAATCGCAACACAAGCTAACTGAAGAATTTGCAGGTAAACAGCTCGCGATATGGCAACGCAATTTCAATCTTTCGGGCATTCAACCAAATGCTCCTCAGCGTCAGCAACTTCAGGCGCTTTTTACCTGCAATCCGGAACTTCACAACAAGTTATGGGGTTATATTCCCTTTCTTTAACACCAAATTAAGGTCAACTGATAACAATTGAACCTGACGACTATCGGAATCAAAACGAAATAAATGCGCTCAGTCTTTCCCTTAACATTGTCACTGGAGTCAACCCCACCGATTGCGCTACAATGCCCGCCCTTAAAGTGGGGGCACTCCCCTAACCGCTTCATCAGGTGAAGCGGATCTGACCTGTCATCAGAACGAGAGAATTATGTTTAAACCGGAACTCCTTTCCCCGGCGGGAACGCTGAAAAATATGCGTTACGCTTTCGCTTATGGCGCAGATGCTGTTTATGCGGGCCAGCCGCGTTACTCCCTGCGTGTGCGCAACAACGAATTCAACCACGAAAATCTCCAGCTCGGCATTAACGAAGCCCATGCGTTGGGGAAAAAGTTTTATGTCGTGGTCAACATTGCACCGCACAATGCCAAGCTGAAAACCTTTATCCGTGACCTGAAACCGGTGGTTGAAATGGGGCCGGATGCGCTGATTATGTCCGATCCAGGGCTGATTATGCTGGTGCGTGAGCACTTCCCTGAAATGCCGATCCATCTCTCGGTACAGGCTAACGCCGTGAACTGGGCGACGGTGAAATTCTGGCAGCAAATGGGCCTGACCCGCGTGATCCTCTCTCGCGAGCTGTCGCTGGAAGAGATTGAAGAGATCCGCAATCAGGTGCCGGATATGGAGGTAGAGATCTTCGTTCACGGCGCGCTGTGCATGGCCTACTCCGGTCGCTGCCTGCTCTCTGGCTATATCAACAAGCGCGACCCGAACCAGGGCACCTGCACCAACGCCTGCCGCTGGGAGTACAACGTCCAGGAAGGGAAAGAAGATGACGTTGGCAACATCGTACACAAGTACGAGCCGATTCCGGTGCAAAATGTTGAGCCGACGCTGGGTATCGGCGCGCCAACCGACAAAGTGTTTATGATCGAAGAAGCCCAGCGTCCGGGCGAGTATATGACCGCGTTTGAAGATGAGCACGGCACTTACATCATGAACTCGAAAGATCTGCGCGCCATCGCCCATGTAGAACGCCTGACCAAAATGGGCGTGCATTCGCTGAAAATCGAAGGCCGTACCAAATCTTTCTACTATTGCGCACGCACCGCACAGGTTTATCGTAAAGCTATCGATGATGCCGCTGCGGGCAAACCGTTCGATACCAGCCTGCTGGAAACTCTGGAAGGTCTGGCGCATCGTGGCTATACCGAAGGTTTCCTGCGTCGTCATACTCACGACGATTATCAGAACTACGAATACGGTTATTCAGTTTCTGACCGCCAGCAGTTTGTTGGTGAGTTTACCGGTGAGCGCAAGGGCGACCTCGCGGCGGTAGCGGTGAAAAATAAATTCTCCGTTGGCGACAGCCTTGAGCTGATGACGCCGCAAGGGAACATTAACTTTACCCTTGAGCATATGGAAAACGCCAAAGGCGAAGCAATGCCGGTCGCACCGGGCGATGGTTATACTGTGTGGATCCCGGTCCCGCAGGATCTTGAGCTAAATTACGCGCTGCTGATGCGTAATTTCTCCGGGGAAACCACGCGTAACCCCCACGGTAAGTGATTAATTTCGATTATTTTTCCCGGATGGAAAATTCTTAGAAACCGATCACATACAGCTGCATTTATTAAGGTTATCATCCGTTTCGCTGAAAAACATAACCCATAAAATGCTAGCTGTACCAGGAACCACCTCCTTAGCCTGTGTAATCTCCCTTACACGGGCTTATTTTTTTTGCATAAACCATAGAGACGGATTGATCCCAGGTGACCGTCTTCCATTGACCACATCGATAGAATCCCCCTTCATAGCACGATGCCTTTCACTTAACGGCATCGTGCTCGCACAGGTTCCGGCTACGCACAGCCAGAACGCGCATGTTTGACGCTTACAAAAAATGAAGCTAAAGCATAGGAATATTTATGCCATCATTTTCTGATAGCCGCATAAAATAAAAATTCTGCTGTAGTTTCATCTATCTGCTTGTCATTATTACTCACATTCAATAATGGTGTTGAAGAATACCTTATCAGAGATAAAAATGGATGTGTCCATGGTAGTCTTGAATCTATTCTCACTCTCCACATTTGAATGTCAGACGCGCGACGCCATGTAATCCTGCCCCTTCAGTCTTCAGGTTAACTATCTGCATTTTTTTGCCCTGAGTAACACAGAAATTAGCTGCATCATTTTTCACTATATTTTCCGCACCAGATATTCTGCCCCTGGCTAAAGATGCTTCGGCTTCAGTGTAGTATTGGTTATCGAGTTTACGCTGGATATTACTTTTATAGGCAAGACCGAATTTACCGATACTTGTCTCATCATTATGCACAGCACAACCAGACATAAGAAAAACACTAATTAATGATATAGCAGCTGTCTTTTTCATCTCACCTTCCCCCATTAAACACCAACGACACTCTCTAGTGTTGAAATATAATAATGACATCATTGTCATTATTGAATAGGATTATAATAAATGTTTTGTGCAGAATTTCCTACATAAGTAGGAATTACAAACATGAAGGCCCTTCCCAGGTACCCCCCATGAGGGCTTTAATATATTTAGAATAAGATATTGAAGATGCCACTGTTTAGTTGAATATTAGGTATATGTTCTTTTTTGAAATTTATCGGTGGCTACCGTTAACATTCACTGTCCCCATTGCAAGCTCCTGGTGGTAACCACTGAATTCCCCATCCTTGAACTGATTTTTTATCCTCCGATTTTCATCCTGTTCTGACTCCGCCTTTTCTTTTCTGCTCTACACTATCTACAGACCAATCATAAAGGCATACGATTATGGCAGAATTTCCCGCCAGCTTACTGATTCTTAACGGCAAAAGTACTGACAATCAACCCTTGCGCGAAGCAATTATGCTGTTGCGCGAGGAAGGAATGACGATCCATGTGCGGGTCACCTGGGAGAAAGGCGATGCCGCCCGATTTGTAGAAGAGGCCCGGAAGCTGGGCGTCGCAACGGTAATTGCCGGTGGCGGCGATGGCACTATTAATGAAGTTTCCTCGGCGCTGATTCAGTGTGAGGGCGATGACATACCCGCGCTGGGGATTTTGCCACTAGGTACAGCGAACGATTTCGCGACCAGCGTGGGTATACCTGAGGCACTGGATAAGGCGCTGAAACTAGCAATTGCTGGTGACGCTATTGCGATTGATATGGCGCAGGTCAACAAAAAAACCTGTTTTATTAATATGGCAACGGGTGGGTTTGGGACACGTATTACCACAGAAACGCCGGAAAAATTAAAAGCAGCGCTGGGTGGCGTCTCTTACATCATTCACGGCTTAATGCGCATGGATACACTGCAACCGGACCGTTGTGAAATCCGCGGTGAAAACTTTCACTGGCAAGGTGACGCACTAGTCATTGGTATTGGTAACGGCCGTCAGGCAGGTGGCGGTCAGCAATTGTGCCCGAACGCATTAATTAACGACGGCTTACTGCAACTGCGCATTTTCACCGGCGATGAAATTCTTCCGGCTCTCGTATCAACCTTAAAATCTGACGAAGATAACCCGAATATTATCGAAGGTGCTTCGGCGTGGTTCGATATACAAGCGCCACACGAAATTACCTTTAATCTTGATGGCGAACCGTTGAGTGGGCAAAACTTCCATATTGAAATACTTCCGGCAGCATTGCGCTGTCGATTACCACCGGATTGTCCATTATTGCGTTAATCAAACTATTCTCTCTTGAACCAGGGAGAAACAGTTATGCCGGATGCGGTATAAACACCTTATCCGGCCTACTGAACAATACTACACCGTAATTAATTTCACCCGTGTCTTCTGCAATGCCAGTTTATCTACCTCTGACACGGCATCATCGGTAATAATAATGTCAATTTTTTCGATTGGCAGTACCTGATTAAAACCGCGACGGTTAAATTTCGATGAATCGAGAACGGCAATCACTTTATTAGCGGCTGTGACCATCGCACCGCTAATCGAATAACCTTCATTAAAGGTCGTAATACCATTAACCGCATCAATACCATCAGCACCGACAAACATTAAATCGGCATTAATATCCTGCAATGAACGCTCAGCAATGGAGCCATGCATCGAGCGCGTTTTATGGCGGACCGTGCCACCACAGACGACCAGAGTAATGTCTTTATTTTCGGAAAGGGCAAACGCCGCCGGGAGACTGTTGGTAATCACCGTGATATTTTTGGCGGTCATTAAACCTTCGGCGATAAGCATTGTCGTACTTCCGCTGTCGAGAATAACGGTCATCCCTTCGTGGATCATTTTGACTGCCGCCTGCGCAATTCTGTTTTTCGGCGCGCTGGCGAGCTGAAATCGCTCTTTAAACCCGACTTCCTGGGTCTCGGTTTCACTATTTCCGGACATTATTTTCGCCGCACCGCCATGAAAGCGCGTAACCACGCCTTTTTGTTCGAGAAAGCGCAAATCGGCACGGATTGTCGCTTCCGAGGCAGCAAATACTCCCGCCAGATCCTGAACAAGCACGGTTCCCTGTTCATTCACTAATTGGATGATCTTATTCCTTCGCTCGAATGAATTCATCGTCATTTACCCATATTCAATTGTGGCTAGTGTAAACGAAGGGGGACCATTGGTGAATGATCTGTTTTGCACAATACCGGGCCAGCATCACGCTGGCCCGCGGTTTCAGGGAATAAGCAACACTTTGCCCGGCATAGCATTACGAGCGATGTCACGCACCGCCTGGGCGAAGCTTTCAAAGCTTCCACGGTGAGCGATTAATGGCTCCAGGCTTAACTTACGTTCTGTCAGCAACCGGCTCGCCGTTTCCCACTCCTGCCCCGGCCAAGGGCTGGAGTAGTTCATCCAACTGCCGATAACCGTCAGCTCTTTACGTAATATTTTGCCAAACGTTGTCGATGTTAAATGCAGATCCTGATGCAACGTGCCCACCAGCGCCAGCTGGGCATGAGGTCCGGCAATCTCTACCGCCAGTTCGACGGTTTGCGGGACTCCAGCCGTCTCGAGGATAAGCTGATTAAAGCGCAGCTCGCGTAAAACGGGCTGCATTTGCGGCGCGCTCATTTCAAGGCTGTTAAATGTTTGCATCGCACCGAAAGATTTTGCCAGTGCCAGTTTTTCTGAGCTAATGTCGATAGCCGTCACACTCTTTGCTCCCAGCGCGACAGCGCACTGAATGGCCAGCAGGCCAATGGTTCCGGCACCAATAATAATAACGTTTTTATTCTCACAACCTTGCGCTAAATGGAAAGCATGCAGGCCAACGGTAATCGGTTCAATAAAAGCCCCATCCTCAATAGGCATATGCGCAGGTAGAGCAAAGACATTTTTCCGCTTAACGACAATATATTCGGCAAACCCACCATCACGCCGTGAGCCAATAAAATCATATTTTGCGCACTGGGAATAAAACCCTTTCAGACACTCTGGACAAGTAAAACAGGGTAATAACGGCACACAGGCAACCGCATCGCCAGGATGTAAATCATCAACACCGGATCCCACAGCATCAATATAGCCGCTAAATTCATGGCCTAACGTTATTGGATAATAATGTGCACCATTTTTAAAAATTCTGGGTAAGTCGGAACCACATATCCCCGAGCTGGCAATTTTTACCCGTACCTCGTCCCGATGGATGATTTCAGGCATGACTCGTTCTTCAACGCGCACGATACCATCAGTATCATTAACAACTGATTTCATAAAAACTCCTGATTATTAAGGGGGATAAACTCCCCCTCAGGTAAAAATTATTCTGCGAGAACGGCTTTCTCTTGTTTAATAAAGCCGCGCGCTCTACGCCAGGTCATGAAAATACCGGTAAGATAAATGGCACCGATAATAATGAAACCGGGAATATTTTGCGGGGAGAAAACCTGAATCAGTAACCAGGTAATGGGAGAACCGCCCTGATCCATTGAAGCCACCATGCCCCCGGCTTTTAACGCCCCAGCATTAGCCGCCAGTTGGGTGTGCAAACCAATAGTTTGCGTCGCGATCCACAGGGTGATGCTCATAATGATGACACCCGAGATTAAGGTGCGGAACAGATTTCCACGATGCACGGCAACTGCCATCGCAACAAAGAAGCCGATGGTGGCAAGGTCGCCAAACGGCAGTACCTGATTACCCGGAACACAAACAGCAATTAAAATGGTGAGCGGGATAAAAATCAGGCTTGCCGATACCACCGCCGTATGCCCCAGCAGCAACGCCGGATCAAGGCCAATCAGGAACTCCTGACCGCCGAACTTCGCCTGTAAACGACTACGGGCCTGCTTAGCGATGGGCGTTAAACCATCCATGATGGGTTTAATCACCCGTGGCATCAGCAGCATAACTGCCGCCGTTTTTACCGCCAGCTGTAATACACCTTTGACATCGTAACCCGCGAGGATGCCGATAATCAGCCCCATCACAAAGCCCACGGTGACAGGTTCGCCAAATGGGCCAAATTTGCGCTGAATATCGTCGGCGCTAAATTTAATACGGTTAACGCCTGGGATTTTCTCGATGATAGCATCCACCAGCACCGCAATTGGCCCCAGATACGCCGACGTACCGTGCGGAATAGCAATGCCTTCCAGCTCAAAGAAATTTCGGGTATCGCGGGCAAACCAGTCGCCGAGCTTATAAACAAACGCCGCGTGAATTACCACACCCGCCATCCCTATCATCCATGAACCGGTTGCCAGATGCAGCAATGCGCCGGTGAAGGTCATATGCCAGATATTCCATATATCAACATTTACTACCCGCGTCATACGGGTCAGTAGCATCGCCACGTTAACCAGAATCGCAATCGGAATCGCCACCAGCGCAATTTGCGACGCCCAGGTCATGGGTGAAGAGCCCGGCCAGCCGACATCGACCACATGCAGATTCAGGTCGAAATTTTCCGCCATCGCTTTCGCCGCCGGGCCAATGGAATCCAGCATTAAGCCAATCACCAGGCCAATGCCAACAAAGCCAATCCCGATATGCAGACCCGCTTTAAAGCAATCGCCTGCCTTCATGCCTAATATCTTAGAAAAAATAATGATGACAATCGGCAACATGACCGTAGGGCCGAGGTCGAGAATATAACGCATGACTTCTGAAAACATAGGTCACCCCTGTAAGATAGTCAGAATTTTATTTTGTAATGCTTCGATACCGACACCAGAAACAAAAGGCATGCCGTGAACTAACGGAATATCGCCAAAACTACGGTCAACTTTGGCGGTAGTACATATCAAATGCACGCCATCCATATAGGTCTCTATTTCATTAACCCGACACTGGATTAATTCAACAGGAATATTATGACTCTGACACAACTCTTTAATTTCTTCCGCCGCCATCGTAGAGGTCGCAACCGCGCCTCCGCAAGCGACAATTATCTTGCGTTTCATAAATAGTCCTTTTTATTGTTACAGAGGGATTTATTCGTCTGAATCTAAAACATACTTTGTGAAGTATTCCTTTAACTGGGTTTCAGGAAGAGTGATTAGTGTCTCGACGATCTCGGGCTGTTGTAACTTGCCAAATAAACAGCGTAAAAGTTTCAATTGCTGCTGCGGATTTTCCACAATCAACGCAATAACCAACGATACCGCCACGTCGTTATCATCATCCGCTTGCTGAAAATGAACTTTATTTGTTGGTCTTAACAGATAAATAGCTGACGACTTAGCATGAATCGCCTCACAATGCGGTATTGCAATGGCGTACTGTTCAAGCATTATCCCGGTGGGGAATTCTGCTTCTCTGGCAATTAATGCCTGTGGCCAGGTTTCATGAACCACACCTTTCGCGATCATCTCATTACCGATATGAGTTAAAACTTCGCTACGATCGACAAAAGAAATTCCGCTACGAACAAACAGGTTAGTCATATACCGTCCTTATTCCGCACAGCCGTAGCGATAGGCACGCAAAACATCATAAATTTTATCCATAATCAACTGATACGGTATTGCCGATAATTCCCCGGACTGTATGCGTTCAAATTGTTTGGGTAGATACTGACTAATCATGCCCAGTGGGATGTCCACGTCTTCCAGATTCGCCATCATCGTTTCAACGCTATTCTTAATTCGACTATGCGGCCAGTAATAACGAATACGATCCGACAGGCTGTAACGAATATCCAGTAATGAATCGTTAAAACCCGTGCGATAATATTTTTTCCAGTACTGCGGTTCATCGAGCATCACTTCTTCAATCACCGCCAGGCAACTGCTACGATTTTCGGGGCCGATAAGCTCTTGCTCAATTTGTGCCAACGCAAATATCGCCTCACGTAGAGCAAAGGTTAATGCTGGCCCTACTTTCAAAATTGCAAAGTGATCGCGGACTAATTCCCAATAAGCCGTCCGGGTCTGGTAATCGGTAGAATGTGCTTCATAAACCATTCGGGTGTTTTCTATCCATTGCGCCAGCGCCTGCGCTTCTTGCGGCTGATAATGGATAATATTGCTGTGATCAAATTCCACACCCGGCTGTACCACGATGGCAATCACGCGTGTTAACGCCTCTGTCAGCCCACGAGCAATAAAGGCCTTTTGATGCGTACGTAAAGTATTGGCGGCATCTTCAACCCGGGTAATGTGTACTGACTGAATGGCGCTGGCCTCACCGCCCGGAACCGGAACTTCGGTGCCAATGACATAGCTCAGTTGCTCACGCTGGCAATCTGTCGCCACACTCTCCGCTGCGTGGCAAAGCACGGCAGCACGTTCAGCAACCGTTTCTGGCGCTAATGGTATTGGATCCCCCGCACATGACATTGACGCATCAAGGTGAATTTTACTGAACCCCGCTCGAACATATGCTTTTACCAGCTCGACGGATTTTTCCATCGCCGTATCCGCATTTTCTTGCTGCCAGCAGTTCGGTCCCAGATGGTCGCCGCCGAGAATGATACGCTCACGAGCAAATCCGACTTTATCGGCAATTGCAAACACAAATTCGCGAAAGTCCGCCGGTGTCATTCCGGTATAACCGCCAAATTGATTGACCTGGTTTGACGTTGCTTCAATCAGCACTTTGCGCGTGCTGTTGCGATCAAATGCCAGCGCCGCTTCGATAACCAACGGATGGGCAGAACAGACTGAACATATGCCGATATGTTCACCAGCTTTATGCCGGGCAATTAACGTTTTCATGTTTTTTCCTTGTTAAATGGCAGGTGCGTTATGCCCTGCCCTCGCAGCAACAATCAGCAATCACTTTGCTCACCACATCGCGCATTGCGGATTTAGCCGACTGCAAATAATCCCGGGGATCGGTCGCTTCGGGGTGCTCGGACAGGTAATTTTTTAACGCCTGCGAGAATGCATTTTTCAGCTCCGTTGCAACGTTGATTTTGCATATCCCCAGTTTGATGGTTTGCTGAATATCCTTAGTCGATAATCCTGACGCACCATGCAGCACCAGCGGTAAGTTCACCCACTGGCGAATGTTCTCCAGTCGAGAAAAATCAAGCGCCGGTGCGCTGGCATACATACCGTGAGCCGTGCCGATGGCGACCGCCAGGGAATCAATCCCGGTTGTCTCGGCAAATTCACGCGCCTGAATGGGGTTGGTATACAACGCATCAGCTTCATTGACTTGTACATCATCTTTCTGGCCCCCAAGCTGCCCCAGCTCCGCTTCGACGCTGACATCAAAGCGATGGCAAAAATCCACCACCTCTTTTACCCGTGCAATATTTTGCGCATAAGGCAAATGCGAGGCGTCGATCATTACCGAGCGCACACCTGAACGAACTTTCTGAGCGATATCGTCAAATTTCGTGTGATGGTCGAGGTGAATCGCCAATGGATGGTGATAGTGCTTCGCCATAGCGCTGACCAGCGCCACCAGATTTTCTGTACCAGCATGAGTAAATGTACCGGGCGTTCCGGCGATGATGACCGGCGCATGCATGCTGGCAGCGGTTTCCACCACCACTTGCATCGTTTCGAGATTGTGAATATTGAATGCCGGAACCGCATAACCGCCGCGCTGCGCGTTGTTCAGCATCTGCTTTGTCGATACCACGTACATTTTCACATCCTGTCATTTGTTTTCGATTTCAAAATATAATGAAATTATTTGTTTTCAAATGTCGAGATAACGATCACAAAAACGACAATATGAAAATTAATCAGAATGACAGGAAAAAAAACGGCCTCCCGGGGGAAGCCGTAACGAAGTGCGCGTGTTTTTATGCCGGATGCAACGTAAACGCCTTATCCGGCATACGTGGCAGCGCTGTGTAGGCATGATAAGACGCTTCAGCGTCGCATCAGGCATAGGTTGCCGGATGCGGTGTGAACGCCTTATCCGCCCTACGGGGTAGTGCTGTTCGTATGAGGCGTATCAGGCGATAGTAATTTTGCTATCGAGATAAACGTCCTGCACGGCGTTAATCAGTTTCACGCCGTCAGCCATCGATTTCTTGAACGCCTTACGTCCAAGAATCAGCCCCATTCCACCAGCGCGTTTGTTGATGACCGCAGTACGCACTGCATCGCTGAGGTCAGTTTCACCGCCTGCAGCACCGCCGGAGTTTATCAACCCTGCCCGGCCCATATAGCAGTTAGCTAACTGATAACGCACCAGATCAATCGGGTTTTCGCTGGTCAACTTGCTGTACACGCGATCGTCGGTATAACCGTAATTAATCGCTTTATAGCCGCCGTTATTTTCCGCCATTTTTTGTTTGACGATATCTGCGCCTATGGTTGCCGCCAGATGGTTAGCCTGGCCGGTCAGGTCAGCCGAAACGTGATAATCGACGCCATCTTTCTTAAAGGCGGAGTTACGCAAATAGGCCCACAGCACGGTCACCATGCCCAGCTCGTGCGCACGTTCAAAAGCCGCAGAAATTTCTTCAATCTGGCGACGTGACTCTTCCGAGCCAAAATAGATGGTCGCGCCAACCGCCACCGCGCCCATGTTGAACGCCTGCTCCACGCTGGCATACAGCGTTTGATCGTAAGTGTTCGGGTAACTTAGCGTCTCGTTGTGATTAAGTTTGACAAGGAATGGAATGCGATGCGCGTAACGCCGCGATACCGATGCCAGCACGCCGTAGGTTGACGCCACACAGTTACAGCCCGCTTCGATCGCCAGTTCAACAATGTTTTTCGGGTCAAAGTAGAGCGGGTTAGCGGCAAATGAAGCTCCGGCAGAGTGCTCAACGCCCTGGTCAACCGGCAGAATAGAAAGATATCCTGTTCCAGCCAGGCGCCCAGTGTTGTACAACGTCTGCATATTACGTAACACCGCTGGCGGGCGATTATTGTCAATCATCACGCGGTCTACGTAGTCATGTCCGGGGAGATAAAGCTGGTCAGAAGGAATAGTCATACAACGGTGCTGTAAAAGGTTGTCGGCGTCTTTGCCAAGCAACTGCGCAATATCTGTCATTACTATGCTCCCGTAAATTCCGATTGGATATCGGCTATGGATTGTCCTGGCCCGCCTTTTGCGGGCAATCATAATCCTGGTCGTTACAGGCGAGTTTTTCCATCTTTTGGATGTTTTTTCAGCGTTTTCTGTTGGCTCGATTCATCAGAAAAAATGTTACCGCGGTCAAATTTTCACCGCAAAGGTATTTAAAAGGTATTATTAAATGGTATTGTCATCGCGTACCTTACATTACCTGTCATGAAGGAATTAAAAGATGAAAACAACAGCAAAGCTGTCGTTCATGATGTTTGTTGAATGGTTTATCTGGGGCGCGTGGTTTGTGCCATTGTGGTTGTGGTTAAGTAAAAGCGGTTTTAGTGCCGGAGAAATTGGCTGGTCGTATGCCTGTACCGCCATTGCGGCGATCCTGTCGCCAATTCTGGTTGGCTCCATCACTGACCGCTTTTTCTCGGCGCAGAAAGTGCTGGCGGTATTGATGTTCGCTGGTGCGGCGCTGATGTATTTCGCTGCGCAACAGACCACTTTTGCCGGGTTCTTCCCGTTACTGCTGGCCTACTCGCTAACCTATATGCCGACCATTGCGCTGACTAACAGTATCGCTTTTGCCAACGTGCCGGATGTGGAGCGTGATTTCCCACGCATTCGTGTGATGGGCACTATCGGCTGGATTGCCTCCGGTCTGGCATGTGGATTTTTGCCGCAAATGCTGGGTTATGCCGATATCTCTCCGACTAACATCCCGCTGCTGATTACCGCCGGAAGTTCTGCTCTGCTCGGTGTGTTTGCGTTTTTCCTGCCCGACACGCCGCCAAAAAGCACCGGCAAAATGGACATTAAAGTCATGCTCGGCCTGGATGCGCTGATCCTGCTGCGCGATAAAAACTTCCTCGTCTTTTTCTTCTGTTCATTCCTGTTTGCGATGCCACTGGCGTTCTATTACATCTTTGCCAACGGTTATCTGACAGAAGTCGGCATGAAAAACGCCACCGGCTGGATGACGCTCGGCCAGTTCTCTGAAATCTTCTTTATGCTGGCATTGCCGTTTTTTACCAAACGCTTTGGTATCAAAAAGGTATTATTACTTGGTCTGGTCACCGCAGCGATCCGCTATGGCTTCTTTATTTACGGTAGTGCGGATGAATATTTCACCTACGCGTTACTGTTCCTCGGCATTTTGCTGCATGGCGTAAGTTACGATTTTTACTACGTTACCGCTTACATCTATGTCGATAAAAAAGCCCCCGTGCATATGCGTACCGCTGCGCAGGGGCTGATCACGCTCTGCTGCCAGGGATTCGGCAGTTTGCTCGGCTATCGTCTTGGCGGTGTGATGATGGAAAAGATGTTCGCTTATCCGGAACCGGTAAACGGACTGACTTTCAACTGGTCCGGGATGTGGACTTTCGGCGCGGTGATGATTGCCATTATCGCCGTGCTGTTCATGATTTTTTTCCGCGAATCCGACAACGAAATTACGGCTATCAAGGTCGATGATCGCGATATTGCGTTGACACAAGGGGAAGTTAAATGAAAACAGAACGTATTCTCGGTGCTCTTTATGGGCAGGCGTTAGGGGATGCGATGGGGATGCCCTCCGAGCTTTGGCCACGCAGCCGCGTTAAAGCACACTTTGGCTGGATTGACCGTTTTCTGCCTGGACCAAAGGAGAATAACGCGGCCTGTTATTTTAACCGCGCCGAATTTACCGACGATACCTCAATGGCTCTTTGCCTGGCTGATGCGTTACTGGAACGTGAAGGCGAGATCGATCCGGATCTGATTGGGCGTAATATTCTCGACTGGGCGCTGCGTTTCAACGCCTTTAACAAAAACGTGCTTGGCCCAACTTCGAAGATTGCGCTTAACGCCATTCGCGACGGTAAACCCGTTGCTGAACTGGAAAACAATGGCGTGACCAACGGCGCAGCGATGCGCGTCTCGCCATTAGGTTGTTTGCTTCCGGCGCGCAATGTTGATTCCTTTATTGATGATGTGGCGCTGGCGTCCAGCCCGACCCATAAATCCGATCTGGCGGTGGCAGGTGCGGTAGTCATCGCATGGGCGATTTCCCGTGCCATTGACGGAGAAAGCTGGTCAGCGATTGTTGATTCTCTACCCTCGATTGCGCGACATGCACAGCAAAAACGCATCACTACCTTCAGCGCCTCACTGGCAGCACGTCTGGAGATTGCGCTGAAAATTGTGCGCAATGCCGACGGCACCGAATCCGCCAGCGAACAGCTGTATCAGGTGGTTGGGGCAGGTACCAGTACTATTGAGTCCGTTCCGTGCGCCATTGCGCTGGTTGAACTGGCACAAACCGACCCGAACCGTTGCGCCATCCTGTGCGCTAACCTTGGCGGCGACACAGACACCATCGGCGCTATGGCGACGGCGATTTGCGGCGCATTGCATGGCGTTAACGCTATCGATCCTGCGTTTAAGACGGAGCTGGATGCGGTAAATCAGCTTGATTTTAATCATTATGCCACGGCGCTGGCAAAGTATCGCCAACAACGGGAGGCGGCATGAGCGGCGCTCGATTACACACGCTGCTGCCTGAATTAACCACGCGTCAGCCGGTGATGGTCGTCGGCGCGGCAGTCATTGATGTGATCGCCGACGCTTATGCCCTCCCCTGGCGTGGGTGCGATATCGAACTGAAACAGCAGAGCGTTAACGTTGGCGGCTGCGCACTGAATATTGCCGTGGCGTTAAAGCGCCTCGGTATCGAAGCGGGTAATGCCCTGCCGCTCGGCCAGGGTGTGTGGGCGGAAATTATTCGTAACCGGATGGCGAAAGAAGGATTAATCAGCCTCATCGATAACGCCGAAGGCGATAACGGCTGGTGTCTGGCGCTGGTTGAGCCTGATGGTGAACGCACGTTTATGTCGTTCAGTGGTGTGGAAAATCAGTGGAATCGCGAATGGTTGGCGCGATTAACCGTTGCGCCTGGCAGCCTGCTCTATTTTTCTGGTTATCAACTGGCCTCGCCCTGCGGTGAATTGTTAGTGGAATGGCTGGAGAGTCTGCAAGACGTGACGCCGTTCATCGATTTTGGCCCACGTATTGGCGATATCCCGGATGCATTACTGGCGCGAATCATGGCCTGTCGACCTTTAGTGTCACTCAATCGTCAGGAGGGTGAGATTGCCGCCGAACGTTTTGCTTTATCAGCAGAGATAACAACACTTGGCAAGCAATGGCAGGAGAAATTTGCCGCGCCGTTGATCGTTCGTCTCGATAAAGAAGGCGCATGGTATTTCAGCAATAACGCTTCTGGCTGCATCCCGGCATTTCCAACGCAAGTTGTAGACACCATTGGGGCGGGCGACAGTCATGCAGGTGGCGTATTAGCTGGACTGGCCTCTGGTTTGCCACTGGCGGATGCCGTATTGCTGGGCAATGCAGTGGCGTCGTGGGTTGTCGGGCATCGCGGCGGTGATTGCGCGCCAACCCGCGAGGAACTACTCCTCACACACAAAAACGTATAGATCACTGCGACAGTGGCTGATGCTGTACTCAATAGGCCGTTGCTGTTGGTCAAGCGCCACTTGCTTGATCACCAGCACCGGTATTTTACTATCTAATTGAATATGTGACTGAAACTCGGCATCCGGCATCCGGGCGCTAACGCGGGAACGGGTACGCTTTGGAAAAATATGCTGACTGCGGAAGTAGTCATAAAGAGAGATTCCGATGGCATCAACATCATGAATTAAATGCGCCGGAACCCACGACTCCTCAATAGAGACCGCTTCTTCATCAACATAGCGAATACGCTTAAGCAAAAAGACATCACTACCCGCTTCGACCGCCAATTGCTGCGCCACCTCTTCAGGGCATTTAACCACTCGCTTGTTAACCCATAGCGTATCGGGCTTTTTCCCGCGCAACACCACCTGCTGAGAAAATCCTCGCGCTTCTTTTAACGAGTATTCAAAGATGTTATTAATCTGCGTGCCGTAGCCGCGCGAACGTGTCACCACGCCCTCTTCTTCCAGCGCCTGCATCGCCTTGCGCACCGTAATGCGCGAAACGCCGGTTAACTGACTTAAATCGCGCTCGCCGGGTAAAATATTGCCATGTTCCAGCACCCCGCTGCGCACGGCATTTTTCACCGTTTCGGCAAACTTAATATAAAGCGGCGTGTTATCCGCCGCTAAAATACGTTCGTTCAGTTGGGCAATCAGCTGGGTATGCGCTTGTTCCATTTGTCTTTTTCCTGCCAGGGAGTCTGGTGGGAGTATATCACTGCTTCTTATTTAAGGCGTTTCTTTAATCCCATCAACGAATCCCTGCAGCTCCTCCACCGTGCCATTAAACACATTAAAATCCACCAGACCATTAATGCCATCTACCTGTCCACGGTCGGAATGCTGCCAGAAGCGCCAGGCCATGCCGTCATTGTCCGGACGACGTTGATAATAGTGAGCCACCCACCACGGATATTCATTGAAATACCCCGCCAGATTCGTGTGATAAAACGTCGCGCCTGCATAAATAATCGGCTTTTTTCCTGTGCTTTTTTCGACCATTTTTAGCCACTGACTTACCTGCTTGCGTAATTCCTTCGCCGATAATTTTCCGCGCTCTTCTACGTCCAGCACAGCAGGGAGATCACCGTGGGCAAAATCCACCGTTTGCAGAAATAATCGCGCCTGAACTGAGGCGGATACCGACGGGGAAAAATAATGATACGCCCCACGCAACAGGCCATTTTCGCGGCTTAGTTGCCAGTTACGCGAAAAATACGGGTCCACCAGTTTTTCGCCTTCCGTCGCCTTGATAAAGGCAAATTGCAAGCGAATACCGTTATCGCGCATTTTTGCCACCCGCTGCCAGTCGATCCGCTCCTGCCAGCGCGAAACATCTATTCCGTGAATGGTGTAACTGGCAGGAATGCGAATAGCGAAAGATTTAACCGGACGATAACCGTAGAAGTGGATGTAGTCTTTAATCTGAATTGCTGTCGAATAGAAAAAATTCACCGTCTGACGCGGATAAATTGCAACGATGGAAATTAGCCCAAGAGCGCATAATAAAGCGGTGAATTTTTTTCGACTGGTGATTCTCAGCTGCATTGGTTTCATCCCTGAATGTCAGCGCCAAATACTGACAATAACCAAAGCAGCTATAGTAAGGTGCTCACCACCAGGCGTGGAAGTGGTGAACCGGACCAATACCGTGACCAACTTCCAGCGTGTCGGCCTGGGCTAACGCCGATGAAAGCCAGCTTTTTGCCTCCTGGACGGTGTCAGCCCAGTTTGTATGGCGCGGGCGCAGTGCAGCCAACGCCGCAGAGAGCGTACAACCAGTGCCGTGGGTGTTTTTGGTCATAATGCGCGGTGCAGTAAACCGTTGTTCCCCCTCGCGAGTAAACAGCCAGTCCGGGCTTTGCTCATCATCCAGATGACCACCTTTCATTAGCACTGCGCCACAGCCCATCGCCAACAGCGATCGCCCTTGTTCCAGCATTTCCTGTTCGTTGCGCGCGTGTGGCGCGTCGAGCAAGGCGGCAGCTTCGGGCAAGTTTGGCGTTATTAATGAAACCTGTGGCAATAATCGACTGCGCAGCGTGGCAACCGCCGAAGGTGAAAGCAGAGGGTCGCCGCTTTTTGCCAGCATAACGGTGTCGAGTACCACGTTTTGGATCTGATAACGTTGCAACCGTTCTGCCACCGCTTCAACAATATCGGTTTCCGCCAACATACCGATTTTAGTGGTGTCGATTCGCACATCAGTGAACACCGAATCCAACTGCGCGGCGACAAAATCAGGATCTATGCGATACACCGATTGCACGCCTCGGGTGTTTTGCGCTACCAGGGCGGTTATTACTGAACAACCATAAGCACCAAGTGCAGAGAACGTTTTGAGATCTGCCTGAATTCCTGCGCCACCACTGGGATCAGTGCCTGCAATTGTCAGAGCGTTAATCCGTTTCATGCCTGCACCTCCTGCGTCAATTGCCAGAGCGCATCAAGAAAATGGGGAACAAAACTGCCAGGCCCTTCACTTCTGGCGACGGCGCGTTCTCCGGCTTGTTTCATCCAGTGACAGGCAGATGCGATATTTTCCAGCATATCGCCTGGTAATGCACAACAGGCAGCGACAACTGCCGATAATGCACAGCCAGTTCCTACCACTTTGGTCATTAACGAATTGCCGCCGTGAATGCCAACGGTGCGACGACCATCGGTAATATAATCCACCTCGCCAGTGACCACGACGATTGCGCCAGTTTCCCGTGCCAGTGTTTGTGCAGCAGGTATCGCGTTAGCCGCGGCGTCAGTGGTGTCCACTCCCCGTCCACCATTAGCAACGCCAGCTAATGCCATGATTTCCGAAGCATTACCACGTATCGCTGTCGGTTTAAAAGATAAAAGTTCATGACAAAAACGGCGACGATAATCGAGTGCGCCAACCGCGACCGGATCAAGCGTCCAGGGCGTTTGGGAGTGTGTTGCCTGTTCAACGGCAGCACGCATTGCCTGTGCGCGTGGCTGCGTCAGCGTGCCGACGTTAATTAGCAAGGCACTGGCGATAGCCGCAAATTGACTGGCCTCTTCTGCTTCGATAACCATCGCTGGCGATGCACCGAGCACCAGTAAAGTATTGGCAGTAAAGGTTTGCACCACATCATTGGTCATGCAATGCACAAGAGGAGAGTGTTGGTAAAAGAGGTTTAACGCGTGCGCTGATTGCGCGGAACTCAGCAGGTCGACTTGCATAGTTTGCTCCTGCCATAACGTGAAGAAGCAATGACCTGGTGGTCTGTGACTTCCCTACGCTGGCATTATCCAGATCAGGTGATACGGGTATTTCTCAGCCTTCACGCAGAAGGGCACCCCGAGTCGTTTGGTTGCGATGATGAATCGCAGAGATGGATGGTAATGTCCCGCGCACACGTTGTAAACGAGGAAAAACGGCGGGATTACAATAACGTTGTGAAATTATTTGATATATGAATCCAGCACCTTCAGAACGACATCCAGATCTTCTTCACGTTTTAGCTCATCCCCCTGGTGAACGATGTGTTCCGTCAGATGACCTTTAATCACTTCCCGCATCAGACCGTTTACCGCGCCACGGATAGCAGCAATCTGTTGTAGAACAGCTGCGCATTCGTGCGGCTCGTCGAGCATTTTCTTGAGCGCCACGACCTGACCCTGAATCTTACTGGCACGCGCTTTCAGTTTCTGTTTATCACGGATTGTATGAGACATGGCAACACCTGGTTAACAAGAACATGAAAAATCATAGCACTATTATTCTACTGGGGGGTAGTATCAGGTACTGGGGGGGAGTAGAATCGGATTGCCGAATTAATACTAAGAATTATTATCATGACCGAATTTACCACTCTTCTTCAGCAAGGAAACGCCTGGTTCTTCATTCCCAGCGCCATCTTACTTGGTGCGCTTCATGGCCTGGAACCAGGGCACTCAAAAACGATGATGGCGGCGTTTATCATCGCCATCAAAGGCACCATTAAACAGGCGGTGATGCTCGGACTGGCAGCAACCCTTTCGCATACCGCGGTGGTCTGGTTGATTGCCTTTGGCGGGATGGTGATCAGCAAACGTTTTACTGCTCAATCTGCAGAACCGTGGCTCCAGTTGATTTCCGCGGTGATCATTATTGGCACCGCGTTCTGGATGTTCTGGCGTACCTGGCGCGGCGAACGCAACTGGCTGGAGAATATGCACGGGCATGATCATGAGTATCATCACGATCACGAAGATCACCACGACCATGGACATCATCACCATCACGAACATGGGGAGTATCAGGATGCTCATGCACGAGCCCATGCCAATGACATCAAACGACGCTTCAATGGCAGAGAAGTGACCAACTGGCAAATTTTATTGTTTGGGTTAACAGGTGGACTGATCCCCTGCCCGGCAGCAATTACCGTGCTGTTGATTTGTATTCAGTTGAAAGCCCTGACACTAGGCGCAACACTGGTCGTCAGTTTCAGCATTGGCCTGGCGTTAACGCTAGTCACCGTAGGCGTTGGCGCAGCAATCAGCGTTCAGCAGGTCGCAAAACGCTGGAGCGGATTTAACACTCTCGCTAAACGTGCGCCCTATTTTTCCAGTCTGTTGATTGGCTTAGTTGGGGTGTATATGGGCGTGCATGGCTTTATGGGCATTATGCGATAGGCTGCATGTTATCTTCAGCCCAGGATGATTCTTAAATCAGCTATTTCCGCTGGCTCTCTGCTCGCTAAGGATGCTTTTAGGGCATCCTTTCATTTACACTTTTTACGAAATCATGGGATCACTAACAAAATATCGCTTGTCAGTTATATTGTATGGCAGGAAAGATATGCGACTGATATTACAGATCCCCAAAGTGGAGAGTATATGACCATTAAAAATAAGATGTTGCTGGGTGCGCTATTGCTGGTTACCAGTGCCGCCTGGGCCGCACCAGCCACCGCGGGTTCGACCAATACCTCGGGAATTTCTAAGTATGAGTTAAGCAGTTTCATTGCTGACTTTAAGCATTTCAAACCAGGCGATACCGTCCCAGAGATGTACCGCACCGATGAGTACAACATTAAGCAGTGGCAGTTACGTAACCTGCCCGCTCCTGATGCCGGAACGCACTGGACCTATATGGGTGGCGCATACGTGTTGATCAACGATGCCGACGGTAAAATCATTAAAGCCTACGACGGTGAGATTTTTTATCATCGCTAAAAAAAGCCCCCTCATCATGAGGGGGAAATGCAGACACCTTGTTATTTTTTATTATTAGCCACTTGCTCGTCTTACTTGTTATTAATCATATTTCACGTTGATTAAGGCGGTAGCCTCCAGAGCGCCAGATTTAACTTTATTTGTATCGTAGACGTAGTAACTGGCAGTTACCGGAATTGAAACCGTTGTATCTGTAAGTTTTGACTTTGCCGCAATTTCTTTTAAATTTGTGTATTCTTTACTGCTGTTAGTGATATTTAAAAGTGTGACTGGAGAACCATTACTTTCAAGAATAAATCCTACGCCATTATCTTCCGCACCTTTCAGTATTGTGTTGCTGTTGGTTAACAAATCAGAACTTGATAAATACACCTGCATTTTCCGTGATGTTTGATTTTGTTGACCTAATAAGTTTTTACAACGCAGAACAATATCCCCTTTGTTACTATTTATTGTTGCTTTGTTACCTGTAGCTGGTAATTGTGAAATGGGAATACTCTCTAAAGTAATTAATAAATCGTCCGGTTTGCAGGTTGTGGTTATCGGGTTGTATGACAATGTCAGATTAAAGGAATAGACACCTGCATTTTGTGCCAATGCATTTCTGTAGCTATTTACACATGCATCCCATGACTTGCCACCGAATAAACACAGTAAAAATTGTACTGCAGCACTCCCGCGTGTCGATGATGAAGCACTGGATAATGTCGCAACACCATTAATCATCACTGAACCGCTGCCCCCCGCAGAAACATTTACTTTTGCATTACTAGCCGCAGGTGTTACCGTTATCGAATAACCACTGGTGAAACTGGTCTGATTATTTGACAACGTGATGTTGTTTTTATTGATCCATTCAAAATGTAAATTTAATTTAATAGTATCGTTATACAGCCCAACAATAATATCCGATGAATTCATGGGAATGATGGTATTTGTACTCACACATGATGAATCGTTGAAATTATGCTCATATGTCGCCGTTTGTGTTTGAGTCAGTGCAAAATCCCCCTGAACAGCCAAATTATGCTGAGCAGATAACTCTCCATAACATGCTGCATAACTCACAGGCATTACCATCATAATTAATATAAATAACATTATGCGAATTTTCATAGAGCCACCCGATTATTACTGGCAAATATAATTCCTATTTTCATCAATCTCTTTACCGAAGGTGATTGTGCATGAGAGCCCTTGTTGTTTATCAATTGCCACATTAACCGATGGCGGTACATCATTAGTGCGGATAAATAACTGGCTTCCCTGACCGACAACACCAATATTGTGACCGTGGATATCATTGACTTCATAACCAAACGTTAATGGTTGCCCATCCGCTCTTAACGCTTTTATAAACCAGGGCTTGCGCTGATCGGTATCAAAATTAACCAGTACAACCGCGCCGCGAAAAGGGACGGCAATGTTCCGGTTGCCACGTAATTCTGCTTCGCTATCGCTTTGCGACACATCCAGCATCAGGTGATTTTCCCGATAAGGTGTCATTCCGTCGTATACCACCACTCCATTACGGTTTGTTGTGCGATATTTTTGCCCATTGACATAAGCATCTTTAATTCCTGGCGCATTCATCACAGCAAACGTTTCGGAAAGACGGTTCGCCAGATTAACGCCACCCGACCAGGCGACAATGCCCCCTGAAAGACTGGCTCCAGCCTGTCGATAAGTACTCGACTGACTATAACTGCCATTCACCGTTGCCACCGGCGCGTTCCAGGTTAAATTCGCTCCAGCTGTCGTTTCATTTCCCTGATGCTGATGACTCAGGTTGACCCCATAGTTAAATTGATCCCGGCTTCCAACGGTTCCCGATAATCCCGTATTATTTGAGGCAAAACCCTGATCATCAAACGTCGTTGAGTTAGACATATATATTTGCCGACGAGGCGTCGTAACGTCATCACCCCAATCAAAGGGAATCGATATAAAAATATTAAAACGTTTCTCTTCATGATGATTCTCGTCATAAGCCTGGCTTGCCGCGAGGGTATAGCTTATCCGTCGCAGGTTGTTGGAATAACTCAACTGATAATCCTTACTGCTGCCGCTACGCCCCCAGTAATCTCGCCATAACGTACTTAAGGACACAGAACCCCAGCCTTCTGGCAATGACTGGCTCATATTGGCAGAAAAGCTATTTTTACGGCCAAAATCGTTCTGGTAATAATCGGCAATGTCATAGATATCGTTTTCATCACGGCGATAATTATCTTTATTGTTTGCCCAAACGTGATCGTTAAATGTCCGGTAATCACGCGACGAATAACGCCAGGCCGCCAGACCAAAACGCGTCGACGTTTGGCTCACAAATTTGTTGTAGGCAATTTGATAACTTTGCCCGTCAAACACATCGCCGTTGTCTTGTTTACTATGCGACTTCGTGGCATCGACGGAAATGGCACCAATGCGTGTATTCCAGCCTGTGCCCAAAGTGAACGCGTAATAATTATTCGCGACCATCGATCCGCCATACAGCGTCAATAAGTTATTAAAACCATACTGATAACCCGCCTGAACAAAATCACTTTGTTTGCTCGCCCCTTCAATATGGCTACGACCTGCCGCAAAATCATATTTCGACACGCCGGGTTGCAGCATATTCGGCACTGCTGCATAAGGCACCAGATAGGTGGTTACCGAACCGTCCGCCTCTTTCACGCTGACATCAAGATCTGCTCCACCACCGGCCAACTGCAAATCTGTAATCGCAAACGGGCCAGGAGGAACCTCTTTCTGATAAACCACAAAACCGTTCTGTTCAATCGTTACCAGCGCGTTACTCTGAGCAATCCCCTGCACCCGTGGAGTAAAATTTTGTTTCGAGTTAGGCAACATCTGCATATCACGAAACAACCGCACACCGCTGAAGCGAACAGAATCGAAAATATCGCTTGATGTGTACATATCACCCACGCGAAGCGTGCCGAGAAGTTGGGCAAATCCACGTTCCAGATACAGGGTATTGCTTTTCCACACCCCTGGATTGCTATTTGTTTTACTGAAACTGGCATCAGAATGCAGTTGCCACCCCAGTAAGTTTAACCCGCTGTTAAAACGTACATATGTACTCTTGCTATTACCCGACGCTTTATAGTCGCTGTAATACTGACTCACATAATAAGAGGTATAAAACGCATTAATACCCCGCTCCCAGTTTTCCGGTGGAACATAGCCACTTTCCAGTTCCTCCACCCACGCCTGCGGTACACTGAAATCGAGACGAAAAACTCCGATATCCCAGGTATATCTCCCACCGTGAACAAGTTGCTCAAATGTTAAACATTGCTTACCGCTGGCAAAGTTATCGGTATTAATGCCTAACCGCTTGATAATTTCCCTTGATAAACATGTTTCTTGCGGGTTGTCTTTAACAATAATCTCATATTTCCCGCGCCATTGCTTATTGACATAAATATCGATGTCATACTGCCCCGGCAAGGGTTGATTATCATCAAGACGAATATTTGCAACCTGCTGGTCTTTCATTCCACCTATCATAAAATGGGTATCAAAGGTTTCTTCAGCTGCATAAGCTTCAATGCCGAGCAATAACGCTACGATTGCTGATGCAAGTGGGGTCATTCTCAACATAGGCAGCTCCTGCAATTAAATTTTGTCACTAATATAGTTGCCATGGTCATCGATAATGGTCAGATACCAGTTATTCGCATTATTACTTTTGACATTAATACTCTGACTTTCTAAGGGGGCAATCATAATAGTTTCATAATTGACTTTGACATTATTAGCTTTGACATCCGAAATCGTTACCCAATTTGCTGAGTCATTTTTTATCACCAATCCATTGCCACTGCGATTTACCAGTAACTTTTTAAATGTCGCTTTATTTACCGGTGCAATACCCGCAGGCCGGTAAAACAATTTGATTCTGTTTTGCATTGCAAATTTCAGTGCATTCTTGCCCTCTTGCTCTGGACTATTTGGTGGAATATCCAGAACATTCAGATAAAAAATGCTCTCTTTATTAGTGGGCAGTTTATTCGACATAATTTTGATTTTTACTTGCTGCCCGGAATTTGCCCCTATTTTTGCCACTGGTGGCGTTAACATGAAAGGAACCTGAATTTTTTCTGGTGGTAACGACGTATCGCCATCATCAATCCACGCCTGCAGCAGCGAAGAACGGTTTCCCTGATTCATCAACTGCACCGTCACTTCTTTGTTTTCTGCCGGGTAAATAATACGCGTCCCGTAGATGACAATACCGGCATGTGCAGGAAGGACCATAGAAGAAATGAGTAAAGCTAATAATCCTTTCATCTTAATGCCTCTTAAATTAAAAGGCCGCCATGGGGATAGCGGCCATGTTTATTACCTGGAGAAATTTGAAATTTTATTTATTAATCCTGCGCCACACGCATAACCAGAGAAGATAACACATCACCTGATTGCACTGAATTATCTGTCAGCTTCAGGTATTTTGCTTTAAACGGAATAGCATATTGACCTTCCGCTGTTTTATAACTTTCAATGTTAAAAGGTGCAGAAACATCCAGGACATCGCTGTTATCACCTAAATAGAGATAGTACCCCACGGTATCGTTGCTACTGGCTATCGCCTTATCGTTTCCGGTTATTTTATCGTTGGTAATCAACGAGAGTTTTACACCAGCAACTTCTTTCGGACAGCTAATTTTTAACATGCTGCTGGTTACACCGACTGCATCATCATAGGTCGAGTATTTAGCTTTACCTTCAAAGACAGTGGTTGGTACAGTTGGCATATTAATACTTACTGAATCGCCACCCGCTTCGAATTTACACGGAGATTCTGCAATATTCCCTTTAATGGTTAATGTTCCGGTATCAACGTCTGCGGCAAATACCCCAGCGCTCATAAAAAAAGAAGAAAAGACAGCGGCAGCAATAATTGAACGTTTCATAATATGTCCCTTAATAAAATTTATTTTTTGGTTGTTAAGAGTCTGTATCTCTTGGAAACAAATTTCTCACATCAAAAAAGTTGCCGCAATGTAAACATATTGTTTTATTGATTTAAAACAAATTAACTATTGCAATATAAATACAACAAATACTTAAGCATATTAAATATTTATCACATCTATTAATTAATGCAGATTTTTTTAAATGGTATTATTAATATCAATAAAAAAGCTGAAATCATTCACACGAATGATTTCAGCTTTCTAAATCCGCTTAAAAAACCAGGGTGGCAAATTAATCGTAGCGATTTAACACGATTCGACGTTTGCTATCGCTACCTGCAACAACCACTTCTGTCGTCACACCTTTGACTGGCGAAGAAACCTGATGACGGGTATCAACATCATACGTTAACTGACCACAATGCTGTTGAGGTTGACCATTAACCATAGCCATACTGCATGTTGGGGGACTGATCCTGCCATTAATCGTTAATGTGGCAGTCTGTGAAGAGAACGCGGGAGAAGCCATTCCATAGGCAAGAAAAATAATTCCTGACAGCCAGTACTTATTCATTGAACGTTATCCCTGTAGTAAAGGTTATGCCTGGATAGAATGAGTGCATAACAAACTATAGCTGTACATCCACTACACAGCCACGAAGGATGATAATGATGCATTGCCTGTACGATCAATCGACTTTATAGAGTTTCGGACGAAGGTCCGCAGAATATTCGCAGCATTAAATAAGTGTTCATTAATGCGGCAAAAACAAATACACCGCATCAATGTAACATCTCTGCGGTGTATAAAAAACAACCAAAAAGGTTAATGCGCGTCAGACCGCGCGGAAGGAAATCTCGCCAGGAATGACTTCTCCCTGCCAATAAAGCTGGGCTGCAACGCGGTCAGCCAGCTGGCGGTAGATAGCAGTAAATTCGCTCTCCGGACGGCTGATAACTGTTGGCGTGCCTTTATCGAGATCTTCACGTAAGGAAATGTGTAACGGCATCTGCCCCAGCAACTGCGTGTGGTATTTCTCGGCCAGTTTCTCTGCACCACCGGTACCGAAAATCGGTTCATGGTGACCACAGTTACTGCAAATATGCACACTCATGTTCTCGACAATACCGAGCACCGGAACCTCGACTTTCTCGAACATCACAATGCCTTTTTTCGCATCGATCAACGCAATGTCCTGCGGGGTGGTGACCACTACCGCGCCAGTTACTGGAATGTTTTGTGCCAGTGTCAATTGAATGTCACCGGTGCCTGGCGGCATATCAAGCACCAGATAGTCGAGATCCGGCCACAAGGTTTCCTGCAACATCTGCATTAACGCCTTGCTCGCCATCGGACCACGCCACACCATCGCATTGTCGTCAGTGACCAGATAACCAATTGAATTGGTTGCCAGTCCATGAGACATAATCGGTGCCATATGGGTACCGTCCGGCGAAGTTGGACGCTGATTTTCTGCGCCCAGCATGGTGGGTATTGATGGGCCGTAGATATCGGCGTCCAGAATGCCGACTTTCGCCCCTTCCGCCGCCAGTGCCAGCGCCAGATTTACCGCCGTGGAGGATTTACCCACGCCGCCTTTACCGGAGCTGACCGCAATGATGTTCTTCACGCCGTTAATTCCCGGCTGATTCTTCACGCGTTTTAAGGTGGCGATATTGTGCGACAGTTTCCAGTCGATAGCTTTCGCCCCGGTAATGCGCAGCAGTTCGGCGCTACATTGCTCTTTTAACTCTTCGAACGCGCTATGCCATACGAACGGCATAACCAGTTCCACATGCAGCGTGTCGTCCATCCAGGCGACATGGTGCAACGCTTTCAGCGTGGTGAGGTTATGCTTGAGGGTTGGGTGCTGAAAATTGGCCAGTGTCCCGGCGACCATTGCGCGCAGGGCTTCTGGTGATTTGGCCTGGGATTGTTCGTTCATCCCGACTCCTTATTTATAAAGATAACTTATCGCTATTAGTTTACCTGAAGTTAACAGCTAAGTACTTACCTAATAATGCATCATAAGATGCTTGCACAGGACTTACGTAACCATGCCCCATTTGGTACTATCTAAGCCCTTTTCACTACAAAGAAGTAATGCCTACTATGACTCAAGTCGCGAAGAAAATTCTGGTGACGTGCGCACTGCCGTACGCTAACGGCTCAATCCACCTCGGCCATATGCTGGAGCACATCCAGGCTGATGTCTGGGTCCGTTACCAGCGAATGCGCGGCCACGAGGTCAACTTCATCTGCGCCGACGATGCCCACGGTACACCAATCATGCTGAAAGCTCAGCAGCTTGGTATCACTCCGGAGCAGATGATTGGCGAAATGAGTCAGGAGCATCAGACTGATTTCGCAGGCTTTAACATCAGCTATGACAACTATCACTCGACGCACAGTGAAGAGAACCGTCAGTTGTCTGAGCTTATCTATACTCGCCTGAAGGAAAACGGTTTTATTAAAAACCGCACCATCTCTCAACTGTACGATCCGGAAAAAGGCATGTTCCTGCCGGACCGTTTTGTGAAAGGCACCTGCCCGAAATGTAAATCACCGGATCAATACGGCGATAACTGTGAAGTCTGCGGCGCAACATATAGCCCGACTGAACTGATCGAGCCGAAATCGGTGGTTTCTGGCGCTACCCCGGTAATGCGTGATTCTGAACACTTCTTCTTTGATCTGCCCTCTTTCAGCGAAATGCTGCAGGCATGGACCCGCAGCGGTGCGTTGCAGGAGCAGGTGGCAAACAAAATGCAGGAGTGGTTTGAATCTGGCCTGCAACAATGGGATATCTCCCGCGATGCACCGTACTTCGGTTTTGAAATTCCGAACGCGCCGGGCAAATATTTCTACGTCTGGCTGGACGCACCGATTGGCTACATGGGTTCTTTCAAGAATCTGTGTGACAAGCGCGGCGACAGCGTAAGCTTCGATGAATACTGGAAGAAAGACTCCACCGCCGAGCTGTACCACTTCATCGGTAAAGATATTGTTTACTTCCACAGCCTGTTCTGGCCTGCCATGTTGGAAGGTAGCAACTTCCGCAAGCCGACCAACCTGTTTGTTCACGGCTATGTAACGGTGAACGGCGCGAAGATGTCCAAGTCTCGCGGCACCTTTATTAAAGCCAGCACCTGGCTGAATCATTTTGACGCTGACAGCCTGCGTTACTACTACACTGCGAAACTCTCTTCGCGCATTGATGATATCGATCTCAACCTGGAAGATTTCGTTCAGCGTGTGAATGCCGATATCGTCAACAAAGTGGTTAATCTGGCGTCCCGTAACGCAGGCTTTATCAACAAACGTTTTGACGGCGTGCTGGCAAGCGAACTGGCTGACCCGCAGTTGTACAAAACCTTCACGGATGCCGCTGAAGTGATTGGTGAAGCATGGGAAAGCCGTGAATTTGGTAAAGCAGTGCGCGAAATCATGGCACTGGCTGACCTGGCTAACCGCTATGTCGATGAACAGGCTCCGTGGGTGGTGGCGAAGCAGGAAGGTCGCGATGCTGACCTGCAGGCGATTTGCTCTATGGGCATTAACCTGTTCCGCGTACTGATGACTTACCTGAAGCCGGTACTGCCAAAACTGACCGAGCGTGCAGAAGCATTCCTCAATACGGAACTGACCTGGGATGGCATCCAGCAACCGCTGCTGGGCCACAAAGTGAATCCGTTCAAGGCGCTGTATAACCGCATCGATATGAAGCAGGTTGAAGCACTGGTGGAAGCGTCTAAAGAAGAAGTGAAAGCCACTGCCGCCCCCGTGACTGGCCCGCTGGCAGATGATCCGATTCAGGAAACCATCACCTTTGACGACTTCGCTAAAGTTGACCTGCGCGTGGCGCTGATTGAAAACGCAGAGTTTGTTGAAGGTTCTGACAAACTGCTGCGCCTGACACTGGATCTCGGCGGTGAAAAACGCAATGTCTTCTCCGGCATTCGTTCTGCTTACCCGGATCCGCAGGCACTTATTGGTCGTCACACCATTATGGTGGCTAACCTGGCACCACGTAAAATGCGCTTCGGTATCTCTGAAGGCATGGTGATGGCTGCCGGTCCTGGCGGGAAAGATATTTTCCTGCTAAGCCCGGATGCCGGTGCTAAACCGGGCCATCAGGTGAAATAATCCCCCTTCAAGGCGCTGCATCGACAGCGCCTTTTCTTTATGAATTCCTAAAGTTGTTTTCTTGTTTGTTCAACGCTCTTAATTTTTTTCATTAACTGCTAGCATCCGCTTATAACTGGATATAAATACAGGGAACGCGGATGAAGAGTTATATCTATCAGGACGAAAAATCGCATAAATTCTGGGCGGTGGGGCAGCAAGGTAACGAGTTGCATATCAGTTGGGGAAAAGTTGGCACCCAAGGGCAAAGCCAGATAAAAAGCTTTGCGGATGCTGCGGCGGCGGAAAAAGCGGAACTGAAGCTTATCGCTGAGAAAACGAAAAAAGGCTATGTGGAAGACGCTTCGGCAAACGTGCATATCCCCCCCGTCACCAAAGTCACTCCTGAAGTTGAAACTTCACCTGAGAGTAAAAACAAACGCCCATGGCTGGCTGATGATGCAGCCATTCCGCTAACCGACGATATTAACCGATTTGCTTTTCCACATCGCTCTCGCCCCAGAGAGATCAATTATCTGCGCAAAGACGGTGAGATATGGAAGCGTATTGCAGATAACACCAGGGCATATGATCCCGACAACAATTACCGTTCTTATCCAGAAAACTGGCAGCAGGCGTTTGCTGAGTTACAAATGCGAATTCTGGGTAGTCAACAGACAGGAAGTGCGCAATCTGATGCAGCATTGCTTTGGAGTTTTTGGAACTCTTACTCTGCAGATGAATTGGTCGATGACTTAGTCATTCGCTGTGGTCTGGAAAGTGCCGTTGAAATTGCCCTTCTCGCTATTCAACTCAAATATAAACCAGTAAAAGGCGCAGTAACCACCATCATTCCACCTAATCACGAAGCAGAATCGCTACCTAGTTGGCATCAACGTCTATGTCATCATCTTTCACTCACTTCAGAAGATGAGTGGCAACGCTGTGTAGATAAAGTACTCGCGGCTATTCCCTCGCTATCTCCAGCACGGCAACCTTTTGCCGCGTTACTGCTCCCTGAACGCCCGGATATTGCCAATGCTATGGCTCTACGCTATGCAGACCAAAACGTTCCGGCGATGACCTGGTTAAGACTGGTGATAACCGATGATACTGCTCTGAGTACAGTGGAAAAATACGACTTCCCACCGTTGTATCGTGATTTTCGTAATTTTCGCGCTTATCTGGCAATGTTGCTGGCGAATAATGGAATTCGGGGTGTAAGCCAGATCCTTCTTGAGTTTACGGAAGAGCATTCTGACAATCCCACTTATCTTTTCGAGCGCAACAGCGAGACTGAAAATCTTGTCAAATGGCTATGGAAAACGAATCACCCGGATGCGATTCAAATTCTGATCCTCGCTGTGATTGGCAAGAAAAAGCACCTGGAATACTTAAGCAAAGCCTGTCAAAAACATCCCGCTGCAGCTATTGCCGCTTATGCTACTTTGCTTGCAATACACGAAGATGCACAGTGGCGTAACGCACTTATCAAACTGATTACCATCAGGCCAGAGTTGGTATGTGACGTCATTCCCTGGGTTAATGCTAAAGCGGCAGGCATCTTATCTGAATGTCGTCCGCAGCCAGTAGCTGAAGAATGTGAATATGCCACTGTGGATATGTTGCCGGAGCTGTTTGTTTCGCCGCCCTGGATGACCAAAGAGAAAAAGAAAAATACGCCTGTGTTTGATCTTCCAGTGCTTCCAGTTCCTTCTGTTTCTGATGTCACTCCCGAGATTGCCAAAAGACTAACCCGTACTTACCTTGTCACCCGCTTCCAGCAAATAGCCCAACAGCAGGCGACAAAACAAACATTGTTTACCGACCTGCCGCCGATAAAAAAAGCAAGCTGGGAGAAACACTTAATACCGCTTACACCGGAGCAACAAATACTGTGGCATCTTGGTTTTGAAAAATGGCGGGAAAGCGGAGAAAAAATCTACGAAAAAATTCCGGCGCCACAAAGCGCCGTTGATGCCCTGCTACGCTTCGATTTTCCAGCACTCAATGCTGAATTTGTGCAATACCATAACAATGCATACAAAAGCTGGAATCTCATTGCCCTCTGTTACCTGCCTGGTCAACAGGCCATTTCTTTTCTTAACCAGATAGTCAAAGAAGATAACTACTCTGATGAGGGAAATATTCTGGCAATTTTTGGTAGCGCCGCCATACCTTCATTTATGACCTGCCTGCAACGTGATCCACGACGTCTGTGCTTCTTCCCCTTTTTCCTCGGTGTCAGTGACCTGGCCTTACCGATGGCGCAACAATTACAGAAAAAAATGTCTTATGAAGATACGCGAAACTGGCTAACTGATTACCCACGCCATGCCACCGCCGGGCTACTTCCTGTGGCACTGGGCAAACAAGGAAAAGATCGTGATTGTGCCCGCCAGGCGCTTCGCCTGCTGGTGAATTTAAACCAGCGAGAAACGATTGAGGAAATTGCCCAAGGATATAATCAACCAGATGTTTTAGCTGCGCTGGCAACATTGTTCGATAGCGATCCGCTGGAAGAATATCCCGCAAAAATCGCCCCACTGCCCGGCTTTTATCAGTTCACCTTATGGCGCAGACCACGGCTTAAAAGTAACAATCTGCCTCTGTCCGATGACGCTATGCGCCACCTGGGCACTATGTTGAGCTTCCCTCGCGACATTACCGCCTACGCTGGACTGGATATCATTAGAGAAATCTTCACCCGGGAATCACTGGCTGACTTTGGCTGGGATCTCTACACGGCATGGATGGAATCTGGCGCGCCCGCAAAAGAAAACTGGGCATTTACCTCGCTGGGGATTTTAGGCAATGACGACACCGCGCGTAAACTAACCCCGCTTATCCGGGTCTGGCCGGGTGAATCCCAGCATAAACGTGCGGTTTCTGGGCTGGATGTGTTAGCCAGTATCGGTAGCGATATTGCGCTGATGCTGCTTAATGGCATTGCACAAAAGATTAAATTCAAAGCATTGCAGGAACACGCCCGCGACAAAATCAATATGGTCGCCGAAAATCGCGGACTGACAATGGCTGAACTGGAAGACCGCCTGGCTTCAGATTTAGGGCTTGATAGCAGTGGCTCGCTGATACTGGATTTCGGCCCACGTCAATTCACCGTTGGTTTTGACGAAACCTTAAAACCTGTAGTGCGCGATGCAAACGGCAAAGTCCTGAAAGATTTACCCAAACCAAATCAGAGCGATGATAAAACACTGGCAACTGACGCCGTTAACCTCTTCAAACAATTGAAGAAAGATGTGCGCGCCATTGCCAGTCAGCAGATTGATCGTCTGGAGCAGGCTATGTGCCAGCGCAGACGCTGGACGGCAGAACAGTTCCGCCTGTTTCTGGTGGAGCATCCGCTGGTACGTCACTTAACCCGACGGCTGTTATGGGGAGTATATACTGAGGAAAACACGCTGATTGCCTGCTTCCGGGTCGCAGAAGACAGCACTTACAGCGATATGCAGGATGAGTTATTCACGCTGCCAGCAGGAAACATCGGTATACCGCATGTGCTGGAAATCCCCCCTGAATCTGCCGCTGCATTCAGGCAAATTTACGCTGATTACGAACTGCTTCCCCCCTTCCAACAGCTCGATCGTGGTAGTTATCGTCTTGCTGATAATGAACGGAATACCCACGACCTGACACGCTGGCAAGGACAGCTCTGTCAGGCCGGACGTATTGTCGGGCTAGAGCGCCGAGGCTGGCAACGTCTGGAAGAAAGCGGCAGCGTCTATGCGATGCGCAAATCTACCCCTTATGGCGCTCTCGAACTTGAAACAGAACCTTTTTCATTAATTTATGGCGAAACGGGGTATAGCGACCTGCTGCCTGTCGAAAGCGTAAAAATCACCGCCCCTTATGATCGCTATGGTAAGCAATCCTCACCCACTTTCTCCGTACTCGACGACATCACCGCCAGCGAGCTGATTAACGACATTGAATCACTGTTTAATTAAAAGGAATTAGCAATGAAAACCTATATTTATCAGGACGAAAAATCACATAAATTCTGGGCAGTGGAGCAACAGGGAAACGAGCTGCATATTAGTTGGGGCAAAGTCAGTACCAACGGGCAAAGCCAGGTAAAAAGCTTTGCTGATGCTGCGGCGGCGGAAAAAGCGGAACTGAGGCTGATTGCGGAGAAGGTGAAGAAGGGGTATGTGGGGCAAGCGAAGGATAATTCTTTGCAACCTTCCCAAACGGTAACGGATTCTCTCAAGGTAGCGGCCTTATCCACCATTATTCAGGAACAACCCTTTTGCGTAGCAGAAGCCCGTGTGGCTGACAAAAATACAGATGATGTTTTACCGTGGCTGGCGAAAGATATTGCTGTCGTTTTTCCGCCCGAAGTTGTACACACCACGTTAAGCCATCGCCGCTTTCCCGGAGTTCCTGTTCAGCAAGCAGACAACTTGACCCAGTTACGTCGCTTAGCCTGTAGCGTGTCGCAACGGGATAATAAAACAGCCACATTTGATTTCAGCGCCTGTTCTTTAGAATGGCAAAACGCCATCTCCCAGGCGCTCAGTCAGATCGACTGCCTGAAAACAACACAGTTACCATCACCAGTAATGGCTGTACTCACGGCACTTGAACTGAAGTGCACGAGATATAAAGAGCGTGAGGATGTTATGGATCAGCTCGTTCAGGAAGGTGGCCTGGAATATGCTACTGATGTAGTAATACATCTTCAACAGATTGATATTGAATGGGATTATGCGAATAATACCATTATTATTCTGCCGTCTGGTATTGCACCTGATAACCTGCAGCAATATTCCAGTTTTGAATTACGCCTACGGAAACATTTATCACTGGCGGAAGAGTCTCTCTGGCAAAAATGTGCACAAAAACTTATTGCCGCAATTCCACATATTCCAGAATGGCGGCAACCATTAATTGCTTTGTTATTACCCGAAAAACCAGAAATTGCACATGAAATTGCCCAGCGTCTACTGGGGAAAAAAAAATTACCCTCGCTTGAGTGGCTAAAAATAGTGGCGACTGATGAGCACATTCTTGCCTCATTAGAAAAATATCACGAGCCATATGCCATTTTTGATGATTACTATTGTGGTGCGATATTGTCAGCCACCGTATTACAGGAGCAAGGTGTTGCAGCCCTGCCCCGATTTGCTCCCTATGCCGCAAGTGACTACTGCGCCGATGTGTTGCGTCATATCAATCATCCGTTCGCATTAACACTGCTTATACGTGTAGCCGGGCTTACTAAACGCTGTCACGATCGAATGACGAAAGCCTGCGCTGCGTTCCCACACGCAGCACTGGCAGCACTGGCGGAACTTCTTGCGCAAAAAGAAGAGAATAGTTGGCGCATTATGCTAATGACGATGCTTATCTCGCAACCGGCACTGGCAGAACAGGTCACTCCCTGGCTCTCGACAGCCGCAGTTGAAGTGCTGAAATCATGCCAGCAACAACTGATACAACCGTCAAACCATGCCTGCGCCGCTCTACTGCCAGCCGTATTAGTCTTACCTCCCTGGCTTTCGAAAAAGAAAAAATCGACGATTCCGGTGTTGGATTTAGCACCGCTCAAACTCAAATCCATATGCACAATAACCGACACAGAAGCAAAAGAGTTTCAAACTCATTGGGACTGGGAATCGCATAAGCCAGGTGAAGGTGCTAAAGATTTCCTTTACTCGCTGGGGTATCGCCGCTGGGATTTTGACACATATAAATATATCGGCGCTTCTGACTCGGCAATTGACGCATGGGAACGTGAGGACTTCGCTACACTCATCCAAATGTTTAAAGCCCACCATGCACCGTATCAGGGGGAGTGGCATCTCAACTCACTTCCCTTTTTACCTATGCAAAAAGCGATTAAACTATGGGAGTTTCTCAGCAAAGAGCCGCATACCGCGGTAAAACCTGTCATGCTTTATTTGCGACTGGCAGGTATGAGTGGTTTTCTACACTCGTTTTCACGCTACCCTCAAGAAGGTTTTGCGGTTGCTAATTATTTTGCCGCAACGGAACTGGCTCCTGCCGTCGCCCGCGCCTTTAACAAACTCAAAACTCTACGACAAGACGCCCGCACTTGGCTGCTGAAATATCCGGAACATGCCATTATCGGCCTGTTGCCTGCGGCACTCGGCAAAGCTGGTGAAGCCCAGGATAACGCCCGCGCCGCCTTACGTATGTTGATTGAAAGTGGTTATCCGTCATTACTGCAAGAAATCGCCCAGCGTTATAACCAGCCGGAAGTAACCGATGCGGTGAACGCTCTACTTGCGCTCGATCCCTTAGATAATCACCCGACTAAAATCCCGACACTTCCGGCCTTTTATCAGCCATCGCTCTGGACACGCCCGGTATTAAAAGCAAACGCCCAATCACTGCCAGATAACGCCCTCCTCCACCTCGGTGAAATGCTCCGCTTCCCTCAGGAAGAGGCTCTGTATGCGGGATTATTGCAGGTGAAAGATGCCTGTACCGCCGACTCACTGGCTGAATTTGCCTGGGATCTGTTTACCGCCTGGCAGACCGCTGGCGCACCGTCGAAAGAAAGCTGGGCGTTCACTGCGTTAGGTGTTCTCGGCAACGATGATACCGCCCGCAAACTGACGCCTTTGATTCGCGCCTGGCCTGGTGAATCCCAGCATAAACGCGCCACCGTCGGGCTGGATATTCTCGCTGCTATCGGTAGTGATATCGCCCTGATGCAGCTTAACGGCATCGCCCAGAAACTGAAATTCAAAGCATTACAGGAGCGGGCAAAAGAAAAAATTGCCGACATTGCCGAGAGCCGCGAACTCACGGTGGCGGAGCTTGAAGACCGGTTAGCACCGGATCTCGGTCTGGATGATAACGGTTCGCTGCTGCTGGATTTCGGGCCACGGCAGTTCACCGTCAGCTTTGATGAAACCTTAAAACCGTTTGTGCGTGATGCTTCCGGCAGCCGCCTGAAAGACTTGCCTAAACCGAACAAAAGCGATGATGAAACTCAAGCGAACGATGCAGTTAACCGCTACAAACTGCTGAAAAAAGATGCGCGTACCGTTGCCGCCCAGCAGGTGGCAAGGCTGGAATCCGCCATGTGCCTGCGCCGCCGCTGGTCGCCAGAAAACTTTCAGCTCTTTCTGGTTGAGCATCCGCTGGTCTGCCACTTAACCCGCCGTCTGATTTGGGGCATTTATAGCGCAGACAACCAGTTACTGGCGTGCTTCCGTGTGGCGGAAGATAACAGCTACAGCACCGCTGACGATGATCTTTTCACCCTGCCGGAAGGCGATATCTCTGTTGGCATTCCTCACGTTCTGGAAATATCACCCACGGATGCTGCCGCCTTTGGTCAGCTTTTTGCCGACTACGAACTGCTACCGCCGTTCCGCCAGCTCGACCGTAACAGTTACGCCCTGACAGAAACCGAGCGCAATGCCAGCGAATTGACCCGCTGGGCAGGCAGAAAATGCCCGAGCGGTCGGGTAATGGGGCTGGCGAATAAAGGCTGGATGCGTGGTGAACCGCAGGACGGTGGCTGGATCGGCTGGATGATCAAACCTCTGGGCCGCTGGTCATTAATCATGGAAATCGATGAAGGATTTGCAGTTGGTATGTCGCCAGCCGAACTCAGTGCCGAGCAACTCTTAAGCAAGCTGTGGCTATGGGAAGGCAAAGCAGAAAGCTATGGCTGGGGGATTGATTCAACACAGGAAGCGCAGTTCTCCGCACTCGATGACATCACCGCTAGCGAGTTAATTAACGACATCGAAGCCCTGTTTGAATAAGGAATGAGCATGGACAAGGAATTACCGTGGCTGGCGGATAACGCCCAACTGGAACTGAAATATAAAAAAGGCAAAACACCACTCAGCCATCGCAATTGGCCGGGCGAACCGGTGCCTGTTATCACTGAAAGCCTCATCCAGACACTGGGTGATAAATTGCTACACATTGCTGAGAAGAAAAAAAACATTGTCTGGCGTTATGAAAATTTTTCACTGGAGTGGCAGTCGGCCATTACGCAAGCCATCAACTTGATCGGCGAGCACAAACCCTCAATTCCGGCCCGGACAATGGCGGCGCTAGCCTGTATCGCGCAAAATGATAGCCAACAGTTACTCGACGAAATCGTCCAACAAGAGGGGCTGGAATATGCGACTGAGGTGGTGATTGCACGCCAGTTTATTGTACGGTGTTATGAGAGTGATCCTCTGGTAGTAACATTGCAGTATCAGAAGGAGGACTATGGCTATGGCTATGGTTATCGCTCAGAAACCTATAACGAATTCGATCTCCGACTGCGTAAGCATCTCTCTCTGGCAGAGGAAAGCTGCTGGCAGCGTTGCGCCGACAAACTCATTGCCGCACTGCCAGGAATACCCAAAGTTCGCCGTCCTTTTATTGCACTCATCCTCCCGGAGAAACCAGAAATCGCCAATGAGTTGATAGGCCTTGAATGCCCACGGACTCATTATCATTCTAAGGAGTGGTTAAAAGTTGTTGCTAATGACCCCAGCGCGGTCAGAAAACTCGATCACTACTGGAGTCAGGATATATTTAGCGATCGCGAAGCCAGCTACATGTCGCATGAAAACCACTTCGGCTACGCGGCCTGCGCTGCCCTTTTGCGCGAACAAGGACTGGCAGCCGTTCCGCGCCTCGCGATGTATGCACATAAAGAAGATTGCGGCAGTCTGCTGGTACAAATTAACCATCCGCAAGTCATCCGCACCTTGCTACTGGTGGCTGATAAAAACAAACCCAGCCTGCAACGTGTGGCTAAATACAGTAAAAACTTCCCCCATGCGACGCTCGCCGCACTGGCAGAACTGCTGGCGTTAAAAGCCCCCCCTGCGCGCCCTGGTTATCCTATCATCGAAGACAAAAAGCTGCCTGCACAGCAAAAAGCACGTGATGAATACTGGCATACGCTGTTACAAACGCTGATGGCATCGCAGCCACAACTGGCAGAAGAGGTGATCCCGTCGTTAAGTACTCAAGCCCGGGCAGTGGTGAATAGTTATTTATCGGCTTCGCCAAAACCGGTTATTGATAGCACCAATAACAGCAGTCTGCCTGAAATCCTCGTTTCACCACCATGGCGTGGCAGGAAAAAGACTTCCATAACTCACTTTTCGCTACCTGAACTTACGCTTGTACCGCAAGCGTACAAGTCGCCGAATAAACACTGGACGCCGGAACAGCAAACTGCAATTGACCATTTTAGCGCCATGTCTTTTGACGAACGTCTTGCTAACAGAGGGGCGGATACCTTCTTGCGGGAATTAGGTTTTGACGTTCATAGCCTGGAATTTAATAAGCGTCTTCTTAATGGACAGCTGGATGCCTTTGATACTCAGCAACTGCAAGAATACACATCAATAGGACTTTTGCATACTTATCACGCGCATCAGGCCAAATCTAAACAGTACCGGGAAGAAGCCACCAAATCATTACTGGCACAAGATAGCATTGCGTTGATGGGAGGGTGGCGAACTTTTCAGCACGGATTTTACTATGGTAATGAAAAGCGTTGGGGGATTTGGAATCTGTACCTTATCGCGCAGATGCCGCGCGAAATGGCGGTATCGTGCTGGCAACAAATTGTCGCGGCTGATTTTCATTACACCGGGGTAGAATATCTGTTAAGTGTCCTGGGTACCGATGCTTTGCCCGGATTAATCACCGCCTTTGCCCGACATCCCAAAGAGATATTTCCGCTGCTGATTCATTTTGGCGCAACAGAACTGGCTCTGCCCGTTGCCCGCGTCTGGCATCGTTTTGCGGGCCAGCGTAATCTGGCTCGCCAGTGGATTTTACAATGGCCGGAGCATACGGCTACGGCACTTATCCCTCTTGTCTACACCAAATCCAGCGATAATAGCGAAGCTGCATTACTTGCCCTGCGTTTACTTTACGAACAAGGACATGGCGAATTGCTACAAACTGTAGCCAATCGTTGGCAGCGTACAGATGTATGGCCTTCCCTGGAGCAATTACTTAAACAGGGTCCAATGGACATTTACCCGGCACGCATTCCCAAAGCCCCTGATTTCTGGCATCCGACAATGTGGTCCAGACCGAGAATTATCACGAATAATCAACCTGTTACTGATGATGCTCTGGAAATTATCGGCGAAATGCTGCGCTTTACCCAGGGCGGACGTTTTTATTGTGGGCTGGAACAACTGAAAACGTTCTGCCAGCCACAAACGCTGGCCGCTTTTGCCAGGGATCTCTTCACCGCCTGGCAACAGGCTGGCGCCCCCGCAAAAGACAACTGGGCTTTTTTGGCGTTAAGTCTCTTTGGTGACGAAAGCACGGCTCGGGATCTGACAACACAGATCCTCGCCTGGCCACAGGAAGGCAAATCTGCCCGTGCCGTCAGTGGCCTGAACATACTTACCCTGATGAATAATGATATGGCGCTGATACAGCTGCATCATATATCGCAACGGGCGAAATCCCGTCCCTTACGTGATAACGCGGCGGAATTTCTTCAGGTGGTCGCAGAAAATCGTGGACTAAGCCAGGAAGAGTTAGCGGACAGATTAGTCCCAACACTGGGCCTGGATGATCCGCAGGCGTTGATATTTGATTTTGGACCCCGGCAGTTTACCGTTCGCTTCGATGAAAACCTCAACCCGGTTATCTTTGATCAGCAAAACGTTCGCCAGAAAAGCGTTCCCCGGTTGCGCGCCGATGACGATCAACTGAAAGCACCCGAGGCACTGGCCCGACTAAAAGGGCTAAAAAAAGATGCCACTCAGGTGAGCAAAAACCTGCTCCCACGTCTTGAAACTGCCCTGCGCACCACCCGACGCTGGTCGCTGGCAGATTTTCATTCTCTGTTTGTTAATCATCCCTTTACCCGCCTGGTTACTCAGCGATTAATATGGGCGGTTTATCCGGCAAATGAACCGCGTCGTTTACTCAACGCCTTTCGTGTGGCCGCAGAGGGGGAATTCTGCAACGCACAAGATGAGCCAATTGACCTGCCTGCGGATGATCTGATTGGCATTGCCCACCCGTTAGAAATGACAGCAGAAATGCGCAGTGAATTTGCACAGGTTTTTGCCGATTACGAAATTATGCCGCCTTTTCGCCAGTTGATGCGGCGCACAGTGCTGCTCACACCTGACGAGTCAGCCAGTAACAGCCTGACTCGCTGGGAAGGTAAATCCGCAACCGTTGGGCAACTTATGGGAATGCGATACAAAGGCTGGGAGTCAGGTTTTGAGGACGCATGTGTCTATGACCTGGGCGAGTATCGGCTGGTCCTTAAGTTTTCACCCGGTTTTAACCACTACAGTGCTGATAGCAAAGCGCTAATGAGCTTCCGTTCTCTTCGAGTGTACCGTGACAATAAATCTGTCACTTTTGCCGCACTTGATGTGTTTGATTTGAGTGAGGCGTTAAGCGCACCCGACGTCATTTTCCATTAAAACACAACGGGCAGTGATGCGACTGCCCGTTTTCAACACGACTTACCAACGGGAAAGCGATGATCGTGCAAAAAGAGCTGGTCGCTATTTACGATTATGAGGACCCTGTACCTGAAGATCCGTTTTCCTTCAGACTTGAGGTCCATAAACGCTCTGAATTATTTACTGGTTCCGTCTACCGGTTGGAGCGATTCCGGCTACATCCAACATTTCATCAACGTGATCGAGAAGATGTCGACCCGCTAATAAATGATGCGTTGATTTATATAAGAGATGAATTTATTGATGAGCGTAAATTACGAGGTGAATCACCTAAAACTGTAATAGCAATTTTTAATCGTGAACTACAAAATATATTCATCCAACAAATAGAAAAATAGCTTTATTAAAGGGGGAAACGGTATTCCCCCTTAGATGCGTTTCAATTTGCCCGTTACTTCAACAAATCAATCAACCGTAACAGAGCCACTAATAGCTCCAGTACAGCAATGAGCACGGTTAACTTTTGTGTCAGCGTGTCCATCCGCTCTCCTTATTAAGGAGCGCAACACCAGCACCTTACCCTTACACTGCCTGTCGATACTGGTTTACGTATGTTGGTACGAAACGTTGCTCTCCGGATCAGGGCACCGCCTGCGGCACCACCCGTCCGGCAGCCAGGACTTAAAATTGGTCCGATCCGGCACAACCTCCCAACGGGCAGGATTATAAATCTCATTCACTGAATTGCAATGGAGTGTGGATATGGTTATAATTTATTCGTTGGTACGAAATGTTGCACAATCAGCAAGTTAGCGTCACTGTAGTAAATAAAAGAACCTGCCTCACCAGCAGGTTCTTTTATTTTCTGCGATCTACTTTCCAGATATTTTTTGCCAATAGCCCACCATAAATATTTACATCCCGGTCAAATGGTGCGTTGAATATAAAATCGATGAATTTATAAATAAAAATGAGTTATATGATGAATTATTAAAAACAGTAATCATTTTATTAAAGGGGGAAGCGGTATTTTCCCCCTTAGATGCGTTTCAATTTGCCCGTTACTTCAACAAATCAATCAACCGTAACAGAGCCACTAATAACTCCAGTACGGCAATGAGCACGGTTAACTTTTGTGTCAGCGTGTCCATCCGCTCTCCTTATTAAGGAGCGCAACACCAGCACCTTACCCTTACACTGCCTGTCGATACTGGTTTACGTATGTTGGACCACGATGTTGCACTCCGGATCAGGGCACCACCTGCAGCACCACCCGTCCGGTAGCCAGGACTTGAAATTGGTTCGATCCGGCGCAACCTCCCAACTGTCAGGATTATAAATCTCATTATCTTAATTGCAACGGGGTCCAGCGGTGGTTATAATTCGTTCGTTGGAACACGATGTTGCACAGGCCGTGGTGTTAGGCCTGAAAGTAGTAAATAAAAGAACCTGCCTCACCAGCAGGTTTTTTTATTTACTGTGATCTGCTTTCCAGATATTTTCCGCTCAAACAACTAATGCGCCAAACATTTATTGCGCGTAAAATATCTTTTATTTCATTAATACATTTCAGGGATGAATATATGTCACCGCAGAATAATCATCTGCAGCGTCCACCTGCCGCTGTGTTATACGCCGATGAACTGGCAAAATTAAAACAAAATGATCACGCACCTTGCCCGCCCGGTTGGCAGTTAAGTTTGCCTGCGGCCCGTTCTTTTATTCTTGGCGATAGCGCGCAAAATATCAGCCGTAAAGTCGTGATTAGTCCCTCCGCTGTCGAACGCATGTTAGTCACTCTTGCTACCGGGCGCGGTTTGATGTTGGTGGGGGAACCAGGCACCGCAAAATCGCTCCTGTCTGAATTACTGGCAACCGCTATTAGCGGCGATGCTGGGTTAACTATCCAGGGCGGCGCATCTACCACCGAAGATCAAATCAAGTACGGCTGGAACTACGCCCTGCTTATTAATCATGGTCCGTCAACGGAAGCGCTGGTCCCTGCCCCGCTCTACCAGGGAATGCGCGACGGCAAAATTGTCCGTTTTGAAGAGATAACGCGTACACCACTGGAAGTACAAGACTGTCTGTTAGGTATGCTTTCTGACAGGGTTATGACGGTGCCGGAACTCACTGGTGAAGCCAGTCAGCTCTATGCGCGAGAAGGCTTTAATATTATTGCCACTGCCAATACCCGCGATCGCGGCGTTAATGAAATGAGCGCGGCACTAAAACGTCGATTCGATTTTGAAACTGTCTTTCCGATTATGGATTTCGCCCAGGAACTGGAACTGGTCGCCAGTGCTTCGGCGCGTTTATTGGCCCATAGTGGCATTCCGCATAAAGTGCCTGACGCGGTACTGGAGTTACTGGTCCGCACCTTCCGCGATCTGCGTGCCAACGGCGAAAAGAAAACCTCAATGGATACCTTTACAGCGATTATGTCCACCGCTGAAGCCGTTAACGTGGCCCACGCCGTGGGCGTCCGCGCCTGGTTTTTAGCGAATCGCGCGGGGGAGCCAGCCGACCTGGTGGACTGTATTGCCGGAACCATCGTCAAAGATAACGAAGAAGATCGCGCACGTCTGCGCCGTTACTTCGAACAACGTGTCGCTACACATAAAGAAGCTCACTGGCAGGCTTATTATCAAGCTCGCCACCGCCTGCCGTGAGGAAAGATGCATGAGCGAGCCGTTAATTGTCGGCATCCGGCATCATAGTCCGGCCTGCGCCCGGCTGGTGAAATCGTTAATCGAAAGCCAGCGGCCACGATACGTGTTGATTGAAGGCCCGGCTGATTTTAATGACCGGGTAGACGAACTGTTGTTAGCCCACCAGCTTCCGGTAGCTATTTACAGTTATTGCCAGTATCAGGACGGTGCGGCCCCCGGGCGTGGTGCCTGGACGCCATTTGCTGAATTTTCGCCGGAGTGGCAGGCGCTACAAGCCGCACGTCGTATTCAGGCACAAACTTACTTCATCGATTTGCCTTGCTGGGCGCAGAGTGAAGAAGAGGACGAGTCACCCGGTACGCAAGAGGAAAGCCAGGCTTTGTTGCTGCGTGCCACTCGTATGGATAACAGCGACACTCTGTGGGATCACCTGTTCGAAGATGAAAGCCAGCAAACTATATTACCCTCTGCACTGGCGCACTATTTTGCACAACTGCGGGGCGACGCCTCCGGCGATGCACTCAATCGTCAGCGCGAAGCCTTTATGGCCCGCTGGATTGCATGGGCGATGCAGCAAAATAATGGCGACGTATTAGTCGTCTGCGGAGGCTGGCACGCTCCGGCACTTGCAAAAATGTGGCGCGAATGCCCGCAAGAAATTAACAAGCCAGAATTGCTCTCACAGGATGATGCCGTTACAGGTTGCTATCTCACGCCATACAGTGAAAAGCGCCTTGATGTGCTGGCAGGATACCTTTCAGGAATGCCTGCCCCGGTCTGGCAAAACTGGTGCTGGCGGTGGGGCTTGCAGCAGGCAGGTGAACAACTACTAAAAACGGTTCTTACCCGTTTGCGCCAGCACCACTTGCCTGCTTCAACAGCGGATATGGCTGCCGCTCATCTGCATGCGATGGCACTGGCACAGTTGCGCGGTCATACACTACCGTTACGCACTGACTGGCTGGATGCTATAGCAGGCTCGCTGATCAAAGAAGCCCTGAACGCGCCGTTGCCGTGGAGCTATCGCGGCGTTATTCATCCCGATACCGATCCGATACTGGTAACGTTGATAGACACATTAGCAGGTGACGGATTCGGTAAACTTGCCCCCTCGACGCCACAGCCACCTCTGCCAAAAGATGTCACCTGCGAACTGGAACGTACCGGAATCTCTCTTCCGGCGGAGCTTACCTTAAATCGCTTTACCCCCGATGGACTGGCGCAAAGTCAGGTGCTACATCGGTTGGCAATACTGGAGATTCCCGGCATTGTGCGCCAGCACGGAAGTACACTGACGCTGGCGGGCAACGGTGAAGAACGCTGGACATTAACCCAGCCACTTAGCCAACATGCGGCATTGATTGAAGCCGCCTGCTTTGGTGCCACACTCCAGGAGGCCGCACGCAATAAATTAGAAGCCGATATGCTGGACGCGGGTGGAATCAGCGGCATCACCACATGTCTTAGCCAGGCAGCGTTAGCGGGTCTGGCGTCCTTCAGTCAGCAATTACTGGAACAACTCACATTATTAATCGCCCAGGAAAATCAGTTTGCCGAAATGGGCCAGGCGCTGGAAGTGCTTTACGCCTTGTGGCAGCTCGATGAAATCAGCGGTATGCAAGGCGCGCAGATATTACAGACGACGTTATACGCGGCTATCGATCGCACACTGTGGCTATGTGAATCCAACGGCAGGCCGGATGAGAAGGAGTTTCACGCTCACCTGCATAGCTGGCAGGCGCTTTGCCATATCCTGCGCGATCTAAATAGCGGCGTTAATTTACCCGGCGTTTCGCTTTCTGCGGCGGTAGCCTTACTGGAACGTCGCAGTCAGGCGATTCATGCCCCAGCGCTGGATCGCGGTGCGGCCCTTGGCGCGCTGATGCGTCTGGAACATCCCAACGCCAGTGCCGAAGCGGCGCTGACGATGCTGGCACAATTATCCCCGGCACAATCTGGCGAGGCGCTGCACGGTTTGCTGGCATTAGCCCGCCATCAACTGGCCAGTCAGCCTGCATTTATCGCCGGTTTCAGCAGCCATTTGAATCAACTGAGTGACGCCGATTTTATTAACGCCCTGCCCGATTTGCGCGCGGCGATGGCCTGGCTACCGCCACGAGAACGCGGGACGCTGGCGCATCAGGTGCTTGAGCATTACCAGCTCGCTCAGCTTCCCGTTTCGGCGCTGCAAATGCCGTTGCATTGCCCACCGCAAGCCATTGCACATCATCAACAACTCGAACAGCAGGCACTGGCATCACTGCAACACTGGGGAGTTTTCCATGTCTGAACTGAACGATCTTCTGACCACTCGTGAGCTACAACGCTGGCGATTAATTCTTGGCGAAGCGGCAGAAACGACGCTTTGTGGGCTGGATGACAACGCCCGGCGGATAGACCACGCGCTGGAGTGGCTGTACGGGCGCGACCCTGAACGGCTCCAGCGTGGTGAACGCTCCGGTGGATTAGGTGGCTCAAATCTCACCACCCCTGATTGGATCAACAGTATTCACACGCTGTTCCCGCAACAGGTGATTGAGCGGCTGGAAAGCGATGCCGTACTGCGCTACGGCATTGAAGATGTGGTGACGAATCTCGACGTGCTGGAACGTATGCAGCCCTCTGAAAGCCTGCTACGCGCCGTTTTGCACACCAAACATCTGATGAATCCCGAAGTGCTGGCTGCCGCCCGCCGGATAGTGCGCCAGGTTGTTGAAGAAATTATGGCGCGACTGGCAAAGGAAGTTCGTCAGGCTTTTTCAGGTGTACGCGATCGCCGTCGCCGCTCATTTATTCCACTGGCGCGTAATTTCGATTTCAAAAGTACTCTGCGCGCCAACCTGCAACACTGGCACCCGCAACACGGCAAGTTGTATATCGAATCCCCCCGCTTTAACAGCCGAATTAAACGCCATAGCGAACAATGGCAGCTGGTGTTACTGGTTGATCAAAGCGGATCAATGGTCGATTCGGTGATCCACTCAGCGGTGATGGCGGCCTGTTTATGGCAGTTACCCGGTATCCGCACCCATCTGGTCGCTTTTGACACCAGCGTCGTTGATCTCACGGCAGACGTTGCTGATCCGGTAGAGTTATTAATGAAAGTACAACTGGGCGGCGGGACCAATATCGCCAGTGCCGTGGAGTATGGTCGGCAACTTATTGAACAACCAGCGAAAAGCGTCATTATCCTCGTGAGCGATTTCTATGAAGGGGGTTCATCATCATTGCTGACGCATCAGGTGAAAAAGTGTGTCCAGAGCGGCATCAAAGTGCTGGGACTGGCAGCGCTCGATAGCACCGCAACACCTTGCTACGACCGCGATACAGCCCAGGCGCTGGTAAATGTCGGCGCACAAATAGCCGCGATGACGCCAGGCGAACTGGCGACCTGGCTTGCGGAGAATCTTCAGTCATGAATTCACTACGTCCGGAATTATTAGAACTGACACCGCAGGCCCTGACGGCGTTAAGCAATGCTGGTTTTGTGAAGCGCAGCCTTAAGGAACTGGAAAATGGCAATGTCCCGGAAATCTGCCATGAGAACGGCGCTTTAATCGCCACGTTCAGTGACGGTGTCCGTACCCGGCTGGCGAACAGTCAGGCACTGAAAGAGGCTCAATGCAGCTGCGGGGCCAGCGGCATGTGCCGTCATCGCGTGATGCTGGTGTTAAGTTATCAACGACTTTGTGCCACCGCCCAGCCTACGGAAAAAGAAGAAGAGTGGGATCCGGCAATCTGGCAGGAAGAACTGGCTACCCTGCCCAATACCACGCGCAAACGCGCGCAGGCGCTGGTCGCTAAAGGCATCACCATTGAGTTGTTCTGCACCCCGGGCGAAATTCCCTCTGCCCGCTTACCGATGAGCGATGTGCGTTTTTATTCCCGCAGCAGCATTCGTTTCGCCCGTTGTGACTGTATTGAAGGAACGCTGTGTGAACACGTAGTACTGGCTGTGCAGGCCTTCGTCGAGGCCAAAAATCAACAAGCAGAATTTACTCATTTGATCTGGCAGATGCACAGTGAACACGTCACATCATCTGACGATCCGTTTTCCAGCGACGAAGGTAAAGCATGTCGTCACTATGTTCAGCAATTAAGTCAGGCATTATGGCTGGGCGGGATCAGCCAGCCGCTTATTCATTACGAGGCTGCTTTCAGCCGCGCGCAGCAAGCGGCGGAACGCTGCAACTGGCGTTGGGTAAGTGAATCACTACGACAGCTACGGGCAAGCGTTGATGCCTTCCACGCCCGCGCCAGCCACTATCATGCCGGAAAATGCTTGTGCCAGCTTGCGGCGTTAACCAGTCGCTTGAACAGTGCACAAGAGATAGCGCGACGTGACAGTGTCGGTGAAGTACCGCCCATACCGTGGCGCACGGTCGTTGGCGCAGGCATTGCTGGCGAAGCAAAGCTTGATCATTTGCGGCTGGTGTCACTAGGTATGCGTTGCTGGCAGGATAATGAGCGGTATGGTTTACGCATCTGGTTCACCGATCCCGACACCGGCAGTATTTTGCATCTTTCGCGCAGTTGGCCGAGAAGTGAACAGGATAACTCTCCAGCGGCAAAACGGCGGCTGTTTAGTTTTCAGGCTGGCGCGCTGGCGGGTGGGCAAATTGTTTCACAAGCAGCAAAACGCAGTGCCGATGGCGAGTTGCTATTAGCTACCCGCAACCGCTTAAGCAGTGTTGTTCCGCTGTCGCCTGATGCCTGGCAAATGTTGAGCGCACCACTGCGCCAGCCGGGCATTGTGGCTTTGCGGGAATATTTACGCCAACGTCCGCCAGCCGCCATACGACCGCTTAACCAGGTCGATAACTTATTTATTCTGCCAGTAGAAGAGTGCATTTCACTCGGTTGGGACAGCAGTCGGCAGACACTGGATGCGCAGGTAATCAGTGGCGAAGGTGAAGATAATGTGCTGACGTTATCACTGCCAGCTTCAGCCAGTGCGCCCTTTGCTGTTGAACGCATGGCAGCTCTATTACAACAAACAGAAGATCCCGTTAGTCTGGTTTCTGGGTTTATCAATTTTGCTGAGGGGCAATTGACACTGGAACCACGAGTAATGATGACGCAAACCCGCGCCTGGGCACTGGACGCAGAAACTGCGCCTGTGACACCGCTACCTTCTGCCAGCGTTCTGCCTGTACCGTCTACCACTCATCAGTTACTGATGCGCTGTCAGGCGTTGCTTATTCAACTGCTCCATAATGGCTGGCGCTATCAGGAACAGAGTGCCATTAGTCAGTCAGAGTTGCTGGTCAATGAACTCACCGCGATGGGTTTTTATCGGCTGGCACATGTGTTGGGACAATTTCGTAATACAGAAGGCGAGGCACGGGGAGAAGCAATGAATAACTGCGTTTTGCTTTGCGAACAATTATTAACCTTGCTTGAGTAACAAGAACAAATAGTGCTTTTTACAAAGAGTTCTACTCCAGTTCCGGACTGCTCACGCCAAGGTATTAGGCATATCCTATATGGCCCCTGGTGTGGTCACCAGTTCCTTGATTAAATAAAATGGAGTTTTACATGAAGGCTTTCAATAAGCTGTTTTCCCTTGTTGTTGCATCTGTTCTGGTTTTCTCTCTTGCTGGCTGCGGTGACAAAGAAGAATCGAAGAAATTTAGCGCTAATCTGAACGGTACTGAAATTGCTATTACCTATGTCTACAAAGGTGACAAGGTTCTTAAGCAATCTTCTGAAACCAAAATTCAATTTGCTTCCATTGGTGCAACCACCAAAGAAGATGCTGCCAAGACACTTGAGCCGTTAAGTGCCAAATATAAAAACATCCCTGGCGTTGAAGAAAAATTAACCTTTACCGATACTTATGCTCAGGAAAACGTGACTATCGATATGGAAAAAGTTGATTTTAAAGCCCTGCAGGGTATTTCAGGTATCAACGTTTCTGCTGAAGATGCCAAAAAAGGTATCACTATGGCGCAAATGGAACTGGTGATGAAAGCCGCTGGTTTTAAAGAAGTGAAATAATCTGTCGGCGGCCATGTTTTTCGCATGGCCGCCATGCCCGTCTTAGCTTTTCTTCACATGCTGGCGCGCTGCCAGTCCACGCAAAAAATAACGTAAAAATTGATCGCCGCATTCGCGGAAGTTTTTATGATCCGGTGCACGCATCATCGCCGTAATTTCCGGCATCGAAACGCGGAACTGCTGTTCGGTAAGGATCGCCAGAATATCATCAGTTTTCAGCGAAAACGCGATACGTAATTTTTTCAGCACGATGTTGTTATTAATGCGACGTTCCGGCTCCAGTGCCGGCGCTGACTCATCCTTGCCACGTTTTTCATAAATCAGGCCATTCAGGAATGAAGACAGAACAATGTCCGGACAACGCTGAAACCCTTCTTCGTCTTCTTTGCGTAGCCAGACGGCGATCTGTTCCGCAGTGGCTTCGACATTACCCAGCGCCAGAATGCGCACCAGGTCGTTATTATTGGCTTTCAAAATGTAGCGCACGCTGCGCAGAATATCGTTACTTAGCATGAGGCCTTCAGGTGTTGATGAGGCAAAAAACCATTTTAGCAGTCTTTTACAGGCCAATCGCCTCTTTTAAACTTTTCAGATAGCGGCGGCTGACCGGAACAGTTAAGCCATTACGTAAAATCAACTCGGCCTGGCCGTTATCTTCCAGACGAATCTCCTGTAAATGCGCGAGGTTAACCAGGTACTGACGATGGCAGCGCAGTAGTGGTGTACGGCTCTCCAGGGTGCGCAAAGTCAGTTCGGTAAAACCTTCTTTCCCTTCGTGGCTGGTAACGTAGACACCGCTCATCCGACTGCTGACAAATGCTACATCTCTCATTTGCAGCAAATAAATCCGACTATGCCCCGTACAAGGGATAAATTTCAGCGCCTGTTGATTTTCCGGTAACAGCGAAACATCCTGCTTGCTGCGCTCCTGACGCAAACGCGCCAGCGTTTTCTCCAGCCGCGCTTCATCAATTGGCTTCAGGAGATAATCAAATGCATGTTCTTCAAAGGCTTTAATGGCGTATTCGTCAAACGCGGTGAGAAAAACGATATACGGACGATGTTCCGGGTCGAGCATCCCCACCATTTCCAGACCGCTAATACGCGGCATCTGGATATCAAGAAACAGCACGTCCGGGCGCAGTTTATGCACCGCGCCGATCCCTTCTACAGCGTTTGAACACTCGCCGACAATTTCAATATCACTCTGCTCCTGCAAAAATACGCGCAGGTTCTCCCGTGCTAACGGCTCATCATCGACAATTAAGACTTTAATCATGCCTCGTCCCTCCATGGTAGTCGTAACGTTATTCGGGTGTAACTATCAGGCTCACAGGCGACGCTTATCCCATAGTCATCGCCAAACCGTTCACGTAAACGCTTATCCACCAGATTCATCCCCAGCCCACTGGCATTGGTTACCGGTTGATACAAACCAGCATTGTCTTCGATCTCCAGCATCAAATGTTGCCCCTCACGTCGGGCGCTGATTTCCACTCGCCCTGTATCGAGCAGTTGTGATGTCCCATGTTTAATAGCGTTTTCCACAATCGATTGCAGGGTAAACGCGGGCAATTGCTGCTGGGATAATTCTTGCGGAATAGCAATGTTGACCTGCAACCGCGACTGGAAGCGCGCCTTTTCAATTTGCAGATAAGCATTCACATGTTCAATTTCGTCGGCGAGAGTAACAAACTCCGAAGGCCGCTTTAAGTTTTTACGGAAAAAAGTGGAAAGATACTGCACCAGCTGACTGGCCTGTTCGCTGTCGCGGCGGATCACCGCTTTAATGGTGTTAAGCGCATTGAACAGAAAATGGGGGTTCACCTGGGCGTGAAGTAGTTTGATCTCTGACTGGGTGAGCATCGCTTTTTGCCGCTCATATTGCCCAGCGAGAATCTGCGCCGAAAGCAATTGCGCAATCCCCTCGCCCAGCGTGCGATTGATTGAACTGAACAAACGGTTTTTGGCTTCATACAATTTGATGGTGCCCATCACCCGCTGATTTTCACCACGCAACGGAATCACCAGCGTCGAACCCAGTTTGCATTGCGGATGCAACGAGCAACGGTAAGGCACTTCGTTGCCATCGGCGTAGACCACTTCACCGGTTTCAATCGCTTTTAAGGTATAAGTCGAAGAAATCGGTTTGCCGGGTAAATGGTGGTCGTCACCAATTCCGGTAAAGGCCAGCAATTTCTCTCGATCGGTAATCGCGACTGCACCAATATCCAGCTCCTGATACAGCACCTGTGCCACTTTCATGCTGTTCACTTCGTTAAACCCCTGGCGCAAAATGCCTTCCGTCGAGGCAGCCACTTTCAGCGCAGTAGCAGAAAAAGCCGAAGTGTATTTTTCAAACATCGCGCGTTTATCGAGCAATATACGCATAAACAGCGCCGCGCCGACGGTATTGGTGACCATCATTGGCGCAGCAATATTACTCACCAGACGCACCGCATCTTCATAAGGTCGGGCGATCGCCAGGATGATCAACATTTGCACCATTTCAGCGACGAACGTGACGGCACCGGCGGTAATGGGGTTAAAGACTTTATCAGTGCGCCCGCGACGGATCAGGATGCTGTGTACCAGGCCGCCGAGCAATCCTTCAACGATGGTCGAGATCATGCAACTTAGCGCGGTCATGCCCCCCATCGAATATCGATGTAACCCGCCGGTCAGACCAACCAGCCCACCGACGACCGGACCGCCGAGTAAGCCGCCCATTACCGCGCCTATCGCACGGGTATTGGCAATAGAATCGTCAATATGCAGCCCAAACCAGGTGCCCATGATGCAGAAAATGGAAAAGACGATGTAGCAGAGAAATTTATGCGGCAGACGAACCGTGACCTGCATTAACGGTATGAATAATGGCGTTTTACTCATTAACCACGCAATGACTAAAAAAACGCACATCTGCTGAAGCAGCAGCAACACCAGATTAAAATCGTACATACCCGCAAACCACACTTCCCTTTAAAACGCGTAACATACATTGCCTGCGTTTAACTTTCTTTGAACTCTTGCAGAAAAATGAGAATTCGTGAGTACGATCACTCAAAATCGCCTGGCAAAAATAAAATCACCCTATAGATGAACAAAAAACGGGCAAAACTACCTGGTTCGCAAAACTGCGTCTAAAGTTAAACTGGGACCTCGCGAGCAAGGGTGAGACGATGGCGCTTTACACAATTGGTGAAGTGGCGTTGCTTTGTGATATTAACCCTGTCACGTTACGCGCGTGGCAGAGGCGTTACGGATTGCTGAAACCGCAACGGACAGACGGCGGTCATCGGCTGTTCAATGATGCCGATATTGACCGGATCCGCGAGATCAAACGCTGGATCGACAACGGCGTGCAGGTCAGCAAAGTTAAAATGCTGCTCAGTAATGAAAATGTTGATGTGCAGAACGGCTGGCGCGATCAGCAAGAAACATTACTGACTTACCTGCAAAGTGGCAATCTGCATAGCCTGCGAACGTGGATCAAAGAGCGCGGTCAGGATTACCCCGCCCAGACACTCACCACGCACCTGTTTATTCCTCTGCGCCGACGGCTTCAGTGCCAACAACCGACTCTCCAGGCGCTGCTGGCGATCCTCGACGGCGTACTGATCAACTACATCGCCATTTGTCTGGCTTCGGCACGTAAAAAACAGGGTAAAGATGCGCTGGTGGTTGGCTGGAATATTCAGGATACCACCCGTCTGTGGCTAGAGGGCTGGATTGCCAGTCAACAAGGATGGCGCATTGATGTCCTCGCCCACTCGCTCAATCAACTACGCCCTGAACTGTTCGAAGGCCGTACATTGCTGGTGTGGTGCGGTGAAAATCGAACCTCTGCCCAACAGCAGCAACTTACCAGTTGGCAGGAACAAGGCCATGATATTTTCCCACTCGGCATTTAATGATTCGTTAACAAATGCGCTTTACTGTACAATCCTTTCGTTAACATAAGGAGTGCATTATGCGCATAGCTAAAATTGGGGTCATCGCCCTGTTCCTTTTTATGGCGTTAGGCGGAATTGGTGGCGTCATGCTCGCAGGTTATACCTTTATTTTGCGTGCTGGCTAAGCGCCTGCACCAGCCTTTCAAACAGGCGGTCTGCGATGATCGCCGCCAGTGCCACCAGTAACGCTCCCTGGATCACATACGCAGTATTAAATCCGCTAAGTCCGATGATGATGGGCGTACCCAGCGTGTTGGCCCCTACCGTTGAGGCGATCGTCGCCGTGCCAATGTTGATAATCACCGAAGTTCGTACACCCGCCAGAATCACTGGAGCTGCCAGCGGTAGCTCAACCTTACGCAGTCGCTGTCCACGGCTCATTCCCATACCCTTAGCAACTTCTGTCACGCTGGCATCAATCGATCCCAGCCCGGCAAGTGTCGCCTGCAGGACGGGCAGCACACCGTACAGGATCAAGGCGATAATCGCCGGTTGCTGACCAAACCCCATCACCGGAACAGCAATCGCCAGCACCGCAACGGGCGGAAAAGTCTGCCCAACGGCGGCAATAGTTTCCACCAGTGGGCGAAATTCCGCGCCCCACGGGCGAGTAACAATAATTCCGGCACCTGTGCCAATGATCACCGCAAACAAACTCGAAATTCCCACCAGCCAGAAATGAGCCAGTGCCAGAGCAGCAAAACTTTCTTGCTGATAAACGGGGCGTGGCAGTTGTGGGAACAAGGCAGAAAACAGCGGCTGGCTGTAAGGCAGCCAGAAAATCAGTGCCACAAACAGAGCAATGAGCCAGAACAGCGGATCGCGCAACATCTTCATACGCTTACGCCTCCACCAGCAGATCCTGAAAATGCAGCGTACCGCAAGGCTGGCCCTGCGTGTTCACCACCGGCAGCACTTCGCATCCCCGCGCGACAAACAGGGAGAGCGCATCGCGTAGCGTCATCTCTTCTGCCAGCGCCTCACCTTCAGCCCGCTCTTCGCGACGCACATAATCCGCCACGCTACGTAACGAAAGCAGGCGCACACCCAGTTCACTACGGCCAAAAAACTGGCGGACGAAATCATTCGCCGGACGAGTCAGCATCGCCAGAGGATTACCCTGCTGCACCACTTCACCGTGATCCATCAATACCAGATGTTCTGCCAGCCGTAGCGCCTCATCAATATCATGAGTGACCAGCACAATGGTACGCCCCAGCAAACGGTGAATGCGCGTCATCTCTTGTTGCAACGCACCGCGCGTTACCGGGTCCAGTGCGCCAAAGGGTTCATCCATCAATAAGACTTGCGGATCGGCAGCCAGTGCGCGCGCCACTCCCACACGTTGCTGCTGACCGCCGGAAAGCTGATGCGGATAACGCTCACGCAAATTTGGCTCCAGCCCCAGTAGCGCCATTAATTCGTCAATACGGTCGTCGATCCGCGCCCGAGGCCATTTTTGTAATTGCGGCACAGTGGCAATGTTTTGCGCCACGCTCCAGTGGGGAAACAGGCCAATAGATTGAATGGCATAGCCCATCCGGCGGCGCAACTCCAGCACTGGCAGCGAGCGAATTTCTTCTCCGGCAAAGCGGATCACTCCGCTGTCATGCTCTACCAGACGGTTGATCATTTTCAATGTGGTGGATTTACCGGAGCCTGATGTACCAATCAGCACCGAAAAACTCCCCTCCTGAAAATTGAGATTGAGATCGTTAACGGCTTTTTGTGTGCCGAACAGTTTGCTGACATGGCTAAATTCAATCATTACTTTTCACCTTCAGCAGTGCGATAACCAGATCGAACAGTGCGTCGATCAGCACCGCCAGTACGATTACCGGGATCACCCCCAGCAACACTAAATCAATGGCACTGCTTAGCAGCCCCTGGAAAACCAGCGCACCAAAACCACCTGCGCCGATTAACGCCGCAATCACCGCCATGCCGACGGTTTGCACCATCACCACCCGCAGGCTGCGCAGAAATACCGGTAACGCCAGCGGTAACTGAACATGCAGGAATCGCTGCGCCCCGCTCATGCCCATCGCTCTGGCGCTCTCCAGCACATCGCGCGGGATCTGGTTCAAGCCGACTACCACACCGCGCACCAGCGGCAGCAAGGCATAGAGCACCAGCGCAATCAGTGCGGGTGTCATTCCGGTTCCTGCTATGCCGAGCTTACCCAGCCACGGAAAGGCCGTAACCAGCGCGGCAAGCGGCGCAATCAACAGGCCAAAGAGCGCCACCGAAGGCACGGTCTGAATGACATTCAGCAGAGAAAAAATCGCCCCCTGCCGCGCAGTGGAAAAGTAGCACCAGACGCCCAGCGGCACACCAATCACTAACGCAGGCAGCACCGCACCAAACAGCAACGTCAGATGTTGCGCCAGCGCGTCATTAAATACATCCTGACGGTTGGCGTATTCTTTCATTAGCGAGAGATCGTTAAGCGCGCCGGAATACAGCAACCACAGCGGAATAATGGCAATCTGCATATGCAACAACCAGCGCCACAGCGGATGCGTGGAGATTCGGCGGATGGCATCGCTACAGGCCAGCAATGCCAGCGCCGCAGCCAGCCAGAAACCACTGCCGAGGCTGGTACGCGCCAGCGCACTGCCATTTTGCGCCAGTTGTGTCGCCGCCTTTCCCGCGCCCCACACCAGCAATATGAAGACGAATTGCGCCAGAATGAGTGCAAAAATGCTGCCTTTTTTACCGGGAATAAAACAGGCGGTCAGCCAGGCGCAACCAACGCCCACCAGCATCCAGATCGTTTGCGGCCACAGCTGCCAGAGATGACGCCCCTCACCCGAGACTAAACGATTAGGCGCGTAACTGATAAACGGCAGCGCCGCTGCGATTGCCGTCAGCAACAGTAGCAGCGCCAGAACAGGATTAATACGGAAATAAGTCACGGGAAATTACTTCGTCCACCCTTTTTGTTTCAGGTAGTCGGCAGCCACTTTTTTGGCATCCAGTCCTTCCACAGCAATGCTGGCATTCAGTTGCTGCAATGTTTTTGCATCGAGGCTGGCGAAGACTGGCTGTAGCCACTGTGCCATTTGCGGATACTCCTTCAACACCGATTCACGCACCACTGGTGCAGGCGCGTAGATAGGTTGCACGCCTTGCGGATCGCTTAAGGTTTGCAGCCCCAGCGCCGCGACCGGGCCGTCGGTGCCGTAAGCCATCGCCGCATTAACGCCGGATGTTTGCTGGGCAGCAGCTTTGATTGTCACCGCAGTGTCGCCACCGGCCAGTGACAGCAACTGATCCTGACTGAGCTTAAAGCCATAGGCTTTTTCAAAAGCGGGTAAGGCATCGGCGCGTTCGATAAACTCTGCTGAGGCCGCCAGTTTGAAGGTGCCACCGTCTTTCAGATAACGACTCAGGTCGGCAAGCGAAGTGAGTTTGTTTTTCTCTGCAACATCCTGACGCACGGCGATGGTCCAGGTGTTATTTGCAGGCGCAGGCGTCAGCCAGATTAACTTGTTTTGTTCTGCATCGAGCTTTTTGACTTTCTCGTAGCCTTGCCCGGCATTTTTCCACGCCGCATCGTTTTCATCTTTAAAGAAAAACGCGCCATTGCCGGTATATTCCGGATAGATATCCAGTTCACCGGAAGTAATCGCCCCGCGCACCACCGGCGTGGTTCCCAACTGGACTTTATTCACCGTCGGTACGCCGTGGCTTTCCAGCACTTGCAAAATAATGTTGCCGAGTAGCGCGCCTTCGGTATCGATTTTCGAACCGACTTTAACGGGGGAAGCCGCCTGTAGCGGCAGGCTCACGGCTGCCAACAAAACCAGTGAACCTGCCCAGAGCTTTGAGAGTGGCATGATGCTTTCCTCATTCTTTTACTGTTGTTTTCAGCGAATTAAGAGAAAAGCATAGTTGATAATGGCGGGGTTAGCCTGAGCGGAAGGATTCAGTTGCAGAATCAGATAAATACTTAAAGGGCATATTTTGCCCGGCGTTTCTTGCCGGATGCGGCGTAAACGCCTTATCCGGCCTACAAACAGCGAAAATTCAAGAGGTTAAAAACCCGCGAAGGCCTGATAAGCGCAACGCATCAGGCAAAGGGCGCAGACGTCGCGCCCTTACTAAAGCATTACAGCAACTCAAACTCGCCTTTCTTAACGCGTGCGGAATCAGTGCCGATAAAGACATTGAACTTGCCAGGCTCGGCGTCATATTTCATCTGTTGATTCCAGAACTTCAGCGCCTCGATATCAATCGGGAAGCTGACGGTCTGAGTTTCGCCCGGTTTCAGGGTGATTTTCTCAAAGCCTTTCAGCTGCTTCACCGGGCGACTCATGGAAGCCGTCACATCCTGCAAGTACATCTGCACTACCGTCGCCCCTTCGCGCTTACCGGTGTTCGTCACCTGCACACTGGCGGTCACTTTGCCGTCACGCTTCATGGTCGGCGCAGAAAGTTTCACATCAGAGACGGTGAAGGTGGTATAGCTCAGACCATAGCCGAACGGATACAGCGCCCCGTTAGCTTCATCAAAATAACGCGAAGTGTATTTGTTCGGCTTGTCGGCATTATACGGCCGACCGGTATTCAGATGGCTGTAGTACACCGGGATCTGCCCGACAGAACGCGGGAAGGACATCGGCAGCTTGCCCGACGGGTTGTAATCGCCAAACAACACATCGGCAATCGCATTACCGCCTTCAGTCCCCGCAAACCAGGTTTCCAGAATCGCATCAGCCTGCTGATCTTCTTTCACCAGCGCCAGTGGACGTCCGTTCATCAGCACCAGCACCAGCGGTTTACCGGTGGCTTTCAGCGCCGCAATCAAGTCACGTTGGCTTTGCGGAATAGTAATATCGGTACGGCTGGAAGCCTCGTGCGCCATCCCCTGAGCTTCACCGACCACAGCCACCACCACATCAGATTGTTTCGCGGTTTGCACCGCTTCATCAATCATCTCTTGGGGCGAACGCGGATCGACTTTGACCGCCTCTTCATACTGATTCAGGAAATCGATAATGCCTTTGTCACTGGTAACGTTCGCCCCTTTGGCGTACAGCACTTTACCGTTTTCACCGACGGCATTTTTAATCCCGGTCAGTACGGTCACGGATTGATCGGCAACACCGGCTGCGGACCAGCTGCCCATCACGTCACGTTTGCTGTCCGCCAGTGGCCCAACCACCGCAATGGTGGCTGATTTTTTCAGCGGTAACGTTTCGAGACGGTTTTTCAGCAACACCAGGCTTTCGCGTGCCACTTCACGCGCTTCTTTGCGGTGCAGGCGGCTTTCAGCATTAGTATCCACCGGGTCAGACTCTTTCGGTCCAAGGTGGCTGTATGGGTCGTTGAACAGCCCCATATCATATTTGACGTTCAGCACGTGGCGGGCAGCGTCGTCCAGCTCTTCCATCGTCACTTTGCCGGATTTGATCAACCCAGGCAGATACTTCGAGTAATACTCATCGCTCATACTCATGTTGATGCCGGATTTCAGCGCCACGCGCACCGCATCTTCCGGGTCTGCCGCCGTGCCATGTTTAATCAGCTCTTTGATTGCGCCATGATCGGAAACGGTAATGCCTTTAAAGCCCCACTGATCGCGCAGCACATCTTTCAGCAGCCAGGAGTCGGAAGTTGCTGGCGTGCCATTCAGCGAGTTCAGCGCCACCATTACCGCACCGCTGCCTGCATCCAGCCCCGCTTTGTACGGCGGCATATAGTCGTTAAACAGGCGCTGCGGACTCATATCGACGGTGTTGTACTCTTTACCGCCTTCTACCGCGCCGTAAGCGGCAAAGTGTTTGACGCTGGTCATCACCGAGTAGCGATCTGCCGGGCTTTTACCCTGCATCGCTTCCACCATAGTCTTACCCATAATCGAAGTGAGATACGTATCTTCCCCAAAACCTTCGGAAGCACGTCCCCAGCGCGGATCGCGCGAGACATCGACCATCGGTGCCCAGGTCATGTTCAGGCCATCATCTGCGGCTTCATAAGCAGAGACACGCCCGACCGTTTTCACCGCATCAAGATTAAAAGAAGAGGCCAGACCGAGGCTAATCGGGAACACCGTGCGTTGACCGTGCAGCACGTCATAAGCAAAGAAAAGAGGAATTTTCAGGCGGCTCAGTTCCATCACCTGATCCTGCATGGCGCGGATATCCTGACGGGTTACGGTGTTGAAAATCGCTCCAACCTGCCCGTCTTTGATCATCTCGCGGATCGCCTCTTTCGGGTTATCCGGGCCGACGCTGATTAAGCGCAGCTGACCAATTTTCTCATCAACTGTCATTTTCTTGAGCAGTTCGGTGACGAACGCATCACGCGCTTCAGGCGTTAATGGATGGTTACCGAATAAATCATCCGCCAGTGCTGGTTGCAGGGCCAGACTCACCGCGATACCTACTGAACATAGCCATTTCATATGGATTATTCTTCCTCTGTTGCCCGACGAGGCAGCGAAAATGGTGCAAAAACCGTAGTTTGCCATAAGCATGATGGAGAGAGAAAAAGAATGCTCAGTTTATTGTCTGAATTTTCAAAATATTCACTCGCTGAATTGTCATACAAGGCGCTATGCTAGTTTGTGATATTTTTTCGCCACCACAAGGAGTGGAAAATGTCTTCCATGACAACAACTGATAATAAAGCCTTTTTGAATGAACTTGCCCGTCTGGTCGGTCATTCACACCTGCTCACCGATCCCGCAAAAACGGCCCGCTATCGCAAGGGCTTCCGTTCTGGTCAGGGCGACGCGCTGGCTGTCGTTTTCCCTGGCTCACTACTGGAATTGTGGCGGGTGCTGAAAGCCTGCGTCACCGCCGACAAAATTATTCTGATGCAGGCTGCCAATACAGGTCTGACCGAAGGCTCGACGCCAAACGGTAACGACTATGATCGCGATATCGTGATCATCAGCACCCTGCGTCTCGACAAGCTGCACGTTCTTGGCAAGGGCGAACAGGTGCTGGCCTATCCGGGCACCACGCTTTATTCGCTGGAAAAAGCCCTCAAACCGCTGGGACGCGAACCGCACTCGGTGATTGGCTCATCGTGTATAGGCGCATCGGTCATCGGCGGTATTTGTAACAACTCCGGCGGCTCGCTGGTGCAGCGTGGCCCGGCGTATACCGAAATGTCGTTATTCGCGCGTATAAATGAAGACGGCAAACTGACGCTGGTGAACCATCTGGGGATTGATCTCGGCGAAACGCCGGAGCAGATCCTTAGCAAGCTGGATGACGATCGCATCAAAGATGACGATGTGCGCCACGATGGTCGTCACGCCCACGATTATGACTATGTCCACCGCGTTCGTGATATTGAAGCCGACACACCCGCACGTTATAACGCCGACCCGGATCGCCTGTTTGAATCCTCCGGTTGCGCCGGTAAACTGGCCGTCTTTGCGGTACGTCTTGATACCTTCGAAGCAGAAAAAAATCAGCAGGTGTTTTATATCGGCACCAACCAGCCGGAAGTACTGACCGAAATCCGCCGCCATATCCTGGCTAATTTCGAGAACCTGCCGGTTGCCGGGGAATATATGCACCGGGATATCTACGATATCGCGGAAAAATACGGCAAAGACACCTTCCTGATGATTGATAAGTTAGGCACCGACAAGATGCCGTTCTTCTTTAATCTCAAGGGACGCACCGATGCGATGCTGGAGAAAGTGAAATTCTTCCGTCCGCATTTTACCGACCGTGCGATGCAAAAATTCGGTCACCTGTTCCCCAGCCATTTACCACCGCGTATGAAAAGCTGGCGCGATAAATATGAACATCATCTGCTGTTAAAAATGGCGGGCGATGGCGTCGGCGAAGCTAAATCGTGGCTGGTGGATTATTTCAAACAGGCCGAGGGCGATTTCTTTGTCTGTACGCCGGAGGAAGGCAGCAAAGCGTTTTTACACCGTTTCGCCGCTGCGGGCGCAGCAATTCGTTATCAGGCCGTGCATTCCGATGAAGTCGAAGACATTCTGGCGCTGGATATCGCTCTGCGGCGTAACGACACCGAATGGTATGAGCATTTACCGCCGGAGATCGACAGTCAGTTGGTGCACAAGCTCTATTACGGCCATTTTATGTGCTATGTCTTCCATCAGGATTACATCGTTAAAAAAGGCGTGGATGTGCATGCGTTGAAAGAACAGATGCTGGAACTGCTACAGCAGCGCGGCGCGCAATACCCTGCCGAGCATAACGTCGGTCATTTGTATAAAGCACCGGAGACGTTGCAGAAGTTCTATCGCGAGAACGATCCGACCAACAGCATGAATCCGGGGATCGGTAAAACCAGTAAGCGGAAAAACTGGCAGGAAGTGGAGTAAATACGGCTGGATGTCTGATGCAAATAGAAGCATCGCATCAGGCATCGTGCACCGAATGCCGGATGCGGCGTGAACGCCTTATCCTGCCTACGGACGCGTCACGTTTGTAGGCCTGATAAGATGCGCAAGCATCGCATCAGGCATTGTGCTCCGAATGCCTGATGCGGCGTAAACGCCTTATCCTGCCTACCCTTAATCGTTCTGCGCCGTCTGCCCCGCCGCCGCCATCTGGGCGGCTTTTTGTTTTTTATAGCTCAACGCTGCTGCCGGAACAGGCATCACTTTACCGGTTTCAATCCAGGTACGCAGGCGGCTGGCATCGGCAAAATGGGTATATTTGCCAAACGCATCCATCACTACCAGCGCCACCGGTTTATTATTGATAACCGTACGCATCACCAGACAATGGCCCGCCGCATTGGTAAAGCCGGTTTTGGTTAACTGAATATTCCAGTTATCGCGATACACCAGATGGTTAGTATTGCGGAACGGCAGCGTATACGTCGGGTTAGAGAAGGTTGCCATATCTTCCCTGGTAGTACTTAACTGACCAATCAACGGATATTGTTTGCTGGCAATGAGCAGTTTGGTTAAGTCACGGGCAGTTGAAACGTTATGCACCGACAATCCGGTCGGTTCAACAAAGCGCGTGTTGTTCATTCCGAGCGATTTCGCTTTCGCATTCATCGCCTTAATAAAGGCTTTGTAACCACCGGGATAATGGTGCGCAAGGCTTGCCGCCGCGCGGTTTTCTGAAGACATCAGCGCCAGCAACAGCATCTCTTTACGGCTGATTTCGCTGTTCAGTCGTACGCGCGAATAGACCCCTTTCATCTCCGGCGTCTGGCTGATATCCACTTTCAGTTTTTCATCCAGCGGCAATCGTGCATCCAGCACAACCATCGCGGTCATTAATTTACTGATAGACGCAATCGGACGCACCAAATCCGGGTGGTTCGAATAGATCACTTTGTTGGTATTCAGATCAACAATCATCGCGCTACCGGAGGCAATTTCCGGCTGTGAAGCGGTGGTAGCGGCTGCCGTTTTCGCAACGGCCTGTGGTGCAAAAGGCACAGCCAGCATCAGGGCCAGGCTAAATAAAGAAACTCGAAATTTCGGCATGATGAGCATTCAGATAGTGGTTCACGCGCACGGGTTGCGCACCGCCGGAGTAAGGATTTACTGAGGCTAGCGACGCCATCATAACGAGCAAAAAGTGCGATCGTCAAAGGAGAATCGTGAGGAAATGCTGCATTGCTGACATTTACGCCAGCAATGCAACACAAAAGAACTTTCTAGAACAAACGATAACCGTAACCCCATAGTATAACGGTAAGGGCGAGCAGCACTTCCAGTACCAGCACGCCAATCGCCAGCGTCGAACTGGAGAAGCTAAGGCCTTCCTCTTTGTTGATATTCAGGAAGCTTGGAATACCGAGGTAAAGCAGGTAGCCGGTGTAAAACAGCGCCACCGTGCCGACCAGCGCACACAACCAGACCAGCGGGTAAAGCGCCACCAGACCGCTTAAAAACAGCGGCGTCGCAACGTAGCCCGCGAAGACCATACAGTGCGCAAGCGACGGACGCTGCGGGTAATTGCGTGCCATCCACCAAATGACCCGCCCCATCACCGCGACCCCAGCCAGCATAACGCCATAAAACAAGACGGCCAGCGCCAGTCCGGTGAACCAGGATAACTTCAGGATAGTGCCATCGCCAAAATTCCAGCCAATTTGCGTGGTGCCAATGAAGGCGCAAATCACCGGAATTGCCGCCATCAGCAAAACGTGGTGGGTGTAGTGATGAGAAATCGTTTCGTTTTCGCGATTAATCACCTGCATTTCACGATCGGGATGGGAAAACAGTCCCCAGACATGGCTCATACCGCCCCCTTGTTGTGAGTTCATGAACCTGACAGTTCAAGTATAAGTCAGCTTGTGATTATTTTTTGTGCATTCATAGAATTTGCACCGTCTGATGAGCGTCCTTTTTCAGCGTGAATGATTCACAGGGTGTATGCTTACAAGCAACCAAAGGGAGACAGACGGGCCTATGGATCTCAATACACTCATCTCACAATATGGTTATGCCGCGCTGGTGATCGGTAGCCTGGCGGAAGGTGAAACCGTGACTTTGCTGGGAGGCGTTGCGGCACATCAGGGACTATTAAAGTTCCCGCTGGTGGTACTTTCTGTGGCGCTTGGCGGCATGATTGGCGACCAGGTGCTTTATCTGTGCGGGCGGCGCTTTGGCGGCAAGCTATTACGCCGTTTCTCGAAACATCAGGATAAAATTGAGCGGGCGCAGAAACTTATCCAACGCCATCCGTATCTGTTTGTCATTGGTACGCGTTTTATGTATGGCTTTCGGGTCATTGGCCCGACGCTGATTGGTGCCAGCCAGCTGCCGCCGAAAATCTTTCTGCCGCTGAATATTCTCGGCGCATTTGCCTGGGCGTTGATTTTTACCACTATCGGTTATGCTGGTGGTCAGGTGATTGCGCCGTGGTTGCACAATCTCGACCAGCATTTGAAGCACTGGGTCTGGTTGATTCTGGTCGTGGTTCTGGTGGTTGGCGTGCGCTGGTGGCTGAAACGACGCGGGAAGAAAAAGCCGGATGATCAGGCGTAAAACCATTGCCTAGAATAAGGCGTTTGCGCCGCATCCGACATCCGTCGCACCATGCCTGATGCGACGCTTGCACGTCTTATCATGCCTACCAAAGATTACCCATTGAAACAACCACGCACCTCACTGCGCTATTCTGGGTTGAACTGCGGATTCGCCAGCATAAAGCCACCATCGACAATTAACGACTGCCCGGTGGTGTAATTTGCGCCTTCAGAGCATAACCACGCCACCAGGCTGGCAATCTCATGCGTTGCGCCGAAACGCCGCAGGGGAATCGAAGGCTCCTCGTCGGGCTTCACGTCGCCGTCATCCATGCCATTCATTGGCGTGGCGATAGCCCCAGGCGCGACTGCATTCACCAAAATCTTATGCCTGACCAGCTCCAGCGCCATCGCTTTGGTTAGCCCACCGAGTGCATGTTTAGCGGCTGTATAGGCGCTGGCATCCGGCAGCGGCGTATGCTCATGTACCGACGTAATGTTGATGATGCGACCGCCCTGCCCTTGTTTCACCATCTGGCGGGCCGCAATTTGCGAGCATAAAAATGCACCATCAACATCAACGGTAAAAATCTTGCGCCACTCATCGAAAGCCATATCAAGAAACGGTGCTTTGGTCATTGTGCCCGCATTATTCACGAGCACATCGATGCGCCCCAGCCGTTGAATAAGTTTCTCCAGCGCCAGTGCCCCCTCTGGCAGTTTACCGAGATCGAGCTGCACCATCTCCGCACGTACGCCGTGGCTAACCACCTCACGCGCGGTATCTTTTGCCCCTTCTTCATCTGAGTGCCAGGTAATACCAATATCAAAACCCTGCTGCGCCAGTAATAACGCGCACTCTTTGCCGATCCCCGAATCGGAAGCGGTAATAATCGCGACCTGTGCCATCGAGTTCTCCACTTAACGCTGAATAAACGTTAAGTATAGAAGGCGCATATCATCAACGTTTGTACCCCCCGCCCAGCGCCCCGGTTAGTTGAACGGAGGCATCCAGCAACTGCCCTTGCAATAACAGGCCATTGGCACGCTCACGCAGCGCCGGGATTCTGGCTTCGCTGACGCGGGAACCGGCAATGATGCCCGCGTTAAAGCGCGCCTGTGCAAGACCTACCACACGTAAGGCATCGCGTTCAATTTGCGCCTGATGCAGGTTTTTCTCGGCCAATGTCTGAACCTGACTGGCAGCCCGCGCCACATCATTCACCGCTTCAACCACCGCTTTGTTGTAGCTGGCGATCGACAAGTTGCTTTCGGCTTTCGCGATATCCAGGTTGGCGTTAAGACGACCACTATCGAAAATGGGTAGCGTCAGGCCTGCCGTAACGCCCATTTGCTGCGCGGAATGACGGAACAAATCGCTTAAGTGCAACGCATCCTGTTGCAGGAAGGCCATCAGGTTGATGTCAGGATAAAATGCCGCTTTTGCCGCATCAATGGTGCTTAGCGATGACTCAACGTACCAGTGCGCCGCCTGCAAATCTGCCCGCCGGGCCAGTAAGGAGTACCCCAGTTCATCAGGAAGCTGGCTTGCCACTTTCGGCAACGCGACCGGATTAAGCTTCAATGCCTTTGTCTGGTGATTTGTAAGTGCGCTTAACCGTGCCTCAATAATTTTCATTTTTCCCACGACATCGTTGAGCTGCTGCCGGGTCTTGCTGGCATTAATATCGGTTTCCACACCTTCAACTGAAGAAGTAATCCCGTTCTGATATAGCTGGCGATCGGTCGCGATAATGGTGTTCTGCTCTTTTTCGATTTGCTGCAAAACAGTGTTTAACGCTGCCTGGGTTTGCCACTCCCAGTACAGGCGGGCTACGCTGCCAGCCAGCAATTGGCGGGTTTGCTCGCGTTCCGCCGCCCGTGCTTTAACCGTACCGAGGCGAGCAGTAACCTCCGCCCGATTCTTTCCCCAAATATCAAGATGCCAGCCCGCCGTTAAGCCAAAAGTACCATTGGTGTACCACGGACCGGTCGTACCTGCGGCAGGATCGTTCAGAGCAAACGGCCCCATTAGCCCTTCTGCCGACATTTTTTGCCGCTCCATATCCGCAGAAAAATCGATCTGAGGGCCATCCTGAGTGGCAACTGCCTTCGCCTGGGTTTCAGCCAGCTGAATGCGCTGTTCAGCCACCTGCATATCCGGTGCGTTCTGCAGTGCATTGTTAATTAATGAAGTAAGTTGATTATCGTGATACTCCAGCCACCATTGGCTGTCTGGCCAACCATTTTTCAGCGCCGTGGGTAATGCGGTGTCAACTTGCGCAGCGGGTGTTTGCTGGCTTAACGCCTGGCGGGTTTCATGCATAGGTGCACACCCGGCCAGCATCAGTAACAGAGGAAAACAGGCGATGGCTGGGTAAAAGGAATCACGATTCATGGAGGAATAGTCAGGTAAGAAAAGGTGCGCGGAGATTACCGTGTGATGCAATATATTTTTTAGTTTCGCGTGGCAATACATCAGTGGCAATAAAACGACATATTCAGAAAAATATACAGTAAGTGAATGATATTCTCCGATTTATCTTAATCACTTATGAGTAACGGCAAAGGGCTTCGTTTTTTCCTATACTTATTCGACACTCACAAATAAAGGAACGCCAATGAAAATTATACTCTGGGCTGTATTGATTATTTTCCTGATTGGACTACTGGTGGTGACTGGCGTATTTAAGATGATATTTTAAAATTAATTAACGTCATCAGATCCGAAAATAACGAGAATATTTCAGTCTCTCATCCTGTTGCGCTCCTGTCATGTGCATTGCTTCATATAATCACTAGCGCAAGGAGCGCGCAAGGGGCGACCAGTCGCCGCCGCCCCCTGCACCCCCGGGCTCTGGCGAACAAAATCGCCGCTGCGCGGTGCCCTCGGCTTATCCCTTACGGCTACCGGGTCGGGCGCGAGGTAACATCCCTGTAAAACGCGCCCTCAGCCCACATCCATGTGGGCTGCCCCGGCCTTCAGGGAACGCCTCGGCGATTTTGACGCCACCAAACAACCGTGCGGCCTATTGATAAAGAGCTAAGACATTGTCAAAAAACATCACTATGGTTTCTTAGAGTTTCTCGATATCAATTGCCTGAATAGCCCTTGCAATATCAGGGGAATTATTCAACACCCGAACATGCTGAAATAATTCTGTTGCTTCATCGTATTCTTTACGCAAATAACTCAACCACTGTTTAATCCGCGCAACGTGATATAACCCGGTATCGCCCTGCTTTTCCAGACGGGTATATTTTTGTAGCAAAGCAACCACCTCCGGCCACGGCATTCGCGGTTCGTTATATTTTACCACTCGGCTCAGATTGGGAATATTGAGCGCTCCGCGACCAATCATCACCGCGTCACAGCCGCTTATCGCCATACACTGTTGCGCGCTCTGCCAGTCCCAGATTTCACCGTTGGCAATCACCGGAATATTCAGCCGTTGGCGAATCTCGCCAATCGCCTGCCAGTCAATATGCTCCGCGCGGTAACCCTGCTCTTTTGTCCGCCCATGCACCACCAACTCCGTAGCGCCAGCCTGTTGAACCGCATCGGCGATTTCAAATTTCTTCTCACCGCTGTCCCAGCCCAGGCGCACTTTCACACTGACGGGCAAATGCGCCGGTACAGCTTCACGCATCGCTTTTGCACCCTGGTAGATGAGTTCAGGATCTTTGAGTAGTGTCGCCCCGCCGCCGCTACCGTTAACCGTTTTCGACGGACAGCCGCAATTAAGATCCACGCCCCAGGAACCTAACTCCACCGCACGGGCGGCGTTCTCTGCCAGCCATTGTGGGAACTGACCCAGCAATTGCACGCGCACCAGCGTACCGGATGGCGTTCGGCTGGCGTTTTGTAGCTCCGGGCAAATGCGATGAAAAACTTTTACCGGCAGCAGTTGATCCACCACGCGGACAAACTCGGTGATGCACAGATCGTAGTCGTTAACTTCGGTCAGCAATTCACGCACCAGAGAGTCGAGTACACCCTCCATCGGCGCCAGTAACACACGCATATCATCACCCGCAAAAAAATGAGGCGCTATGTTAGCGCCTCTGGTGTTTGCAGACAAACTGACTTACTGATTAATTCGGGCAAGATTTTTCCCCTCACCCTAACCCTCTCCCCAAAGGGGCGAGGGGACCGTCCGTGCACCTGATTGGGTAAGAAGTACTCAGCGTGGTTGCAGACAGTTATCTTCTTTCCAGCCGTACAGCCACTCCATGCCGCGATAAAACTCTGCCTGCGATTTCCCTTTCCACAGCAGGTTACGTACCTGACGTTCTACCCCTGCGGCGTGATAAACCCGCCCCATTTCACGGGTCGACCAGACGATGCGCGCGGTACGCGGAATACGTACCGACTCATACAGCGCAAAAGCTTGCGCCGCATCACCCTCACACTGCGCCAGCGCCTTACCCAGCGTGACTGCATCTTCCAGCGCCATACAGGCACCTTGTGCCATATACTGCGCCACCGGATGGGCCGCATCGCCCACCAGCGTAATGCGGTTAGTCCCCCATTTCCCTACCGGTTCACGATCGGCCGTTGACCAGCGTCGCCATGACGTCGGTTTATCCAGCATCTGGCGAGGACGCGGGTGAATGCCTTCAAAATAGGAAAGCACTTCCTCTTTACTGCCATCCTTCACGCCCCACTCTTCCTGGTGGCGACTGTGGAATGTCACCACCAGGTTATACTGCTTGCCGCCGCGCAAAGGATAATGCACCAGGTGACAGTGCGGACCCGCCCACAATACCGGCGCATTAATACGTAAATCTTCCGGCATATCCGCACAATCGATAACCGCACGGTAGACCACATGACCGGTGACGCGCGGCGCATCGCCTAATAAGCTCTGGCGCACCACTGACTTCACGCCATCACAGCCAATCAAAATATCGCCGCTCCAGCTATTACCTCGATCGTCGAAAACGGTGACATCGTCCGGCGTCTCGCGAATATCAACGACGTTTGTGGAGGTGTGATACTCCACGTTCGGATGCGTCAGTACCGCTTCCCACACCGAGGCATGAATATCAACGCGGTGGATCACCGCGTAAGGGCCGCCGAAATGGTCACGAAAGGCCTGCCCGGTTTCAATACGCACCACTTCTTCGGCGTTCACCGCGTCCATCATGGTGATGTGATCGGTGAATACTGCACGTTGGCGGGCGATTTCGCCAACACCAAGACTATCCAACGCCGAAAACGCATTTGGCCCCAACTGGATACCTGCGCCAATCTCACCGATCTCATGCGCCTTTTCCAGCAGCACCACTTTGATCCCCTGGCGGGCCAGTGACAGCGCAGTTGCCGCACCGCCGATCCCGCCTCCCACAATTACTGCGCGTGTCACTTTAGTCATTATGGTTCTCCTGGTCAGGCTGAAATTTTATCTTGTTGATTTTCTGGCGCTGCGGCAATGAACGCTGGCAGTTGTGTGCAGGCGTCGTACACCGCTTTGCAGCGCGGATATCCACTCAGATCGCAGTTCATACGTAGCGCGTTCGCCCACTGCGGAACAAGGCAGCAGTCTGCCAGCGTCGGCGTCTCACCCACACAAAATTGCCCCGACTGGCTCTGGCGCAGTAGCTGTTCCACCGCGCTTAACCCTTGCTGGATCCAGTGCGCATACCAGCGTTTTTTCTCTTCTTCACTGACATTCAGCTCTTCGGTCAGGTAGCGCAGCACGCGCAGGTTATTCAATGGATGAATATCACAGGCGATGGCATAGACAATTTCCAGCACCTTATTGCGGGCCGGTTCTTCCTGCGGCACCAGCGGAACTTGCGGGTAGTGACGATCCAGCCAGTCAATAATCGCCAGCGACTGACCGAGTGACTCGCCCTCGTCAGTCAGCAGCGTCGGCACCAGCCCGACAGGATTCATCCGCCGATAGGCCAGTTCATTTTGCTGACCAATACGGATATTCACCCCTTCGGTCTGGTAATTAATGCCTTTCAGCGCCAGCGCAATGCGTACCCGGTACGATGCTGAACTATTAAAAAAACTGTACAGCTTCATCATGCACCTCAGACAATCTTCACCGCGATAGGGGTTAAGCCCTCGACGTTGCCCGTGATCACATCACCTTTCACTACCGGGCCCACCCCTTCTGGCGTACCAGTGAAGATCAGATCGCCCGGTTGCAGCTCAAAGAAGCCTGACAGGTAGCTGATGGTTTCATTCACCGACCAGATCAAATGCCGAATATCGCTGCGCTGGTGATCTTCACCGTTTACCTGTAACCAGATTGGTGCGTTATCAATACCGCCGGTTTCGCTGGCTTTGTGCAGCGGTGCGATGGGGGCCGAGAGATCAAATGCTTTGCCGATTTCCCACGGGCGGCCCATCTGACGCATTTCCATTTGACGGTCCCGGCGCGTCATATCAAGGCCTGTGGCATAACCCCAGACATATTCATGGGCCTTTTCCAGTGGGATATCGCTGCCCTTTTTACCAATCGCCACCACCAGTTCAATTTCGTAATGATAGTTATCGGTCTGCGCCGGATACGGCAGCGCCAGCGTTTCGCCAGCGGCGACCGGAACAACGGCATCTGCTGGTTTGCAGAAGAAGAAGGGGGGTTCACGATCCGGATCAAAGCCCATTTCGCGGGCGTGGGCGGCATAGTTACGCCCAACGCAGTAAACGCGGCGCACGGGGAATTGTTCATCACTGCCAACAACCGGTACGGTAACGGGCGCTTGTGGTTCGAATACATATTGAGTCATTTTCTCTCTCCCAAATTAATAACGCGCTTCGCGGAACAGCCCCAGGGCTTCTTGTACCGGTCTGTCCGAAAAACTGAATAAAACGGTATCTTGCGTAGTCTGGAATGACACGCCGTGCCAGGTCGGCACCACAAAGATATCTTTTGCACTAAAGGTGAAGATTTCATTGCCGATGGTGACTTGTCCGCTACCTTCCACTACATGGTAGATAGTGCTGTCAGTGGTACGCGCCACGCGGGAGGCGAACCCTTTCGGTAGCAGTTGCAGGAAGGCGCCCATCGACGGCATCGGATAGCCGCCGGTGACCGGGTTGACATAGCGCATTTTGTAGCCATCCCACTCGTCGGCATCGCCCAGGCGGGTTAAATCGTGCAGCACTTCGCGGCTACGGTCATAACGATAGTTAAAGATCGGTGAGGAGTTACCCGTCTGATGGCGCAGCGGCAACATATTGGCGGCATAACGCGGCAGATAATCCCCCTCTTTACGCGTTACCGGTTGTTGCTCTTCCGGGTAATCTTCGGCAAAACCGCAGCCCAGAGTGTTCACTAATGGCAGATCCAGTCCATCGAGCCAGATAACCGGTTCGTCGCCAGGGTTACCGTGATCGTGCCAGCGCCATTGTGGGGTCAGGATAAAATCGCCCTCATTCATTGGCGTGCGTTCGCCATCAACGGCGGTAAATGCCCCTTTGCCTTCAACAATAAAACGCAGCGCCGACTGATTATGACGATGACTCGGTGCCACTTCGCCCGGCATGATCAGTTGCAAACCGGCATATAAAGTCGCGGTAATGGAAGACTGCCCGCGCAGCGCCGGGTTTTCCAGTACCAGCACACGACGCACAGCTTCTTTCGCGCCAATCAGGCTGCCGCTCTCCAGCAGCAGCGGGCGGATCTCCTGATAATTCCAGTACGCTGGCGCACAGTTAGCGTTGGGCGTTTTCGGCACCAGGTGGTGCAGTGACTCCCACAGCGGGGTCAGGTTTTGCCCGGAAATATGCTGATAAAATTGCTCGCGGCTTTTTTGATTGTTATCAGTCATTAGGATGCTCCTTATTCGTTCACAACGCCTGCGCGAGGCAGTGAGTCAGGGACAGAGGTCGACTGGCGAACCACGGTGATCAGCAGGCTTAACATCACCGCACTGATCGCCGCGGGCACAGCGATAATGAAAAACAGGGTGTCAAAAGAGAAATTCATCGCCATCATCAGGCCGCCAGAAAGCGAGCCGACAATCGCGCCGCAGCGGCCTACGGCGTTTGACCAGCTCACGCCCGTGGCGCGGCTTTGCGTTGGGTAGAGCGTTGCGGTCAACGCGTTCAACCCCACCTGAGATCCGCTAATGCCAATGCCGGTGCCGAAAATCGCCAGCGCCATCAGCCATAATCCATCCTGGCTTAAGCCAATCATCACGATGCATACAGCGCCTACGGCATAGCTCAGCGCCAGCACGCGGAAAGGATTGAACTTATCCATCAGCACGCCCAGCGCCAGCGCGCCCAACGTACCGCCAATCTGGAACGCGGCGGTGACCCAGGACGCGTGTTGCAGGTCTATGCCGCGATGGTTCAACAGCGTTGGCATCCAGCTTGAGAGCAGGTAAATAATCAGCAGGCTCATAAAGAACACTACCCACAACATCAACGTAATGGGTAACTGACGTCCCATAAACAGTTGACGAATGCTGCCTTTTGTAACGGAGGCTGATTCAATGAGATAAAAGTGGGTATCGACATAACGCTCGCGGGTGATGGCGCTGACGGTTTTCGCAATCACCGCCTGCGGTAGCTGGCGGCGCACCTGCCAGCGTGGCGATTCCGGCAGAACTACCAGCAGTGCGACAAACAGCATCAGCGGTAACACGCCCCCCAACACCAGAATGCCGTGCCAGCCAATCACCGGCACCAGCTGCGCACTGACAATCCCGCCAAACGCCGAACCCAGCGTAAAGCCGCAAAACATCAGCGTCACCAGCGCGCCGCGGCGGCGGGCAGGCAGATACTCCGAGGTCATGGTGATGGTGTTCGGCATCGCGCCGCCCAGACCCAGGCCGGTGAGAAAGCGCAGGAAGACCAGCGTTTGCAGATCCGGTGAGAAAGCCGAGGCGAGGCTTAACGCGCCAAACAAAAAGACGCACAGCTCAATCACCCGCTTGCGACCAAAGCGATCGGACAACGGGCCACAAAGCAGTGCGCCTGCGGTTAATCCCAGCAGACCCGCACCAAAAAGCGGGGCGAGATCGCCTGCGGTGAGCTGCCAGTGAGTGCGAATATCAGGGGCGATAAAGCCGATAGCCGCGGTGTCAAAACCATCGAGCATTACCACCAGAAAACAGCAGATGATAACGCGCCACTGCATCTTGCCGACCGGAGCGGCATCGATAAGTGCTTGTAAATCACGTCGTTGAGTCATAGTAAATGCCTCAGTGCAGGTAAGGTAGATGTTTCTTTTGTTTTGTATATGTTGCGATAATGTGATTAAAGAGATGAGATGTACAATGGCATTTCGGGCAGAGAGATAACCTGGAGGTTATGGCAAATGGCGAACTGGGCGCAAAAACTAAAACTACATCACCTGCAAATGCTGGTGGCGCTGGGTGAACAGGGCAATCTAACCCATGTCGCACGGATGATGAATATCACCCAACCCGCGCTTTCGAAATGGTTGTCACAACTGGAAGATGAGATCGGACTCACACTTTTTGAGCGGCACAGCAAAGGGCTTCGTCCGACCGAAGGCGGCAAATTGTTATTGCAACATGCCCAACGGTTAATCAATGACATGGAAAGATCGCAATATGAACTGGCTCGCTTTAAACAAGGTGGACTGGTCGGCAGTCTGAAAATTGGCTGTTCTCCCGTCGCCACTGACTGCGTATCCCAGGCGATTTTGCATTTGCTCAAGGAGATGCCAACTCTACACCTGAATATCGAAGAGAAGGTGATGACCCCATTGCTGCAAGATCTGTTGGCAGGTTCTGTCGATGTGGTGGTTGGGCGAATTGGCGGTCGCGCGTTGCAGTTGCCGCTGAATTATCGCGTGCTCTACACCGAGCCGGTATGCTTTGTCGCCCGTCCTGAGCATCCACTGGCGAAATACGCCACCCTCAGCTGGAATGATCTTGCTAACTGGCGGTGGATAGTCTGGCCGACAGGTACCCCCATCCGCATCAGCATTGATAATGCGCTGGTAGACCACGGCGTGATGCTGCCAGAAAACACGATTGAGTCGGCGTCGATGAACGTCAGTACCAACCTGTTACAAAGCAGCAATATGATCTCTATTTTGTCATTACGCCTGGCGCAACGTTATGCCAGCCAGGGGCAACTGGTGATCCTCAACCTGCCAAAGATTGAACAGAAAGGCAGCGTCGGTGTGTTTTGGCGTAATAACGAAACGCCTTCTTATGCTTTAAGTCAGTTTCTGCACTTTTTACAGCAGAATTAGTGTGCTGAACTGGGCACTCGCCCGATGTTACTTCCCTGTAATTCAACTATGCTGAGAATTCTTAATGTGATCGGTAGCACGTTTTACGAATTAATTGTATGATGAATCCATCTCATCTGGGGTGTTGATTATGAGTAAGACACTGAACATTATCTGGCAATATTTACGCGCTTTTATCCTGATTTATGCCTGCCTGTATGCAGGCATTTTCATTGCTTCCCTGCTACCGGTAACCATTCCGGGCAGCATCATCGGGATGCTGATCTTGTTTGTCCTGCTGGCCTTGCAAATTCTTCCGGCAAAGTGGGTCAATCCGGGGTGCTACGTACTGATTCGCTATATGGCGCTATTGTTTGTGCCGATTGGCGTAGGCGTCATGCAATATTTTGATTTGCTCCGCGCACAGTTTGGTCCGGTAGTGGTTTCCTGTGCAGTCAGTACGCTGGTGGTTTTTCTGGTGGTGAGCTGGAGTTCGCAACTGGTGCACGGTGAACGTAAAGTCGTAGGTCAGAAAGGATCAGAAGAATGATGGCAAATATCTGGTGGTCATTGCCGCTAACGTTAATTGTCTTTTTTGCCGCCCGCAAACTGGCGGCGCGGTATAAGTTTCCCTTGCTTAACCCATTGCTGGTTGCAATGGTGGTGATCATTCCTTTTTTAATGCTGACCGGCATCTCTTACGACAGCTACTTTAAAGGTAGCGAAGTGCTAAACGATCTGCTGCAACCGGCGGTTGTCGCACTGGCCTATCCTTTATATGAGCAGCTACACCAGATCCGCGCGCGCTGGAAATCGATCATCACCATCTGTTTTATCGGCAGCGTGGTTGCGATGGTGACGGGGACTTCCGTGGCATTGTTGATGGGCGCTTCACCGGAAATCGCCGCGTCAATCCTGCCGAAATCAGTCACCACGCCTATTGCAATGGCGGTTGGCGGCAGTATTGGCGGTATTCCGGCAATCAGCGCAGTTTGCGTGATTTTCGTCGGTATTCTGGGCGCAGTGTTTGGTCATACGTTACTTAATGCGATGCGTATTCGCACCAAAGCAGCGCGCGGTCTGGCGATGGGGACAGCCTCGCACGCCCTCGGTACGGCACGCTGTGCTGAGCTGGATTATCAGGAAGGTGCATTTAGTTCGCTGGCGCTGGTGTTATGCGGGATTATTACTTCGCTGATCGCACCGTTCCTTTTCCCGATTATTCTGGCAGTAATGGGCTAAAATTTGCGATGCGTCGCGCATTTTTGATGTAAGTTTCATTCGTTGCACAATTAATGAGATTCAGATCACATATAAAGCCATAACGGGTTCGTAAACTGTTATCCCATTACATGATTATGAGGCAACGCCATGCATCCACGTTTTCAAACCGCTTTTGCCCAACTTGCGGATAACTTGCAATCTGCACTGGAACCTATTCTGGCAGACAAGTACTTCCCCGCTTTGTTGACCGGGGAGCAAGTCTCATCGCTGAAGATCGCAACGGGGCTGGACGAAGACGCGCTGGCATTCGCACTACTCCCGCTGGCGGCGGCCTGTGCGCGTACGCCATTGTCGAATTTTAATGTTGGCGCAATTGCGCGCGGTGTGAGCGGAACCTGGTATTTCGGTGCCAATATGGAATTTATTGGTGCGACAATGCAGCAAACCGTTCATGCCGAACAAAGCGCGATCAGCCACGCCTGGTTGAGTGGTGAAAAAGCGCTCGCAGCCATCACCGTTAACTACACGCCTTGTGGTCACTGCCGTCAGTTTATGAATGAACTGAACAGCGGTCTGGATCTGCGTATTCACCTGCCGGGCCGCGAGGCACACGCGCTGCGTGACTATCTGCCGGATGCCTTTGGGCCGAAGGATCTGGAGATTAAAACGCTGCTGATGGACGAGCAGGATCACGGCTATGCGCTGACTGGTGATGCGCTTTCTCAGGCGGCGATTGCAGCGGCAAATCGTTCACACATGCCTTACAGTAAGTCGCCAAGCGGTGTAGCGCTGGAATGTAAAGACGGTCGTATTTTCAGCGGCAGCTACGCTGAAAACGCCGCATTTAACCCGACTCTACCACCGTTGCAGGGGGCGTTAATTTTGTTGAATCTCAAGGGTTATGATTACCCGGATATCCAGCGCGCGGTTCTGGCAGAAAAAGCCGATGCGCCGTTGATTCAGTGGGATGCCACCTCCGCAACGCTGAAAGCTCTCGGCTGTCACAGTATCGACCGCGTGCTTCTCGCTTAAGCCTGGTGCCGGATGTGGCGTGAACGCCTTATCCGGCCGCCTTCAGGTCTGACACACTGATAAACGTCGCATCATACTTGCCAGCCCTCTCCCGGTGTCGAAAATCCCGGCAAACAGTTTGCCGTTTCTTGCGCAAAACCAGCGGGTAAAGTAGCCTGATGGAAATTTTCCTTAGATCGAGTCTCCTGCATGTTAAAGCGCGTGTTCTACAGCCTGTTAGTCCTGATCGGCTTGCTGCTGTTGACTGTGCTCGGCCTCGATCGCTGGATGAGCTGGAAAACCGCGCCTTATATCTACGACGAATTGCAGGATCTCCCCTACCGTCAGGTCGGCGTGGTGCTCGGCACAGCAAAATATTATCGTACTGGCGTAATTAATCAGTATTATCGCTACCGTATTCAAGGAGCGATTAATGCCTATAACAGCGGCAAGGTAAATTATCTATTACTGAGCGGCGATAATGCTTTGCAAAGTTATAATGAGCCAAAGACCATGCGCAAAGATTTAATCGCCGCAGGTGTCGACCCATCAGATATTGTCCTCGATTACGCAGGCTTTCGTACGCTGGATTCCATCGTCCGTACACGCAAAGTTTTTGATACTAATGATTTCATTATTATCACCCAACGTTTCCACTGTGAGCGGGCATTATTTATAGCGCTACATATGGGGATTCAGGCCCAGTGTTATGCCGTACCGTCGCCAAAAGATATGCTGTCAGTACGTATTCGCGAATTTGCCGCCCGTTTCGGTGCGCTGGCTGACCTTTATATTTTTAAACGTGAACCGCGCTTTTTAGGGCCGCTTGTGCCTATTCCGGCTATGCACCAGGTGCCGGAAGATGCACAGGGGTATCCCGCCGTCACGCCCGAACAGTTACTTGAATTACAGAAGAAACAAGGAAAGTAGTTATGGATGTACAGCAGTTTTTTGTGGTTGCCGTTTTTTTCCTTATCCCGATATTTTGTTTTCGCGAAGCATGGAAAGGCTGGCGCGCAGGCGCGATTGATAAACGGGTTAAAAATGCACCGGAACCGGTGTATGTCTGGCGAGCAAAAAATCCCGGACTTTTCTTTGCTTATATAGTGGCATATAGTGGCTTCGGAATTTTATCTATTGGTATGATTATTTATCTTATTTTCTATCGTTAATATTGTCCCTCCCCTGTTAATTATTGAGAATAATTATTACTTCAGTCAATAAGCTGCGGATATAACATTCTGAACCGCAGCTATTTGTGAATTCTTTCACAGTTTAAATTTCCCCACACGCTTAGCCTTAATATCAGCAAGCAATATTTATGCTCTAAATAATTCGAGTTGCAGGAAGGCGACAAGTGACTGGGGTGAGCTAACGCAGACGCAGCACATGCAACTTGAAGTATGACGAGTATATTTAGCGTTCGCCTTAATTACTCATAGCATTAAGGAAGATCACATGCCGCAACAAAATTATCTGGATGAACTCACTCCGGCTTTTACGCCTTTACTGGCGATTAAAGAAGCCTCTCGCTGTTTATTATGTCACGACGCTCCCTGTAGTCAGGCTTGCCCGGCACAAACCGATCCGGGGAAATTTATACGCTCAATCTACTTTCGTAATTTTAAAGGCGCTGCCGAGACAATTCGCGAAAATAATGCCTTAGGTGCTGTATGCGCCAGAGTTTGCCCAACGGAGAAATTATGTCAAAGCGGTTGTACCCGTGCCGGTGTTGATGATCCCATTGATATCGGTCGCTTACAGCGTTTTATCACTGATTTTGAACAACAAACCGGGATGGAAATTTATCAGCCTGGTACTAAAACGCTCGGCAAAGTCGCCATTATTGGCGCAGGTCCTGCTGGATTGCAGGCCAGCGTGACGCTGACAAATATGGGGTACGACGTCACTATTTATGAAAAAGAAGCGCAACCCGGTGGCTGGCTGTGTAACGGTATTCCGCAATTTCGTTTGCCGCAAACCGTGCTGGATGCAGAGATCGCCCGTATCGAAAAAATGGGGGTGACCATTAAGTGCAATAACGAAATCGGTAAAGTACTCACCCTGGAGCAACTGAAAGCGGAAAACCGCGCAGTACTTGTCACCGTAGGGTTGTCGGGCGGTTCCGGGCTACCGCTGTTTGAGCATAGCGACGTTGAGATTGCCGTCGACTTCTTGCAACGTGCACGGCAGGCGCAGGGCGATATCAGCATTCCACAAAGCGCATTAATTATCGGCGGCGGTGATGTCGCGATGGACGTTGCCAGCACGCTGAAAGTTCTCGGCTGTCAGGCGGTAACCTGCGTAGCACGTGAAGAGTTAGATGAGTTTCCGGCAAGCGAAAAAGAGTTTGCCAGCGCCCGGGAGTTGGGCGTTTCGATCATCGATGGATTCACACCAGTGGCCGTGGAAGGCAATAAAGTCACGTTTAAGCATGTACGCTTACCGGGCGAACTGACGATGGCGGCAGATAAAATTATTCTCGCCGTCGGTCAGCATGCCAGACTGGATGCCTTTGCGGAGTTAGAGCCACAGCGTAACACCATCAAAACAAAAAATTACCAGACCCGCGACCCGCAAGTCTTTGCTGCTGGCGATATTGTTGAGGGTGACAAAACCGTGGTTTATGCCGTGAAAACCGGGAAAGAAGCCGCTGAGGCAATTCATCACTATTTAGAGGGAGCTTGCTCATGTTAACGAAAGATCTTTCGATTACCTTTTGCGGCGTGAAGTTTCCCAACCCGTTCTGCCTCTCTTCTTCGCCGGTAGGCAATTGCTATGAGATGTGCGCCAAAGCCTACGACACGGGCTGGGGTGGCGTGGTATTTAAAACGATCGGCTTTTTTATCGCCAACGAAGTCTCACCACGTTTTGATCATCTGGTGAAAGAAGATACCGGTTTTATCGGCTTCAAAAATATGGAGCAGATTGCCGAACATCCTCTGGAGGAGAATCTGGCCGCCCTGCGTCGGCTGAAAGAAGATTATCCGGACAAAGTATTGATAGCTTCGATCATGGGCGAAAATGAACAGCAGTGGGAGGATCTGGCGCGGCTAGTGCAAGAAGCTGGTGCGGATATGATCGAGTGTAACTTCTCCTGTCCGCAAATGACTTCTCATGCGATGGGTAGTGATGTCGGGCAAAGCCCGGAGCTGGTAGAAAAATATTGTCGGGCAGTGAAACGTGGTTCTACGCTGCCGATGCTGGCGAAGATGACGCCGAATATCGGTGATATGTGCGAAGTGGCGCTGGCTGCGAAGCGCGGCGGCGCAGATGGCATTGCGGCGATTAATACCGTTAAATCCATCACCAATATCGATCTTAATCAGAAAATTGGTATGCCGATCGTTAACGGTAAATCGAGTATTTCCGGATATTCCGGTAAAGCGGTAAAACCGATCGCCCTACGCTTTATTCAGCAAATGCGCACCCATCCAGAGCTGCGCGATTTCCCGATTAGCGGTATCGGCGGTATTGAAACCTGGGAAGATGCAGCAGAGTTTTTATTGCTCGGCGCAGCAACGTTACAGGTGACCACCGGCATTATGCAGTACGGGTATCGGATAGTGGAAGATATGGCAAGCGGGTTATCGCATTATCTCGCCGATCAGGGATTTGATTCGTTGCAGGAGATGGTAGGTCTGGCGAATCACAATATTGTCCCGGCGGAAGATTTAGACCGTAGCTATATCGTCTATCCCCATATCAATCTCGATAAATGTGTTGGCTGTGGACGCTGTTATATTTCCTGTTACGACGGCGGTCACCAGGCGATGGAATGGAGCGAGAAAACGCGCACACCGCATTGTAATACCGAGAAGTGCGTTGGTTGTCTGCTTTGTGGTCATGTTTGCCCGGTTGGTTGTATTGATCTCGGGGAAGTGAAGTTTAAGAAGGGAGAGAAAGAACACCCGGTAACGTTGTAGCACCAGCGTCGCATCCGGCATTTGGCACCGATTGCCGGATGCGGCGCATCCGGCAATACCCACATTCACATCACTTCTTACGCGCGTATTTCAGTGAATCCAGCGCCACGGCGAAGATAATAATCGCCCCTTTGATGATGTACTGCCAGTACGGGTTTACGCCGATGTACGTCAGGCCATAGTTGATAACGGTAAAGATAATTACCCCTGTCACTACACCAAGTACCGTCCCCACACCGCCGCTAAACGATACGCCGCCCACCACGCACGCTGCGATAGCATCCAGCTCATACATAAAGCCGAGGTTGTTGGTGGCAGAGCCGATACGTCCGGCTTCTAACATCCCGCCAAAGGCATAGAACACACCAGACAACGCGTAGATCATCAGCAGGTTCAGGCCAACGTTGACACCAGAAACTTTCGCCGCTTCCGGGTTACCGCCAATGGCAAAAATGTTCTTGCCGAAGCGGGTTTTGTTCCACAACACCCAGACGAATGCCACCGCAATCAACGCGTAGAAAGTGATGTAAGAGAGACGGAAGCTCCCCAGCGCAACAAAGCCCTGAGCAAAGGTAGAGAAGCCACTGTCAAAACCAGAAATTGGCGACGCCCCGACAAAGTCGTAATAGAGCGAGTTGATGCCGTAGACGATAATCATCGTGCCGAGCGTGGTAATGAATGGCGTCACGTTGAGATAAGCGATAATCAGGCCGTTGATCAAACCGATCACCGCACCAATGGCACAGACAATCAGAATTACCAGCGCAATCGGCATCGTCGCCATTTCCGGGAATACTTTGTTAGCGTTATCCATGGACTGCAATAACGTCGCTGCCACCACGGCTGCCAGCCCTACCTGACGTCCCGCAGAAAGGTCGGTCCCCTGGGTGACAATTAATCCTGCCACACCAAGCGCGATAATAATACGCACCGATGACTGGGTGAGAATATTACTTAAGTTCAACAGACTTAAAAAAGTTGGGTCCTGGAAAATAATAATCGCCAGCAAAACTAAAAGAACGACGTAAATACCGCCCTCTTTCAGGTAAGTAAGAAAACTTTTCTTATTTAACGCACTCATGGGAGGCCCCTAATCTTAAAGGTGCAAAGACGCAAGACGCAGAATTTCGTTTTGCGTTGTTGTTTTTGTATCGACAATTCCGGAAACGAGACCATTGCTCATGACCAGAATACGGTCTGTTATCCCTAACAACTCTGGCATTTCGGAGGAAATAATAATAATCCCCTTGCCTTTCTTCGCCAGTTCGGCAATTAACTGATAAATTTCAAACTTCGCTCCGACATCAATACCGCGCGTTGGTTCATCGAGCATTAATATTTCTGGTTGCGTAAGCAGCCAGCGCCCAATAATTACCTTTTGCTGATTACCGCCGGAGAGTGAACCAATTTGCGTACGATGTCCCGGCGTTTTTACCCGCATCGAATCAATTACCCACTGGGTATCGCTTTTCATCCGCGAGTTATCCAGCAAGCCAACTTTATTTTTGTAGTTGCGGATATTGGAAATTAACGAGTTAAAGCCAATATCCAGATAGGCATAAATTCCCGTTGAGCGGCGCTCTTCAGTTACCAGTGCAAATCCGTGGTTTATGGCTTCGTTAGCGTTATGGTTATTGATCTTTTTGCCGTGCAACGTAATGGTGCCAGCCGATTTCTCGCGAATACCAAATAACGTCTCAACAATATCGGTACGTTTCGCCCCCACCAGACCGGCAATACCGAGGATCTCCCCTTTATGCAGATCAAACGAGACATCGCGAATCGACGGCTGGCGCAGCGACGTCAGATTACGCACTTCCAGAATCACTTCGCCCGGCTTGTTTTCTTTGTCAGGGAAACGCTGGTTAAGAGAGCGTCCAACCATCATGGCGATGATCTTGTCCATCGTTAGCCCTGCCAGCGGTTCGGTAGCGATCCACTGACCGTCGCGCAATACGGTGACTTCATCACATAACTGGAAGATTTCTTCCATTTTATGCGAGATATAAACAATACCGCAGCCGCGCTCTTTTAATTTACGAATAATAGTGAAAAGATGATTGACCTCTTTTTCAGTTAACGAAGATGTCGGTTCATCCATAATCACAATTTTCGCGTTATAGGAAAACGCTTTGGCGATTTCGATCATCTGCATTTGCGAAACGGATAATGTGCCGACGCGCGCACGCGGATCGATATCAATATCCAGCTCATCAAAAATCGCTTTGGTTTCGCGGTACATTTTGTCCTGATCGACAAACATGCCTTTGGTGGGATACCGCCCCAGCCACATGTTGTCCATCACCGAACGTTGCAATACCAGGTTTAATTCCTGGTGTACCATCGAAATACCATTTTCCAGTGCTTCTTTGGCAGAATGGAAATCGATCTCTTTACCCTGGAACAAAATGGTGCCGGAGTCTTTTTGATAAATACCAAACAGGCATTTTAATAATGTTGATTTTCCTGCGCCGTTTTCCCCCATTAATGCATGGATAGAATGTGGCCGGACTTTTAAATTAACGTTATCAAGTGCCTTAACACCCGGAAAAGACTTGTTGATACCGCTCATTTCCAACAAGTATTCCCCGGAAGACGGAGTCGTTGAGCTGACCATATAATTTTACCTTGTTGGCCATACAATAAGGGCGCAGTAAATGACTGCGCCCAATCAGTCTTATTTCTTGCTGAATTCAGCCAGGTTGTCTTTATCTACGCCAACATAAGGTACGCGGACCACTTTGTTGTCGATTTTCCAGTTGGTACCATCAGCCGCACCTTTGCCATCGGCCAGGTTTTTCGCCAGATCAAAAGTCGCTTTCGCCTGGTTGTTAGCGTCGTTCAATACGGTGCCCGCCAGTGCACCGGATTTCACCAGTGCCAGAGCTTCTGGCAGCGCATCGACACCAAACACTGGAATGCTGGACTTGTTGTGTGCTTTCAGTGCTTCTACTGCGCCCATTGCCATCGCATCGTTGTTGGCGATAACCACTTCGATTTTGTTGGCGTTCGGGCCAGACAGCCAGGCGTCCATCTTATCTTTCGCCTGAGCGGTATCCCACATAGCGGTATCTAACTGTAACTGTTCAGTTTTGATGCCTTTGTCGTTCAGCTCTTTAATCACGTAAGTGGTGCGTGCTTCTGCATCCGGATGGCCCGGTTCACCTTTCAGCAGTACGAATTGAATCTGACCGTCTTTGTTGAGATCCCAATCCTGGTTTGCCGCCCAATGCTTAGCAATCAAATCGCCCTGAATAATGCCGGACTCTTTGGAGTCAGTGCCGACATAGTAGGCTTTATCGTAGCTATCCAGCGCCTTACGAGACGGTTCTTTGTTGAAGAAAACCACCGGCACGTTTTGCCCGCGCGCTTTCTCAATCACCGTACCCGCAGCTGCCGGGTCAACCAGGTTGATCGCCAGTGCCTTCACCCCTTTCGCCAGCAATACGTCGATCTGATCGTTCTGCTTGGACTGGTCATTCTGAGAATCATTCATCAGCAGCTGAACATCTGGCGCGGCTTTCGCATCTTGTTCGATAGCCTTGCGCACAACAGACATAAAGTTATCGTCGTACTTATAGATTGTTACACCAATACGGGTATCAGCAGCGTGTGCAGTGGCACCGAATAACATACTGGCCATTACAGCAGACAGGGTTAACACCTTCTTATTCATGGTATCTCCGGTTTTTCTTATGCAGGGTAGTGCTTGAGATAAATGCTCGGCGGGGCAGTAGAGTTAATGAAGTGTTACTGAACGCCGAAGCTCACTTTTTAAAATTCGTTCTTCCATGCCCGGTAACGCTCCAGAAAACGGCTTTAATTGTTGTTATGACGCTATTACCTCGGTGAAAGTGATTATTCACTGTTACATACGGGTTACAACGTTAAAACGGTGCAATCATAGCTATCGCATTGTTAAGATACTGTGAAATCACTCACAGATTGAAAGCGGTTACATCGACTGATTTGTTGAGTTAGTGATCGCCGCCGCATTCTGGCGTGTTGCGACAGAATGTCGACGCACTAACGTCGGCATAAAACAGTGGCTGGCGTGAGGATCAATGTTGCCTGCTGCCCCTTGTAAGGCCAGTTCGGTAGCTAATTTTGCCATCGAAGCAATAGGATAACGCACGGTCGTTAATTGTGGGTCGGTGTAACGAGCGATGGGAATATCATCGAAACCGATGATTGAGAGATGTAACGGAATCGCAATACCATTATCTTTTAATGCCGTCAGTGCGCCAGCGGCCATATTGTCGTTGTATGCAAATACAGCGGTAAGTTGTAGATTGCGCCCCAGCAGTTCAACCATCGCCGCCTCACCGCCTGGCATGTCCGGGGTGCCAGTGCCAATCCAGCTTTCCGACGGAATAATATCCTGCTCTTTCAACGCACTCATCCAGCCTGCTTTGCGCATGGCATCATCTTCAATACCGTGGCTGGAAGAAAGATAACCAATACGTTGATGACCATTATTGAGCAACATGCGCGTGGCCATTCGGGCACCACTGAGATTATCCAGGCAAACGCAACGATGGGCGTAACCTGGCACAACGCGGTTGATTAACACCATACCGGGGATGTTATCCATAAACTGCGCTAATTCATCATCGCTTAACGCTTTTGAATGAACAATCAACGCGTTACAACGCTGGCGAATTAACACCTCAATGGCATGACGCTCTTTTTCCGCTTCATGATAGCTATTACCTATTAGCACATATTTCTGGTGCTGCTGGGCGACGAGATCCACCGCTTTTACCAGCGCGCCGAAAAACGCATCAGAAACGTCCATTACCACCACGCCAATGGTATCGCTAACCTGAGTTGCCAGCGCCTGGGCATTGGCGTTTGGCCGATAATCCAGCTCGCTCACTGCTTTCATTACTGCTTCACGCGTGTCGGCACTGACCAGCGTGCTGTTATTGAGCACCCGGGAAACCGTTGCCACAGAGACGCCAGCCTGACGCGCTACATCACGAATGGTGATCATATTCACTACCTGTTATGAGATTGCAGTAAATGCCTGCTTGCTGGCGGCTATTTTGTCAGCACTGAATTCAGGACTTCGTGAATCGAGTCACAGCAATGGAAACGGTTACAACCATTTTGTTAATGAATGTGATCCAGATCGTTATCTTGATGTTTTAGATAATGCAGGTCCGGCAGCACGTAAAGTTAACTGACGCCAGAGCCATTCCACCGGCCCCTGGCGGAAGTAACGCAGCCAGATAACAGAGAAGAGGATATTCGCCAGCCATACCGGAATAACAAACGCCAGCAGCTCCAGGCGGTCAAAATGCATAAACAAACCGAGGTGGTAAAAAAGCGTGGTACAAATCAGCGTTTGCAATAGATAGTTGGTCAGCGCCATCCGTCCGACGCAGGTGATTGCCAGAACCAGCTTAAAGCGGCTTAATTGCGGCCAGAAGCCATAAAATAGCGACGCATAGCCAATCGCCTGAAACGGCGCACTCAGTTCCCGCGGCATCTGAAGTAAAAAGGCGCACCAGCGATAGGCCCAGTCCAGCCGCCATTGCAGGGCGATGGCAGGAAGGTTAATGATCACCCCAATCGCCATCAGCACAAAACCAGTACGACGATAGTGACGTAAGCTGAACTGCCCTTTCAGCCAGCCGCTGCGCATCAGCGCCGCACCAATGAGCATCATCCCTGCCAGTTGCCAGCCATACTGTGCGCCCAGTGCCAGTAAACTGTTGCCAACACCATCGGCACGATTACTGATCGCTTCAACGCCGCCGTGAAGCTTCCAGTATTTTTCATACAAAATAGCCGATGCATCCGGCGTCCAGGCGCGGCTGGTCTGGCTGTCGGAAATCAGCCCCAATAACAGCAAAACGCCAAGCCCCACCAGATAAAGCATGACGCCTGTATTAAACAGGCTTTTTACCGATGGCGCATCGCGCACCAGCCGCCAGCAGATTAAGCCCACCAGCCCGTAAGCCAGCAGAATATCGCCGTCCCAGAACAATAAACCGTGAATAAAGCCCAGCAAGACTAACAGCGTTAACCGCGACTGGATCCAGCGTCTGCCACGGGGCAGCAACATTTGCAGGCCAGCACCAAACAGCAGCGCAAAAAGCGTGAGGAATTTCACCTGGCCGATGAGATCGAGAAATGCCCAGGTCCATGCATCCTGCGGCGTAATAGTGCCGTACCAGGCGGGATTGAGATAAGCCGCCTTTGGTAGCCCAAAGGCGCTGATGTTTAATAGCAGGATCCCCAGAATGGCGACGCCGCGAACAAAATCGAGCGTGACGTTGCGCTCCATGGTTCCTGCCTTTTAATCAGTTGTGATGACGCACAGCGCGCAGAAATTCGTGGCGCGTATTCTGACTGGATTTGAACAATCCACCAAGAGAGGTCGTTGTCGTGGCACTGGTTGCATCGCGGATGCCACGCGCCTTCACGCAGTAATGTACCGCATCGATAGAGACAGCCACGTTATTGGTGCCCAGCAGCGTTTGTAGCGCAATGAGAATTTGCTGCGTCAGACGTTCCTGCACCTGCGGACGCTGGGCAAAGAACTGCACGATACGGTTAATTTTTGACAGACCGATCACCGAATCTTTCGGGATATAAGCCACCGTCGCTTTGCCATCGATGGTAACAAAATGGTGTTCACAGGTACTGGTCAGGGTGATATCGCGCACGGTGACCATTTCATCAACCTTCATTTTGTTTTCAATGAGGGTGATTTTCGGGAAATTGGCGTAATCCAGACCGGAGAAAATTTCATCGACATACATTTTAGCGATGCGATGCGGCGTTTCCATCAAACTGTCATCAGCCAGGTCGAGATTCAGCAGCTGCATGATTTCGGTCATATGACCAGCAATAAGGCTTTTGCGCGTTTCGTTATCCATTTCATGCACGGGCGGGCGCAGCGGTGTTTCCAGTCCTCGCGCAACTAACGCTTCATGAACCAGGGCCGCTTCTTTACTGAGTGATGGCATTTATGATTTCTCCTGCAGGTGTGACGCCTCCGCCCTGCGTGGGGGCAAAGTTATTAAGCTGATTTACAGCCTGATTATTGTGCGTGAGGCGGCGCACATAATCCAGTATTCACAGCGATAATTATTGTAATTGCCGCTGCCTTTCATCAGCAGATGTTAAAACATCGTTATGTATATACGGAAGTGAAAGTTACTCACAGCACATTGAATAAACGGTATGATGAAGAAATTGCAAACAACACAACAAGGAGCCACGCATGGAAATGCTCGAAGAGCACCGCTGTTTTGAAGGCTGGCAACAACGCTGGCGGCACGACTCCAGTACCTTAAATTGCCCGATGACGTTCAGCATCTTTCTTCCACCGCCTCGCGATCACACCCCGCCGCCGGTGCTGTACTGGCTCTCCGGATTAACCTGCAATGACGAGAACTTCACCTCCAAAGCGGGGGCCCAACGCGTAGCGGCGGAACTGGGGATTGTACTGGTGATGCCAGACACCAGTCCGCGCGGCGAACAAGTAGCCAACGACGACGGCTACGATTTAGGTCAGGGCGCGGGGTTTTATCTCAACGCAACACAAAAACCGTGGGCGACGCATTACAGGATGTACGATTATCTGCGCGATGAATTACCGACTCTCATTCAATCGCAATTTAACGTCAGCGATCGCTGCGCTATTAGCGGTCATTCCATGGGTGGTCACGGCGCATTGATTATGGCGCTGAAAAATCCTGGCAAATACACCAGTGTTTCCGCCTTTGCGCCGATTGTGAATCCGTGCAGCGTCCCGTGGGGAATAAAAGCGTTTAGCACTTATCTGGGTGAGGATAAAAATGACTGGATGGAATGGGACAGTTGCGCGCTGATGTATGCGAGTAATGCGCAGGATGCGATCCCGACACTGATTGATCAGGGCGATAATGATCAGTTTCTTGCCGACCAGCTACAACCCGCAGTGCTGGCAGAAGCCGCGCGTCAAAAAGCGTGGCCGATGACGCTGCGTATTCAGCCGGGATATGATCACAGTTACTACTTTATTGCCTCTTTTATAGAGGATCATCTGCGCTTCCATGCGCAGTATTTACAGAAATAATCACCAGCAGAGGGTATTTTCCAGCGCCGTACTAAAATTATGGTCATCTGCGTGCGGGGCTGGAGACTTCTGGTTTAAATCTGTCAGTTGCTGGCGTACCTGTAGTCGCCCTGCCCCTTCGCCGCTGGAACTATTTTCGTTGAAATTACGCATTTCTGCTTCGAACAATATGGCATCGAGATTTTGCAATTTATTCAGCGCGCGCAGAAGAGAAATGAGAGTATCAAGATTTAAACTTCCCCCCTTTTCAATCCGCTTGACCGTTGCTATGCCCACCAATGCACGCTCGGCTAACTGCTGTTGGGTCAATGATAATGAGATACGCGTTTCTTTAATGCGAGCGCACAGTGATAAAATAATTTCGTTGTTATTCATCGTATTATATTTCATCTTACGCATCCTTTTTTCTTGGCTGCAATTTGCTCAGACAGCCATGATAAGTTTCACGGTATTTAGCGCTCATATCCTTTCCGGTTTCATACATCGCGGAAATTATCTCATCCAGCGTAATGCACGGCTCGCTTATGCGACTCAACGCCATCGTCGTTGCGTTGATAGCTTTCACAGCTGAAATAGCATTTCGTTCAATACAAGGAATTTGTACCTGCCCGCCAACTGGATCACAGGTCAAACCTAAATGATGCTCCATCGCAATTTCTGCCGCGCTAAGTACCTGAGCCACTGACCCGCCCATAAGTTCTGCTAATCCTGCTGCCGCCATTGAACTGGCAACACCTATTTCCCCCTGACATCCAACTTCAGAACCCAGAATAGAGGCATTTTTTTTGAACAGAATGGCGATGGCACCAGCGGTCAGTAAAAAGCGGGTAACGGAGTATGTATCAAGCTCGTGAATGAATTTATCATACCAGCACAGTACAGCCGGGATAATACCGCTCGCGCCGTTGGTGGGTGCTGTCACGACACGTCCACCCGCAGCATTTTCTTCGCTCACCGCAATGGCAAAAGTATTGACCCAATTGAGCGTAGTCAGGAAGTCATTGGAAAACCCCTTTGACTGCAACGATTTATATAAAGCACAGGCACGACGGTTAACCTGAAACGGACCTGGAAGTAATCCTTCTGTATGCATCCCGCGATAAACCGCATCCTTCATTACTTCCCATTTTTTATGAAGATCGTCATGCAAAAAAGCTGCTGTCTGGCAGTGCAGTTCGTTTTTCATCATTAATGCCGCGACAGATAATCCGTTTTGCTGACAAAGTTTTAATAATTCGTTTGCGTTCTGGAATTCAAAAGGATGTGGAGTGACTGATGGAGGAATAATCGCCTCTCCTGCTTTTAGCACTTGACCGTCGCCGATAGAAAACCAGGTTTCTTCATAAAGTGTAAACCAGTCATCTCTGGCACGAAATGTCATCGCATAAGGGTGCCCCGGATGCGCTTGTAGATTAGAAAGAATGGATACACTGACGTTGACACCAGGCATAACTTCCAGCGTCGCCTCAGTTTCTGCACGCCTGATGGCGGACATTTCCATGCGAATGTCAACGCTGTCAGGTAAGTGTCCTTGCAAACCGAGATAAATCGCCACATCAACATTATGGCACTTGCGGCTTAATGACAGCGCACCATAAAGTTCGACATCAATTTTCCGCAACAAAGGTAACATTTCTTGCTGTTTCAATTGTGACACAAAATTATAAGCCGCACGCATTGGCCCGACTGTGCGGGAACTGGATGGACCAATAACTATCTTGAATATATCTATGCAGCTTTCCATATTTGTAAATGATTCCTTCAACGTTGAAAAATAGTTATTCTTTATATCCTGGTAAAGATATCAAAAATGGTACTTTTAGTATCTTATTATTTCAAAGTATCAAAAAAAGTACTTTTTTATCTTTTATTTAACATTCACAACTGTGATTGTCAGATACATCAGCCTCTATGAAATCTTATTATAATCATTGCAGATAAAAAGGAGCGGTAAATGACGATTATTTATTTCTTGTCGCCAACAGGCATCGACATCACCCAAAAATGTCTGGAAGATTATCTGCAACATTTAAAGATTTCCCCCTCGGTGTTTTCGCTAACAACGAATTACAGTGGGCAAATAAATAAAGAGTATCTAAAGCTAGTATTACCAGATGATGTTACCAACCCTGCTTTTTATGCTGGTTTACGTCACCGTGCTGATAATCATCAGTTTGATTTTTTCCGTAAACCCAAGGTCTTACCGGATCAGGGAATTATTGCCTTTGATATGGATTCCACCTTTGTTGAAGAAGAAGGTGTCGATGAAATAGCCCGTAGACTCGGCATCTCTGAAAAAATCACCGCACTGACCCGTGAAGCGATGGAAGGGAAAATCGATTTTGATGCCAGTTTTACCCGGCGAATTGCCATGCTTAAAGGAACGCATAAAGATATATTGCATAAAGTTTGTGAACAGATGACTCTTTCACCAGGTCTTGAAACTATTCTTCCCATACTAAAAGAAAAAGGATTCAAGACGGCAATTATATCTGGAGGTTTGGATATTTTTACTGAGCGATTGAAGGAAAAATATCAACTTGATTTTGCATTTTCTAACTCTGTGCGCATTAAGGAAGATCTGTTAACTGATACAATTACCTTACCTATTATGAATGCAGAAAAGAAAAAGCAAACCCTGATAAATTTAGCGACAGAGTTAGCTATCTGCCGTGAAAACATCATTGCCTGTGGAGATGGTGCCAATGATATTCCTATGCTTTTGCATGCCGGAAATGGCGTGGCATGGAAAGCAAAACCTAAAACCCGGGAAAAAATTGCTGACCAGATTAATTTTAATGGTTTCGAGTCGCTTCTCTTTTTTATAGAAGAAAAATTATAGCGCCATAAGGTTCACAGAAAAGGAAACTCACAATGAGTTTGAAAAAATTTATTTTCAGCCAGGCCGACCAACCGGTGGTCAAACCAAAAGAAGAAGTTGATCATACTTATAAAAAATTTCGCATTGAAATCATCACCTCTGTATTTATCTCTTATGCCGTATTTTACTTAACCCGCAAGAATTTCTCTGCGGCCATGCCAGCGATGTTAACGGATACGTCATTAACCGCACAAGATTTCGCTATCATGTCGTCGGTCTTTTACATTCTTTATGGCTCCATGAAGTTTGTAGGTGGCATGTTAGTCGATAAAATTAACCCAAGAGCGATGACTGGCCCCGTACTTATTGGCGTCGGTATTGTTAACATTCTTTTCGGTTTTTCAGACAGCGTTGCTGCGTTCTATATCCTGTATAGCCTTAATGCTATTCTCCAGGGTACCAGTTTTCCGCCAATGGCAAAAATTATGGCCTCGTGGTTCTCGAAAAATGAACGCGGACGCTGGTGGGCAGTTGTTGAAGCTGCGCATAATATTGGCGGTAGTCTTGCGCCTCTCCTGACAAGCTTTGCTATTGCTTTTAGTGGCAGCTGGAAGATGGGCTTTTATGTTCCGGGTGTAATCTCACTGATTATGGGGATTGTTGCCTTGTTTACGATAAAAGATCGTCCCGGCACGCTCGGTTTGCCTAACGTCGGTAAGTGGCGCAACGACCCGACAGAACTTGCACAAGTTAAAGCAAGTCCGGTTGATCTCAGTTTTTGGCAAATATTCGTTAAATATATTCTTACCAACCCATTAGTTTGGCTCATTATCCTCGGGGATATGTCGGTCTATATTGCACGCACCATCCTCAATGACTGGCCACAAATTTATTATTCTCAGGTTCATAACTGGAGCCTGATTAAAGCGAACTCCATTATATCCTGGTTTGAAGCAGGTGGACTTGCTGGGGGATTACTGGCGGGGTACTTGTCCGATTTCATGTTTAAAAGTAACCGCTGGATGACAGGATTAATCTTTGCCATCGCTTTATGTATTTGCATCGTTCTCGTACCGCTGGTGCAGGACGTCTCCTACACATTAACGGCTATTCTGTTTACAATCATGGGGTTTGCATTGTATGGACCGCATATGTTATTCGCTGTCGGGTGTCTTGATGTTACGCATAAAGATGCGGCAGGTTCCATTACTGGATTCAGGGGCTTGTTTAGTTATTTAGGCGCGGCAATGGCAGGGCTTCCAGTTATTATGGTGAAAAACAGTTGGGAATGGTCAGGAGTGTATATTTACGCAGTCATTACCATTTTGCTGACAACATTTTCACTGGCCTTACTGGCAAAATTTCATCGGTTATAAAGCCAGAAGCGAATTTCTGGGATTATGCCCGGCGGGATCCACGCCGGGCATCTTCGCATCAGAAGCGATAATCCACTGCCATAAAGTAACGACGTCCGTCTTCGTTATAGCTGTAGTCGTCACGACTGAGATCCTTGTCGCCAAGGTTCAGCACACCCGCACGCAGTTTGACGTCTTTGGTCACCTGCCAGGCCGCGCCGGTATTCCAGATGGTATAACCGCCCGGAGTTTTAGCCGTCGCGCTGTCGGCGCGTTTCTGCCCGGTATAGTGACCAGAAACATAGAATGACCAGTCTTCCAGCGCCAGCGGTTTCCAGTCCAGCGTACCGTTAGCGGTATGGAACGGCAGATCGGACAACGGTTTGTTTTCGCCGTTGCTGACATCACGACCATCGTTGTAGGTGTAGTTGATCGACAGTTTCCATTCATCGTTGAACGGAATTTTCAGTTCGGTTTCCACGCCCTGAATACGTGCTTTGTTAACGTTGTAGTAGCTGAATACTGGCACACCGTCCGCTGTAAAACCGACAAAGTTTTGGTAGCCCGGAGCAGCATTGACGTCAGACGTACGGCTGATGCTGATACGATCTTTTACATCGTTGCGGAAAACGGTCACGCTGGATTCAACCCCTTCCAGCCAGCCTTCTTCACCCATGTAGTAAAGCCCCAGCTCCCAACTTTCGCTGGTTTCAGGTTTCAGATCCGGGCTACCCACAATCTTGCATGCGCCACGGCAGGAATTGCTCGTCCAGTCAGGGCTAAGTTGCAACAGAGAAGGCGCTTTAAATGCCGTCGCCCAGCCCCCTTTCACCGTTACGGTGTCGGTGGCGTTATAAACCAGGTAGGCACGAGGACTCCAGTGTTCACCGTAGGTTTCGTGATCGTCCATACGCACGCCGGTCGTCAGCGCCAGCGGCTCGAAGATCCGCCATTCATCTTCCACAAACAGCGCGTACTGGCTGGCAGACGTTTTGGAGCTTGTTCCTCCGGTCAGGTTTACTGCATCGCTAAGTTTGTCGTGACGCCATTCACCGCCAACCGTAACAAACTGATTAATCGCCGTCAGTGGCAACGTGTATTTACCATCGACCGTATTGCTTTCGGAAGTAATCGGGCTGCTGTTGCCAGGGTTTTTGTTTTCGACTTTCTCACCGTAGTATTTCAGTTCGCTGGTGCCGTAATCCCAACGCCCATTATGGCTGACGGAGTAGTTCTGACGTTCCAGGCGGTTTTTGTCCAGCGAGTCGGAATCACGATCCTGACGGTCAAAACCGTATCCGGCAGTAAAATCGTGATTTTGATTCGGCGTCCAGGCAAATTCCACATTGCCGTCGCGGCTGGAGAATCCTTCAATACGCGGCGTTTCTCCGGTATCGGTGGTAGTTGAGTTTTGCGGGTTATCCTTTTCACGTTTTGCCAGGCTGCCGTAAGCTTTCATTCCCAGCACACCGTCAATTAATGGCCCGCTGGTAAAGAACTGACCGTTATAGGTATCACCGCGATCGCGATGTTCCTGAATGGTGGTATCGACAGTAACGGTACCCGACCATTTCTGACCGATTTTTTTGGTGATGATATTCACGACACCGCCGAGCGCATCGGAACCGTACAGCGACGACATCGGGCCACGGACCACTTCAATACGTTCGATGGAATCGACAGGGATCCAGTTCAGATCGAAATCATTATGGCGGAAAACGGCATTGCGGGAGTTAACGCGTTTACCATCGACAAGAATCAGGGTGTAACTGCTGTCCAGACCACGAATACTAACGCCCTTACGGTTATCCCCTTCGTTCGTCAGTTGTACGCCAGGCACTTCTTTGAGGACATCCTTCAGATTCTGTACCGGTTTTCGCTGCAGGTCTTCCTGGGTAATGACGCTGATACTGGCGGGTGCATCTTTCAGGTTTTGTTCAACGGAAGATGCGGTGACAACCATCGTTTCGCCATCATCATCGACCGCTAACACAGGCCATGCACAAGAAATAGCGGACAAACACAGCCCGACCCGTACGAAGGGGTTAAACCTAAACATTCCATATCTCCATGAGGTAACTACGAAAATAAAATGGGTTATCGCTCACATCTTCTTCACGTCCCCTTGCGTACGGCAGCATCGCGGTGGACTTATTTGTATGCAGGTGATCATCCCAGAAAGCCGGAACAGCCCCTGATTTGTCAGCCTTTTTTGATTTCGGCGTAACGATAATGCAAACGATAACAATTATCAATCCAAATGTTAAAATTTATATCCGCATGATTTGTCAGGGAAATAGAATTGAAAAAGCCCTCTCGGTTGAGAGGGCTTAGCAAGGAAGGGAGGAAACTTATTTCTTATCGTTCTGCGGGAACTTCATTTCGCTGTAGCGTACGAAGTGAGTTCCTTTAATCAGCTTGTATCCGAACCAGATAATCAGGAACAGCGGGATACCAATATATGTTGCCGCTACGCCGCCCCAGTCAATGGTGTCTTTCAGGAACGCTTCGTAGTTCTGGCCCAAAGTAATAATCAGACACAGAATGAATGCGAAGATCGGCCCCAGTGGGAAGAAGCCTGAACGGTACGGCAGATCGTTAATGTCGTGTCCCTGCAATACGTAACCGCGACGGAAGCGGTAGTGGCTAATCGCAATCCCCAGCCAGGCAATAAAGCCTGTCATACCAGAGGTGTTCAGCAACCACAGGTATACCGTCTGGTTACCAAACATCGAGGTCAGGAAGCACAGACCGGCAATCACCGTCGTCGCATACAGCGCGTTACGCGGCACGCCACCACGCGACAATTTAGCGAAAATGCGCGGCGCTTTACCGTCACACGCCAGGGTGTACAACATACGAGTAGACGCATACATACCGGAGTTACCCGCTGACAGCACCGCCGTCAGAATAACAGCGTTCATCACCGCCGCCGCAGAGAGCAGACCCGCGTGTTGGAATACCAGGGTGAACGGACTGACGCTGATGTCTTTCACATCATTACGCAGCAGGCTCGGATCGGTGTACGGAATAATCAGGCTGATGATCAGGATCGCGAATACATAGAACAACAGGATTCGCCAGAACACCTGACGTACCGCGCGTGGAATGTTTTTCGCCGGATCTTCGGACTCGCCTGCAGCAATACCGATCAGCTCGGTACCCTGGAAAGAGAAGCCGACAATCATTGCCACGCCGATCATTGCCGCAAAACCACCAGCAAACGGTGCTTCGCCGATTGTCCAGTTGCTCCAGCCCGCAGGCTGTGCGCCTTTGAAGATACCGATAATCATCAGCACGCCGACAACAATAAAGACAATAACCGTCGTAACCTTGATCAGTGAGAACCAGTATTCTGCTTCACCAAAGCCACGGACCGAAATGTAGTTCAGCAGGAAGATAACGCCGAGGAACAGCGCACTCCAGATCCAACCGGGTGTATCCGGGAACCACCAGCTCATAACCAGCTGCGCAGCAACCAGGTCAACGGCGATAGTCACCGCCCAGTTGTACCAGTAGTTCCAGCCCAGCGCGAAGCCAAAGCCTTCTTCAACATAGTTCTGACCGTAAGTGGCAAACGAACCGGAAACCGGCATGTAAGCAGCCAGTTCGCCGAGACTGGTCATCAGGAAGTAAACCATCAGGCCAATCAGCATATACGAGAGCAATGCCCCGCCCGGACCTGCCTGAGAAATCGTTGCGCCAGAGGCAACAAAAAGACCTGTACCGATGGAACCGCCAATGGCAATCATCGTCAGGTGACGCGCCTTTAATTCACGGCGTAAGCCCGGCGCTTCTGTGGTTTTAGTTTCGGAAACCATACAAAAATGCTATCCATCTTAAAAATGAGGCGCGATTGTAGCAGACGATTGGCAATCCTTCCGGCAGAAATACACGGTTATAAGACACCTTCATGATCGCCCCGGGATTATAAGTAAAGCAGCCAATCTCTTTTCTGGCGAATGCATGCTGCGGGCGCTGCGTCACGAAATCGACACAGCACCAGCATGTTCTTGTACAGCAACTTAACGCGGTACATTCGCGGGATCGCAATAGTCCAGAAAGCGCCGAAGCGCGTTGGAAAGGTGTTTTTGCCGATGATGGATACGCCACAACGTGCGCATCAAGCGCGGCAGAGGGACCGCAACTTCACTTAACGTGCCTGCCTGCAATTGATCTTCAATGACCCGTCGCGACAGGCAACTAATTCCCAATCCATGACGCACCGCATGTTTGATTGCCTCGGAGTTACCTAACTCCATCGCCATCTCAAACTTCGGTAAATGTGACAGCAACAGATAATCGACAATCTCCCGCGTGCCGGAACCGCGTTCACGCAGGATCCACGGCGCAGCGGCCAGCTGCTCTAAGGTGACCGGACCACGAGCCAACGGCGAAGTCGGCGCGGCGAAAACCACCAGCTCGTCTTCCAGCCACGGTTCAGAGATGATTTCAGTGCTGTGGCACGGTCCTTCAATAAAGCCAATATCAACGCGGAAATCCAGCACCGCTTGCATCACGTCCTGGCTGTTCCCAACGCTAAGTTCAATCGGCAACTGCGGATAATCATGGCGATAACGGGCAATGACTGCAGGCAGAATGTAGTTACCGATAGTACTACTGGCATAGATACGAATCGCGCCGTTGTCTTCGCGAAACAGTTGTTCGATTTCAATCGCCTGTTCAAGCAGTGCCAACGCACGCGGATAGAGCAGCCGCCCGTGTTCATTAACAACCAGTCTTTTCCCCACGCGATCAAACAGTTGCACGCCAAGCTGCCCTTCCAGGTCAGTCAAGGCTGCGCTCACTGCTGATTGCGACAACGCCAGCATCACCGACGCCTGGGTGGTTGATCCACTTTTCAATACTTCTGCAAAAACTTCCAACTGCCGGAGGGTGATGTGCATAGTCGCTTACCACTTATAAAGATTAATTATAAATATATAATCAATTTTATTTTTAAACCAGTTAGTCGTAACCTTATGCCCGGTTAAAGGAGAGGGTTATGACGAATATCACCTTACAGAAACAACATCGTACACTGTGGCATTTTATTCCGGGGTTAGCCCTGAGTGCAGTTATCACCGGGGTCGCCCTGTGGGGTGGTTCCATTCCCGCGGTTGCGGGTGCCGGGTTTAGTGCCCTCACCCTCGCAATCTTGTTGGGGATGGTTTTAGGCAACACCATCTATCCGCACATCTGGAAAAGCTGTGACGGTGGCGTGCTGTTTGCCAAGCAATATTTATTACGTCTGGGTATCATTCTTTATGGCTTCCGTCTGACGTTCTCGCAAATTGCCGATGTCGGTATCAGTGGGATCATCATTGACGTGCTGACGCTGTCCAGTACCTTCCTGCTGGCTTGTTTCCTGGGGCAGAAAGTGTTTGGTCTGGATAAGCACACCAGCTGGTTGATCGGTGCCGGTAGCAGTATCTGTGGTGCTGCCGCGGTACTGGCGACTGAGCCGGTAGTGAAAGCGGAAGCCAGTAAAGTAACCGTGGCTGTTGCAACCGTTGTTATCTTCGGGACCGTCGCGATTTTCCTCTACCCGGCGATATATCCGCTGATGTCTCAATGGTTTAGTCCGGAAACTTTCGGTATCTACATTGGTTCTACTGTGCACGAAGTGGCGCAGGTGGTGGCGGCAGGTCATGCCATCAGCCCGGATGCAGAAAACGCAGCAGTTATTTCCAAAATGCTGCGCGTGATGATGCTGGCTCCGTTCCTCATCCTGCTGGCGGCGCGTGTTAAACAGCTGTCTGGGGCTAACAGCGGCGAGAAAAGCAAAATCACTATTCCGTGGTTTGCCATCTTGTTCATCGTAGTTGCCATCTTTAACTCGTTCCACCTGTTACCGCAGAGCGTAGTGAATATGCTGGTAACGCTGGATACCTTCCTGCTGGCAATGGCGATGGCGGCGCTGGGTCTGACCACTCACGTCAGCGCGCTGAAAAAAGCCGGGGCGAAACCTCTGCTGATGGCTCTGGTACTGTTTGCCTGGCTGATTGTTGGTGGTGCTGCGATTAACTATGTGATTCAAAGCGTCATCGCATAAACCACTACATCTTGCTCCTGTTAACCCGCTATCATTACCGTTTTCCTCCAGCGGGTTTAACAGGAGTCCTCGCATGAAATACATTGGAGCGCACGTTAGTGCTGCTGGCGGTCTGGCAAATGCCGCAATTCGCGCCGCCGAAATCGACGCAACCGCGTTTGCCTTGTTCACCAAAAACCAACGTCAGTGGCGTGCCGCACCGCTCACGACGCAAACCATCGATGAATTCAAAGCTGCCTGTGAAAAATATCACTACACATCGGCGCAAATTCTTCCCCACGACAGTTATCTGATTAATCTCGGACATCCGGTCGCTGAAGCTCTGGAAAAATCGCGCGATGCGTTTATAGATGAAATGCAGCGTTGCGAACAGCTGGGGCTTTCTTTGCTCAACTTCCACCCTGGCAGCCATCTGATGCAGATTTCAGAAGAGGATTGCCTTGCGCGTATTGCCGAATCCATCAACATTGCGCTGGATAAAACTCAAGGTGTGACAGCGGTGATTGAAAATACCGCCGGTCAGGGCAGCAACTTAGGGTTTAAATTCGAACATCTCGCGGCGATTATCGACGGCGTGGAAGATAAATCCCGCGTCGGCGTCTGCATTGATACCTGCCATGCTTTCGCTGCCGGGTATGATTTGCGTACTCCAGCCGAATGCGAGAAAACGTTCGCGGATTTTGCCCGTATTGTCGGCTTTAAGTATCTGCGCGGGATGCACCTAAACGATGCGAAAAGCACCTTTGGCAGCCGCGTTGACCGCCATCATAGCCTCGGTGAAGGCAATATCGGTCATGATGCGTTCCGCTGGATCATGCAGGACGACCGTTTCGACGGAATTCCGCTGATCCTTGAAACCATCAACCCGGATATCTGGGCAGAAGAGATCGCCTGGCTGAAAGCGCAACAAACTGAAAAAGCGGTAGCCTGAAGATGAATAACCGGGAGAAGGAGATCCTTGCAATATTAAGGCGTAACCCGCTGATTCAGCAGAACGAAATTGCGGATATGCTGCAAATCAGCCGTTCGCGTGTTGCAGCGCATATTATGGATTTAATGCGCAAAGGTCGGATTAAAGGCAAAGGTTACATTCTCACCGAGCAGGAATACTGCGTAGTGGTGGGGACAATCAATATGGATATTCGCGGGATGGCGGATATCCGTTACCCGCAAGCGGCTTCTCATCCCGGTACAATTCATTGCTCGGCAGGCGGCGTTGGACGCAATATCGCCCACAATCTGGCGCTGTTAGGCCGCGACGTCCATTTGCTTTCAGTGATTGGCGATGACTTTTATGGCGAAATGCTCCTGGAAGAAACGCGCCGCGCCGGCGTGAATGTCTCCGGCTGCGTTCGTTTACATGGTCAAAGCACATCGACGTATCTGGCAATTGCCAATCGAGACGATCAAACCGTGCTGGCGATTAACGATACCCATCTGCTGGATCAGTTGACACCGCAACTACTGAACGGGTCGCGCGATTTACTTCGTCATGCGGGCGTGGTACTGGCTGATTGCAACCTGACAGCCGAGGCGCTGGAGTGGGTCTTTACCCTCGCTGATGAAATCCCGGTGTTTGTCGATACCGTTTCAGAATTCAAAGCGGGCAAAATCAAACACTGGCTGGCGCATATTCACACTCTGAAACCCACTTTGCCGGAGCTGGAAATTTTATGGGGCCAGCCGATAACCCGCGATGCTGATCGTAATGCCGCAGTGAATGCGTTGCATCAGCAAGGCGTTCAGCAACTGTTTGTTTATTTGCCCGATGAGTCTGTTTATTGCAGCCAAAAGGATGGCGAACAATTTTTGCTGACTGCGCCAGCGCATACGACGGTAGACAGTTTTGGTGCTGACGATGGTTTTATGGCGGGCCTGGTGTATAGCTTTCTGGAAGGAAGCAGTTTCCGTGATAGTGCCCGTTTTGCGATGGCCTGCGCGGCAATTTCACGCGCCAGCGGCAGCTTAAACAACCCTACCCTGTCTGCCGATAACGCGCTTTCATTAGTGCCGATGGTGTAACAATCTTGCCGGATTCGACGCTTGACCGCGTCTTATCCGGCTCATAACTCGCGCACTACGCTAAGCCAATAAAGAATCCTGCAATGGTGGCACTCATCAGGTTAGAAAGTGTCGCCGCCGCCAGCGCGCGTAAACCAAGCTGGGCGATTTCCGGCGCACGGTGTGGCGCAACCGCAGAAAATGCGCCAACCACCACCCCGATAGAACCAAAGTTAGCGAAACCGCACAACGCGAAGGAAATAATCGCCACGGTTTTAGCATCCAGAGTGCCAGCTGTTTGCAGATAAGGTGAGAAATTGAGGTAAGCGACAAATTCATTAATCGCCAGTTTCTGTCCAATCAAACTCCCGGCAAGATTCGCATCACTCCAGTCAACCCCCATCACCCACGCCAGTGGAGCCAACAGGTAACCTAAAATGGACTCCAGCGAGGCATGTTCAAAACCAAACCAGCCGCCAACGCCGCCGATAATACCGTTAATCAACGCAATTATTGCAACAAATGCCATCACCACTGTCGCCACACCTGCGGCGATTTTCAGCCCGGTCATTGCCCCTGTAGCGGCGGCTTCAATAATGCTTTTTGGCGGTGTTTCGGTGAAAGAGAGGTTATTAAAGGAAACCTGAGAAGATTCGGTAGCCGGGCTTAACAGGCGGGCAAACAAGATCCCGCCGGGGATCGCCATTAACGATGCCGCCAGCAAATACTCCACTGGTACGCCCAGCGCGGCGTAACCAATCATCGTAGAACCGGCAATTGAGGCCATGCCGCTGCAAATAGCCGTAAACAGCTCATTGCGATTCAGACGATCGATAAAAGGTTTCACGATCGCCGGAATTTCGTTTTGCCCGAGGAAAATGGTAGTGACCGCGACGAATGACTCGATCTTGCTGATATTCAATGCTTTCTGGAATATACCGCCGAGAATGCGAATTAAGATCCCCATCACACCGATGTAGTAGAGAATACTCACCAGTGCAGTGACGAAGATAATTGCCGGTAATACCCTGAAACCAAAGATAAATCCTGCGCCATCAAATAAGGTGTCCATTTTCGGTCCGACCAGAGAACCGAAGATAAAAGCGCTACCTGCATCGCTGTACGCCATCACTTTATGCACGCCAAAAGCGACTTTTTCTGCGACCCAACACCCTGGCGGTAACCAAAGCATAATGCCGCCAATCACGACCTGTAACACTAACGCCGCGCCAACGGTACGCAGGCTGATCTTCTTCTTGTTTACTGACAGCAAAAACGCAATTGCCAGCAGTACCACCATTCCCAGAACACTTCTCATGACATCCATAGTTATTATCTCTTCATGTCATTTTGGGCGACGGCTTTCTGCCCATCAGAAATAGCCAGGCTTGCATCCAGCGATACCGGCCCGGCTTGATATCACCACTTAGTGGGTTTTGATGTAGCCGCGCACGCACTCTTCGACTAATCCCCAGAACCAGTCGGTATCAATAGTGATGCCGACTTTGGTATTGGCGGGCTTGCCAAGAACGCCCAGCTCGTCGCAGACGGTACGCCCGTAACAAGGGCCACTGTTAACGTCCACGTCGACGTACATATCCTGGGTTTTTATGCCATCAGGGTTAATCAGATAGCCGATACAGGTGGCGTCGTGCACCGGGCCGCCAGCCAGACCGTAGTTTTCGAACTGGGTTTTCAGAGTGAAGTTCATGATGTCGCTGAACAACTCTCCGGCAGGGCCGCCTGCTCTTTCCATCCGTGCAATCACGTCCGGAGTGCAAACGGTCTGGTTGGTGAGATCGAGGCCCATCATCACTAATGGAACGCCGGAGGTGAACACCACGCGTGCGGCTTCCGGGTCAGCAAAAATGTTGAACTCGGCAGATGGGGTGAAGTTGCCAGTACCGTAAGCGCCGCCCATCAGTACAATTTCACGGATTTTCGGCAGGATTGCGGGCTGCATACGCATTGCCACCGCGATATTTGAAAGCGGACCAACCGGCACCAGAGTGATATCGCCATCGCTTGCCATCAGGGTATCGATGATATATTTCACCGCATGGGTGTTTTCTGCCTGACGAGTCAGCGGTTCGAATACCGGGCCATCCAGCCCGGTTTCACCGTGAATATTATCGGCAACGATTTGTTGACGCATAATAGGTTGCGGCATCCCCGCATAAACCGGAACATTAATCTCCAGTTTCTGGCAAACATTCAGGCCATTAATTAATGTTTTATCGAGGGTTTGATTCCCCGCCACAATAGTGATACCTAATAAATCAATCGCCGGATGTTTCGCGGCCATCATTATGGCAATAGCATCATCATGACCCGGATCACAATCCAGAATAATTTTTCTCTTTTCCATTGTTTATTTCCTCTGTTTCCAGTTGCGTTATTTTTTCTACAGCAAAGAAAATTCGACCGGGCCGATGATTGAATCTTAACAACAGCGTACGTATGCTAAATATGAGAAATCTCATAGCGGATAAACATCGTGAAAGAAATCCACAATAATGATCTTAAGCAGCAATTGATGAGTGAGTCCGCGTATAAGGATTGCTTTTCAACGGATGTTTCAGCCGATACACGGCTGTTTCATTTTTTAGCGCGTGACTACATTGTGCAGGAAGGGCAACAGCCGTCATGGCTGTTTTACCTGACGCGAGGCCGCGCCAGGCTTTACGCCACGCTTGCAAATGGTCGCGTGTCGCTGATCGATTTCTTTGCCGCCCCCTGTTTTATTGGTGAGATTGAGTTAATCGATAAAGACCATGAACCACGTGCGGTGCAGGCGATTGAAGAGTGTTGGTGCCTTGCACTCCCCATGAAACATTACCGTCCGCTGTTATTAAACGACACGCTATTTTTACGAAAACTCTGCGTTACTTTAAGCCATAAAAATTATCGCAATATTGTTTCTTTAACTCAGAATCAATCATTTCCGTTAGTGAATCGCCTGGCAGCTTTTATATTACTCTCGCAGGAAGGTGATCTTTATCACGAAAAGCATACGCAAGCGGCAGAGTATTTGGGCGTTTCTTATCGACATCTTTTATATGTTCTCGCGCAATTCATTCATGACGGTTTATTAATTAAAAGCAAGAAAGGGTATCTGATTAAAAACAGAAAGCAGTTGTTAGGGCTGGCGCTGGAGATGGATCCGGAGAATAAATTCTCCGGGATGATGCAGTAAAAAATAATCTGGAATAGCGCGATTGCCGGATGCAACGCTTAATAAGCGCGTACATCCGGTAATGAAACTCAAGCTAAACCAATAAAGAACCCGGCAATGGTCGCGCTCATCAGGTTGGAAAGCGTTGCTGCTGCCAACGCCCGTAACCCAAGCTGAGCGATTTCCGGCGCGCGTTTTGGCGAAATAGCCGAAAACGCCCCAACGACAACACCGATAGAACCAAAGTTAGCAAAACCACAAAGCGCAAAGGAGATAATCGCAATGGTTTTCACTTCCAGCGTGCCGCCCGTTTGCAGGTATGGGGAGAAACTCAGGTAAGCGACGAATTCGTTAATCGCCAGTTTCTGCCCAATCAGGCTACCCGCAAGGTTGGCATCACTCCAGTCCACGCCCATGATCCACGCCAGCGGTGCCAGCACATAGCCAAAAATACTTTCCAGAGAGGCATTGGAAAAACCAAACCAGCCACCAATTCCGCCGATAATGCCGTTGATCAGCGCAATAATTGCCACAAACGCCATTACCACCGTCGCCACACCAGCGGCGATTTTCAACCCGGTCATCGCACCGCTCGCCGCCGCTTCGATAAAGCTTTTTGGCGGCGTTTCGCTGAACGACAGATTTTCAAATGTCACCTGCGAAGGCTCGGTGGCTGGGCTAAGAATACGTGCAAACAAAATACCACCAGGGATCGCCATCAGCGATGCCGCTAACAGGTAGTCAATTGGTACGCCCATTCCGGCATAACCAATCATCATCGAACCGGCAATGGACGCCATCCCGCTACAAATTGCCGTAAATAGCTCGTTGCGATTCATGCGATCGATAAACGGTTTAACGATCGCCGGGATCTCATTTTGCCCGAGGAAAATAGTGGTAACCGCAACAAAAGATTCGATTTTGCTGATGTTGAGGGCTTTCTGAAAAATACTGCCAAGAATGCGGATTAGCAGCCCCATCACGCCAATGTAGTACAGCAGGCTGATGAGCGCTGTGACGAAAATAATTGCCGGAAGTACGCGAAAGGCGAAGATAAAGCCTGCGCCATCAAACAGGACATCCATTTTCGGCCCGACCAGCGAACCAAAAATAAAGGCACTTCCGGCGTCACTGTAAGACATCACTTTATGTACGCCTAATGCCGCCTGCTCTACCGCCCATTTTCCCGGTGGGAAGTAGAGCATAATGCCACCAATAGCGATTTGCAGCAGCAATGCAGCTCCGACCGTGCGTACGCTGATACGCTTTTTATTCACTGACAATAAGAATGCAATTGCCAGCAATACCACCATACCCACCAAACTTCTCATTATATCCATAATGATTTTCCTTTCATGCCAGTAAACCCGGCGCAAGCGCCAGGTTTCGGTATGTATGATCAGTACGGGCGACGGCTTTCTGCCCGTCAGAAATTAACCCGCGAGACGCTGGTATTCTTTGGCAATTTCGCTCGCCAGAATGGCGTTGTTGAACACCAGTTGGATGTTGGATTTCAGGCTGTCACCGCCAGTCAGTTCAGCAACACGAGCCAGCAGGAACGGTGTACTTTCTTTACCAATAACGCCCTGCTCTTCGGCTTCGGCGACGGCTTGATCTATGGCTGCATTGATAGATTCCTCCGGCATCGCAAACTGTTCCGGGATCGGATTCGCCACTACCAGGCCGCCGTTCAAACCGGTTTGCCATTTCACTGCCATTGCACGAGCGATTTCCGTGGCACTATCAAGGCGAATACTGACTTCAAATGGGCTGGTACGGCAGAAAAACGCAGGCAGCGCTTTTGTCTGATAGCCAATTAACGGTACACCGAAGGTTTCTAAATATTCTGTTGTTAATCCTAAATCGAGAATAGATTTTGCACCGGCACAAACAACGGTGACATTAGTATTTGCCAGTTCCTGTAAATCGGCAGAAATATCGAATGTATGTTCCGCACCGCGATGCACACCACCAATCCCCCCCGTTGCAAATACTTTAATTCCTGCCAGTGCCGCGATAATCATCGTTGAAGCAACGGTGGTCGCGCCATTTTTTCCTGCGGCAACGACAAAAGGTAAATCACGGCGACTGACTTTCGTCACGTTATGTCCTTCACGGCCTAACAATTCAATTTCTTCTTTGCTCAAACCTACTTTCATGACACCACCAATAATGGCGATTGTTGCAGGTACAGCACCGTGCTTACGAATTGTGTCTTCTACTTCAATTGCCGTCTCAGCATTTTGCGGGAATGGCATACCATGCGAAATAATGGTTGATTCAAGAGCAACAATCGGTTTTTTATTTTTTAAAGCGTCCTGCACTTCCGGGGAAATTTGTAATAATTCAGGGGAAATTTTTAATTCAGACATTCTGCGTTCTCCACTAACGATATAACGTTGGCAATCGATAAATCGGGGTTATTGGTGTATTCACAGGAGAGCGCCATTGACGAACATCCCTGTGCGAAACGAACAGATTCGGCAAACGGCATTCCGTCTACCCAACACGAAGCAAGTCCCGCCATCATGGCATCGCCCGCTCCGGTAACATTAATGACATTGGTTTTAATCGGCGCAGACCAACCACTTTCACCGCTGATATCACTGTAATAAACGCCGTCGCCGCCCATGCTCAATACCAGTCGGTTCAGGCCATGTTGATGGAACCAGGCGGCAACCTTTGCCACATCTTCACGCCCTGACAGCGCAATCCCACTCAGGGTTTCCGCTTCAAGGCGGTTTGGCTTGAGAGTGTGGATCAGATTTAGACGGTCGCGCACTTTGACACATTTCCACGCAGAAACAGGATCGACAAATACGGGTACGTTGGCGGCATTATCCAGAATCCATGCCAGTGCCTCTTCACTGATATTACAGTCCGCGACAATGACCTTTGCCCTCTGAATAAATTCACGGTGCTGTGCGAGATATTCAGCTGTAATAGCGTTGCTAATATTCATGTCATTTATAGCAACCAGCATTTCACCGGTATTATCGAGTAATGATAAATAGCTCGACGTATTTTCTCCCGGCACAATCAGGCATTTATCGACATAAACACCAGATTGATTGGTTTGCGTTAGCAGCGATTGACCATAAAAATCACTGCCTACGGCGCTCAGTAGCCAGGCTTTATTACCCAGCAACGCCAGGTTTTGTGCAATATTGCGCCCTACCCCACCAGGCGTAAATTTTATTTTACCTGGATTTGAATCCGCATAATTTAATGATTCATGTGAATATCCGGCGACATCAATATTCGCCGAGCCTATAATTACGACATAATCCTTTTCGCGCATAGCACGTCCTCTGGTAAAAAATTACCAACCCTGTCAATCCACAAGAATATAGATACTGCAAAGACGGTTTAAACATGTGTTCATATTTAAACATGTGCTCATAGTATGCATGTTTTACGTAAAGTAAATTGCCGCCAGAGAGGCAAAATGGGCAGATTTGAGCAGGCTCACAAAATGCGATTAAATGCCTGAATTACAAAAGTGAGGAATTTGTGACGGGATGCACAGAACAGGAACACTAAAAAAGGGCAGAAAATAATCTGCCCTTGAGGAAATAACCTTAGTGTTTGATGAACATTTCAGGTTTCTACTGAAAGATAAAACCATTTAAATTCATAAAATTACATTCACAAACTGGTCATTCCCTTTGCGCTCATCAAATGTTACAGGGCAGGAAATTTCTGCCCTGTAACACACCTTTTATTACGCTGCTTTCGCTACTGCGTCCACTTCCGGACGTTTCAGGAAGGCATAGGCCAAACCCGCCACCAGCGTACCGGCAATAATTGCTACCAGGTAACCCAGTACCGGCGTAATAGCGCCAGGGATCAGCAGAACAAACAGACCACCGTGCGGTGCCATCAGTTTCGCACCAATCGCCATTGAGATTGCGCCAGTCAGCGCCCCACCAACGATACAACACGGCAGCACACGCATCGGATCACGAGCTGCAAACGGAATTGCACCTTCCGAAATAAAGCACAGACCAAGAACCAGAGCGGCTTTGCCACCTTCCTGCTGCGCTTTGTCGAATTTGCGACGCGCCACCATTGTTGCCAGACCCATTGCCAGCGGTGGCACCATACCTGCCGCCATAATCGCCGCCATCGGGCCATAGGTTTGAGTACTCAGCAGACCCACACCGAATGCGTACGCTGCTTTATTTACCGGACCGCCCATGTCAGTACACATCATGCCACCGAGGATCGCCCCCAGCAGAACCGCATTCGCAGTCCCCATGGTCTGCAACCAGTGAGTCAACCCTTCGAGAATGCCAGCAACCGGTTTACCGATCAGGTAGATCATCGCCAGACCGACCACCAGACTGGAAATTAGCGGAATGATCAGGATCGGTTTCAGCGCCTCCATACTCTGTGGCAGTTTCAGTTGCGTACTGATTAACTTCGCAATGTAACCAGCCAGGAAGCCCGCAATAATACCCCCAATGAAGCCAGAACCGGTGCTGACCGCCAGCATACCGCCAATCAGACCCGGCGTGAGACCCGGACGATCGGCAATGGAGAAGGCAATGTAACCTGCCAGTACCGGCACCATCAGCGCAAAGGCTGAACCACCACCAATCTGCATCAGCGCCGCTGCCAACGTACCCGGCTCTTTAAACGCTTCGATACCAAAAGCAAAAGAAAGCGCGATACACAGACCACCTGCAACGACCATCGGCAGCATGTAAGAGACGCCCGTCAGCAAGTGACGGTAAGCGCCTGCCCCCTCTTTCTTACCTTCAGTGGTCGCTGTTTGAGCTTTGCCCGCCGGTTCATACGGCGTTGCTTCAGCAACCGCTTTATCCAGTTCCTGCGCGGTTTTCTTCAGCGCCAGACCGGTAGAGGTGCGATACATCGGTTTACCAGCAAATTTCGCCAGATCCACTTCGATATCTGCCGCCACAATCACCAGATCCGCTGCGGCTACTTCTTCAGGGGTGATCGCATTACCCGCGCCAACAGAACCACGGGTTTCAACTTTCACCCACCAGCCACGTTTTTTCGCTTCGGTTTCAATGGCTTCAGCCGCCATAAATGTGTGTGCTACGCCAGTCGGGCAAGCTGTCACCGCAACTACGCGTTTCGGACCGCTGGTGGCAACTGGTGCTGTCGCAGCGACCGGTGCAGTGTAAGGTTTCGCATGGCTTTTGGCTTCACTCAGGAACAGCTCAGGGTGCGCAACTGCCCGGGAAATATCGCCCAGCCAGACATTTTTACCGTTCAGCGCGCTGTCGTTCGGGATGGAATCACCGAGAACAATCGCCATTTCAGCGTCGTTCGGATTGTCGATGATTTCCAGTTTTGCTTTTCGCGCCGCCGCGCCCAGCAGGGTCTTCGCCATATAGGCGCGTGCCTGACCGAGATTAGCGTCAATAATCAGCAGCGTTTTCATTATGCCTCTCCTGCTGTCAGTTAAAAGGTTGTAAGTCGACGCGCGCCATCATTGCGGCCAACTGCGGACGATCGGTAATACCCACATTGCTTTGACTTACCGCCAGGGCTGCAACAGCTGTCGCCAGACGCAGTGTGTGTTCACTGGATTCACGCATCAGCAAGCCATAAATCAGGCCACCAACCATAGAATCCCCTGCGCCAACGGTGCTTACGACATCGACTGAAGGTGGTTTGGCGATCCATTCGCCGGAGGCATTAACCCAAAGCGCGCCTTCGGCACCCAGTGAAATAACGACATGCGCGATACCTTGTTCACGCAGCGCATGCGCAGCTTCAATCACATCTTTCATTTCAGGCAGTTTACGGCCCGCCCAGATTTCCAGCTCGCGGCGGTTAGGTTTCACCAGCCACGGTGCCGCTTTCAAACCTGCCACTAACGCTTCACGGCTACTATCAAAGATAATGCAAGGACACTGACTACGCAGGCGAGTCATCCAGTCGGTGAACGCTTCCGGGCTGACGCCTGACGGTAAGCTTCCGCTGACACAGACCATATCGAACTGACCGAGCCAGCTCAGAGAATCAGTCACAAAGCGTTCCCAGTCGGCGGGGGTAACTTCAAAACCCGAGAAGTTGAAGTCGGTCACTTCGCCGTCTTTTTCCGTCAGCTTAACGTTAATTCGGGTGCGCCCCTGTACAACCTGGAAACGGTTGGCAATGCCCAGCTCGCTGAACAGTTGCTGAAAACCATCCTGATTGTCTTTACCGAGGAAGCCGCCAACGGTGACATCAATTCCCAGGTCTTTTAATACTTTGGCCACGTTGATGCCTTTACCCGCCGCATGCAGACCGGTGGTTTTCACCAGGTTCACTTCGCCGCGTTCAATTTCCGGGCAGAAACCAACAAGGTCATAAGCCGGATTAAGGGTGATAGTAGCAACACGTCTGCTCATTATGCGCCCTCCCCAAGACCAGCAGCGATAGCGTCGCCAATGGCTTTCAGCGCCTGCTCAGCATCTGCACCCTGGGCGGTAAAGCGTAGGCGATGACCTTTCTTAACGCCAAGTGCCACAACTTTCATCAGACTACGTCCGTTTGCCGGTTTGCCGGTGCCATCAAGGTTTGTCACGGTAATATCACTGTTAAATTGTTTAATAGTATTGACCAGCATGGTACCTGGACGAGCATGCAGGCCGTGTTCATTGCGCACCACAAACTCCGCGCTTAACACGTCGTCGGTCGGCGCATCATCGCTGGTCAGCAGCGCCAGCAACGTTGCCGCATCCGCTTTCAGCAAACGGTCAGCTTTATTGTCGAGCAACAAATCAGCGAGACGCTTAAGAACCGCGACGGGCTGATCGTCATTCATCGCCACACTCACCAGCATGGCTGCCGTTTCGCCGTCCACATCAAAAGCATTTGCCGCACGGCTTACCGCAATCGCGCTACGCAAATTGCCTTCAGCGCTATCGCTCAGCCAGATGCCCTGTCCGAGGTTCAGCGGTTGTTCATTGATGGCTTTAGTGACGAAGGTGGCGTCAACTGCCCCTGCTTCTTTCAGACGCGCAGCGTTAAGCGCCTGAAGCGTCAGCAGATCGCTGGCGACAATATCCAGCGTCAGCATTTCGTTGTCGAGCTTCAGCTGCTCACTCTGCTTTTCGCCCATCAGCAATGCGCGAAGTTCTTCTGCTGTCGTTGCTGACTTCAGCTGTTCAGCAACGGAATCATCGCTCAGTACGTGGGTCAGCTGGCGTAACAGACCCAGATGTTCATCCGAGCTGGCAGCAATACCGATCGCCACGTACGCTACCTGGCCGTCACCCCAGGTGACGCCTTCAGGGAACTGAAATACCTGAACGCCGGTTTTCAGCACCTGATCGCGGGTGTCGGTAGTGCCGTGTGGAATAGCAATACCATTGCCGAGGAACGTAGAGGTTTGCTGTTCGCGCGCCAGCATGCCATTGACGTAGCCTTCAGCTACATTACCGGCCTGCACCAGCGCCGCAGCGACCTGGCGAATCGCCTCTTCTTTGTCTCCGGCCTTTTCGCCCGGATGGATGTCCTGTACGGATAACTGGAACATAGTTCTCCTCTCTTGCTGAATTGAAACGATTCAGCTTCTATGAGAAAAAAAGCGCCAACCTGGCTTAGGGTTAAAGACAAGATCGCGCTGAAACGTTTCAAGAAAGCATAATACTTCTGTTTCAGCACGCAAGGAAAGCCGTAAAGTAATGAGCAAAAGTTTGATGTGCTGCACAATTTTTTGTCATTTTTCCTAATTGCTGATGGGAAAATCCGTTATCAGCAATTTCATTTCAGCAGCGTCAGCAGCAAATCAGCAACAGTGAAATGGCATTTTGATTATTCGTGGCGCTTTTGATTTCGCTGTCTGTTTATTTTCTAACAAGCAGCGTAAACTCCGCGTCTTCCTCTTCCAGTGATCGACCAGCATGCATAACTCCCCCGCAGTCTCCAGCGCGAAATCGTTTGACCTGACCTCGACGGCGTTTTTAATCGTTGCCTTTCTCACCGGTATTGCGGGCGCTCTGCAAACCCCGACACTCAGTATTTTCCTTACCGATGAAGTACATGCCCGTCCGGCGATGGTGGGATTCTTCTTTACCGGCAGCGCTGTCATTGGGATTCTGGTCAGTCAGTTTCTCGCCGGGCGCTCTGATAAGCGCGGCGATCGCAAATCGCTGATTGTCTTTTGCTGCCTGTTAGGCGTGCTGGCCTGCACCCTTTTTGCCTGGAATCGCAACTACTTTGTTTTGCTATTCGTTGGCGTCTTTCTTAGCAGCTTTGGCTCGACCGCTAACCCGCAAATGTTTGCCCTTGCACGTGAACATGCCGACAAAACCGGACGTGAGGCGGTGATGTTCAGCTCTTTTTTACGCGCTCAGGTTTCACTGGCATGGGTCATTGGCCCGCCGCTGGCTTATGCCTTAGCGATGGGTTTCAGCTTTACGGTAATGTATCTGAGCGCAGCGGTAGCGTTTATTGTTTGCGGCGTGATGGTGTGGCTGTTTTTACCGTCGATGCAAAAAGAGCTTCCGTTGGCGACCGGCACGGTTGAAGCGCCGCGCCGTAACCGTCGCGATACGCTGCTGCTGTTTGTCATTTGTACATTGATGTGGGGCTCGAACAGCCTGTACATCATCAACATGCCGCTATTTATTATCAACGAACTGCATCTTCCCGAGAAACTGGCAGGCGTGATGATGGGGACCGCCGCCGGGCTGGAAATCCCGACCATGTTGATTGCCGGATATTTTGCCAAACGTCTGGGTAAGCGTTTCTTAATGCGCGTTGCTGCCGTGGGTGGCGTCTGTTTTTACGCAGGAATGCTGATGGCGCATTCACCTGCCATTCTGTTGGGCTTGCAGCTGCTAAATGCTATTTTTATTGGCATTCTGGGCGGCATCGGGATGCTCTATTTTCAGGATTTGATGCCCGGTCAGGCAGGTTCAGCCACCACGCTCTATACCAACACGTCGCGCGTGGGCTGGATCATCGCAGGATCTGTGGCGGGCATCGTCGCCGAGATCTGGAATTATCACGCTGTGTTCTGGTTTGCGATGGTGATGATTATCGCCACTCTGTTTTGCTTACTGCGGATTAAAGATGTTTAAGGCGCGGTCAGCATTTCCAGATCGATAAGCCAGGTCATTGCCTGCTGACGCGAGTTACCGCACATTTCAGCGCTGGCTTGTAAGCCTGCACAGACTTTCGGCCGCAGTGGCGAGGTGAAAATTTTACAGCGTTGCTGTTCATCAAGCTGAATGCAGGGCGTATTGGCGGGCTTGCCATCTGGCATACCGGGAATAGGGCTGGAAATTGAAGGGGCAGTGCAACACGCCCCGCAACCCGGACGGCATTCCATACGTTGTTCTCTTAAGGTTAACCACCGGATTGATGAGCGCGCACAGTACCACCTTTTTTGCACCAGCAAAAGTGCGAATACCACTTGCCCGAAGGGCCCGTCGCGAGTACTTTGTCGCGATATTTTTGACATTTTCGACTACAGGAATTTTTCGATGCCAAGAGCGAACGAAATTAAAAAAGGTATGGTACTGAATTACAACGGCAAACTGCTGCTGGTTAAGGACATTGATATTCAGTCGCCCACTGCCCGCGGTGCCGCTACGCTGTACAAAATGCGTTTTTCTGATGTCCGTACCGGGCTGAAAGTAGAAGAGCGTTTCAAAGGAGATGATATCGTTGACACCGTGACGCTGACCCGCCGTTACGTTGACTTCTCCTATGTCGATGGCAACGAATATGTCTTTATGGATAAAGAAGACTATACCCCGTATACCTTCACCAAAGATCAGATTGAAGAAGAGTTGCTATTTATGCCTGAGGGCGGCATGCCGGACATGCAGGTGCTGACCTGGGACGGTCAACTGCTGGCGCTTGAGCTGCCGCAGACCGTTGATCTGGAAATCGTTGAAACCGCACCAGGCATCAAAGGGGCATCTGCCAGCGCCCGTAACAAACCGGCGACATTGAGCACTGGTCTGGTGATTCAGGTACCAGAATACTTAAGCCCGGGCGAAAAAATTCGTATCCATATCGAAGAACGCCGTTATATGGGTCGTGCTGACTAACTTCAGCCGCATGCAGAAAAGGGATAGCTCAGGCTGTCCTTTTTTAATTTATTATACCAATCTTCTATTTTGCGCTTCCTGAATATAGTTCTCCCGTAATATTCACCAGTTCATTGATCGCCCTCACACTTCATCGCATTAACAATCCAGACCAATTTCAATTTCTGTCATATAACTTTACACTGTCATTGTTAATAAATCGTTACTAAGACGTGACTTCTATGAATACAATCGCCTCCGCTACGCTCCCGCCTCAGGTACACGCTCCACGCTACGATCGCCAGCAGTTGCAATCACGTATCGTTCATTTTGGCTTCGGAGCCTTTCACCGCGCACATCAGGCGTTACTGACCGATCGTGTGCTGAATGCCCAGGGCGGCGACTGGGGGATCTGTGAGATCAGCTTGTTCAGCGGCGATCAACTGATGAGCCAGCTCCGCGCACAGAACCATTTATATACCGTGCTGGAGAAAGGTGCGGACGGCAATCAGGCGATAATTGTCGGTGCCGTTCACGAATGCCTGAATGCAAAACTGGATTCCTTAGCGGCAATTATTGAGAAATTTTGCGAGCCACAGGTGGCAATTGTTTCCCTGACGATTACCGAAAAAGGCTATTGTATTGACCCGGCCACCGGTGCACTCGACACCAGCAATCCGCGGATTATTCACGATCTTCAAAATCCTGAAGAACCTCACTCCGCGCCGGGTATTCTCGTCGAAGCACTGAAACGACGCCGTGAACGCGGCCTTGCACCGTTTACCGTACTCTCCTGCGACAATATTCCCGACAATGGCCATGTGGTGAAAAACGCGGTGCAGGGGATGGCGGAAAAACGTTCACCAGAACTCGCCGGGTGGATAAAAGAACACGTCAGTTTTCCGGGAACCATGGTCGACCGTATTGTTCCGGCAGCAACCGACGAATCACTGGCGGAAATCAGCCAACATCTGGGGGTGAATGATCCCTGCGCGATTAGCTGCGAACCGTTTATCCAGTGGGTGGTGGAAGATAACTTCGTTGCAGGGCGTCCAGCCTGGGAAGTCGCCGGTGTACAAATGGTGAATGATGTTCTGCCATGGGAAGAGATGAAACTGCGTATGCTTAATGGTAGCCACTCTTTTCTCGCTTATCTGGGTTACCTCTCAGGATTCGCGCACATCAGTGATTGCATGCAGGATCGCGCATTTCGCCATGCCGCCAGAGCATTAATGCTGGATGAGCAAGCGCCGACACTGCGAATTAAAGATGTCGATTTAACACAATATGCGGATAAGTTAATTGCACGTTTTGCTAACCCGGCGCTGAAACATAAGACCTGGCAAATCGCAATGGATGGTAGCCAGAAATTACCGCAACGTATGCTGGCAGGTATTCGCATACATCTGGCGCGCGAAACGGACTGGTCGTTGCTGGCATTAGGCGTTGCAGGCTGGATGCGTTACGTCAGCGGCGTTGATGATGCCGGAAATGCCATTGATGTTCGCGATCCGCTTAGCGATAAAATTTGCGAACTTGTTGCGGGCAGTAGGAGTGAACAACGCGTAACCGCCCTGCTTTCTCTGCGTGAAGTTTTCGGTGATGATCTGCCAGATACCCCGCATTTTGTGCAGGCTATCGAACAAGCCTGGCAACAAATCGCACAATTCGGCGCGCATCAGGCGCTATTAAACACCCTCAAAATTTAACGATTTCTGCGGTTAAAGCGGATGAAGCTCGCCTTCGTCCGCTCTCCCCTTCTCTTTTCTGCCTTTTTTAGCCAGGATTAACGCTCAGTTAACTTTTAAGAGTATTGCGGAGCCGTTGTGACCAGGACCAACCTCATCACCGGTTTTCTCGGCAGCGGGAAAACTACGTCGATTCTTCATCTGTTAGCCCATAAAGATCCCAACGAAAAATGGGCGGTACTGGTTAATGAATTTGGGGAAGTCGGAATTGATGGTGCTTTGCTCGCCGATAGCGGCGCATTGTTGAAAGAGATCCCCGGCGGCTGTATGTGCTGCGTTAATGGTTTACCCATGCAGGTAGGGTTGAATACCTTACTGCGTCAGGGAAAACCAGACCGCTTGTTGATAGAGCCGACCGGGCTGGGCCATCCGAAACAGATCCTCGATCTCTTAACCGCGCCCGTGTATGAACCGTGGATAGATCTGCGCGCCACGTTGTGCATTCTCGATCCACGCCTGCTGCTGGACGAAAAAAGCGCCAGCAATGAAAACTTCCGTGACCAGTTGGCTGCCGCAGACATTATTGTCGCCAATAAATCCGACCGTGCGACGCCCGAAAGTGAGCAAGCGCTACAGCGCTGGTGGCAGCAAAATGGTGGCGATCGGCAATTAATTCACAGCGAGCATGGGAAAATTGACGGTCATCTTCTGGATTTGCCACGTCGCAATTTAGCCGAGTTGCCCGCCAGCGCGGCGCATTCTCATCAGCATAGCGTGAAAAAAGGATTAGCAGCGTTAAGCCTGCCAGAGCATCAACGCTGGCGTCGCAGTCTGAACAGTGGACAAGGGCATCAGGCCTGTGGCTGGATATTCGACGCTGATACGGTATTCGACACCATTGGCATTCTGGAATGGGCGCGACTTGCACCGGTGGAACGCGTCAAAGGCGTGATGCGTATTCCCGAAGGGCTGGTGCGAATCAACCGTCAGGGCGATGACCTGCACATTGAAACGCAAAACGTTGCGCCACCGGACAGTCGTATTGAGCTGATTTCCAGCAGCGAAGCTGACTGGAATGCTTTGCAGAGCGCGCTGTTGAAGCTTCGTTTAGCGACTACCGCGTAAGGTTGCCTGCGTTTTTCAGTAAGATAATTAGAGAAAATATGATTAAAAATTTGCCGCAAATAGTGTTGTTGAATATTGTCGGCCTCGCGCTGTTTCTTTCCTGGTATATTCCCGTTAATCATGGATTCTGGTTGCCGATTGATGCGGATATTTTTTATTTTTTTAATCAGAAACTGGTCGAAAGTAAGGCCTTTTTGTGGCTGGTTGCATTGACCAACAATCGCGCTTTCGACGGTTGTTCACTGCTGGCGATGGGAATGTTGATGCTGAGTTTCTGGCTGAAAGAAAACGCCCCAGGCCGACGACGTATCGTGATTATTGGCCTCGTCATGCTATTAACTGCAGTGGTCTTAAACCAACTGGGACAGGCATTAATTCCTGTAAAACGGGCCAGCCCAACATTAACTTTTGCCAATATTAACCGCGTCAGCGAACTGCTCCCTATCCCCACGAAAGATGCCTCACGAGACAGCTTTCCCGGCGATCACGGCATGATGTTGCTTATTTTTTCGGCATTCATGTGGCGTTATTTCGGCAAAGTCGCAGGCCTTATCGCCCTTATTATTTTTGTGGTTTTTGCATTTCCCAGAGTAATGATTGGTGCACACTGGTTTACTGACATCATTGTTGGTTCGATGACCGTGATATTGATTGGTTTGCCCTGGATGTTGCTGACGCCATTAAGTGATCGATTAATCACCTTTTTTGACAAATCACTACCGGGAAAAAACAAACATTTCTAAAACAAATAACTCACGGTAATTAACATCATCAGGTTTATTTTTATAGTAAGGATATTCCTGATGATGTGCGCCTTTGCTTTCTTTCATCGAACACAAAAATCATTCCCTAAGTAAATGAATGGATTGTATGCGTTTCACTCAATCGTACTTTAATTGACCAATCCCGCTTATTAACTTTCTGTATCACTTTTTCTTATAAAAAATCATGTAAAACCACTCGCCAAGACCGCACCAATCGGGTAATCTCGAACTCGTTTTGCCTCGGCGGTAGATTATCCTCACAGCATATAATTTTGTGCGTTAGTCCACAGATTTGGCCTTAAGGAATTGTTTCAACATGCCCAGGTAATTAGTCTCGTGTCGCTTGGCATTTTTTTATAACGATATTTGTCGTTAAGGACTTCAAGGGAAAACAAACAACATGGTCAAATCTCAACCGATTTTGAGATATATCTTGCGCGGGATCCCCGCGATTGCAGTAGCGGTTCTGCTTTCTGCATGTAGTGCAAATAACACCGCAAAGAATATGCATCCTGAGACACGTGCAGTGGGTAGTGAAACATCATCACTGCAAGCTTCTCAGGATGAATTTGAAAACCTGGTTCGTAATGTCGACGTAAAATCGCGAATTATGGATCAGTATGCTGACTGGAAAGGCGTACGCTATCGTCTGGGCGGCAGCACTAAAAAAGGTATCGATTGTTCTGGTTTCGTACAGCGTACATTCCGTGAGCAATTTGGCTTAGAACTTCCGCGTTCGACTTACGAACAGCAGGAAATGGGTAAATCTGTTTCCCGCAGTAATTTGCGTACGGGTGATTTAGTTCTGTTCCGCGCCGGTTCAACGGGACGCCATGTCGGTATTTATATCGGCAACAATCAGTTTGTCCATGCTTCCACCAGCAGTGGTGTTATTATTTCCAGCATGAATGAACCGTACTGGAAGAAGCGTTACAACGAAGCACGCCGGGTTCTCAGCCGCAGCTAATAAACCGTTTGGATGCAATCCCTTGGCTATCCTGACGAGTTAACTGAAAGCACTGCTTAAGCAGTGCTTTTTTGTTTTCATTCATCAGAGAAAATGATGTTTCCGCGTCTTGATCCAGGCTATAGTCCGGTCATTGTTATCTTTTAAATGTTGTCGTAATTTCAGGAAATTAACGGAATCATGTTCATACGCGCTCCCAATTCTGGACGTAAGCTTATGCTTACCTGCATCGTTGCAGGCGTGATGATTGCGATACTGGTGAGCTGCCTTCAGTTTTTAGTGGCCTGGCATAAGCACGAAGTCAAATACGACACACTGATTACCGACGTACAAAAGTATCTCGATACCTATTTTGCCGACCTGAAATCCACTACTGACCGGCTCCAGCCGCTGACCTTAGATACTTGTCAGCAAGCTAACCCCGAACTGACTGCCCGCGCGGCGTTTAGTATGAATGTCCGTACGTTTGTGCTGGTAAAAGATAAAAAAACATTCTGTTCATCTGCGACCGGTGAGATGGACATTCCACTCAATGAATTGATTCCGGCGCTCGACATTAATAAAAACGTCGATATGGCGATCTTACCCGGCACGCCGATGGTGCCGAACAAACCCGCAATCGTCATCTGGTATCGCAACCCTTTGCTGAAAAATAGCGGCGTGTTTGCCGCTCTGAATCTCAACCTGACGCCTTCTCTCTTTTATAGTTCACGGCAGGAAGATTACGATGGCGTCGCCCTCATTATTGGCAATACTGCGCTATCTACCTTTTCTTCACGTTTGATGAACGTTAATGAATTAACCGACATGCCGGTCCGTGAAACTAAAATTGCGGGCATTCCTCTGACCGTTCGGCTTTATGCGGATGACTGGACATGGAACGATGTGTGGTACGCATTTTTACTGGGCGGCATGAGTGGAACAATGGTTGGACTTCTCTGCTATTACCTGATGAGCGTGCGTATGCGACCGGGCAGAGAAATCATGACCGCCATCAAGCGCGAACAATTTTACGTGGTATATCAACCGGTGGTTGATACACAAGCTTTGCGGGTAACAGGCCTGGAAGTACTACTACGCTGGCGGCATCCTGTAGCGGGAGAAATTCCCCCGGATGCCTTCATCAACTTTGCCGAATCGCAAAAGATGATTGTGCCGCTGACTCAGCACCTGTTTGAGTTGATTGCCCGTGATGCCGCAGAATTAGAAAAAGTACTGCCGGTAGGCGTCAAATTTGGCATTAACATTGCGCCGGACCATCTGCATAGCGAAAGCTTTAAAGCTGATATCCAAAAATTGCTCACTTCCCTGCCCGCACATCATTTCCAGATTGTGCTGGAAATTACCGAGCGCGATATGTTGAAAGAGCAAGAAGCCACGCAACTCTTCGCCTGGCTGCATTCAGTCGGCGTTGAAATTGCTATTGATGACTTTGGCACCGGGCACAGCGCGCTTATCTATCTTGAGCGTTTTACGCTCGATTATCTGAAAATTGATCGTGGATTTATCAACGCCATCGGTACGGAAACGATCACTTCACCCGTACTTGACGCGGTGCTGACGCTGGCGAAACGTCTCAATATGCTGACGGTTGCTGAAGGGGTTGAAACGCCGGAACAGGCGCGATGGCTAAGCGAACGCGGCGTTAATTTCATGCAAGGCTACTGGATCAGTCGCCCATTACCGCTGGACGATTTTGTCCGCTGGCTTAAGAAACCGTATACGCCGCAGTGGTAAGGCGTGCTTACGTCCCTTATTATTCATAGTGAAAGCATGCCGGTTTGCGGCTAATGATGAGTAAAAGGAAATCTGTTGCAGATGATTGTGCGCATACTGCTGCTGTTTATCGCTCTGTTCACCTTTGGTGTGCAGGCGCAGGCTATCAAGGAAAGCTATGCCTTTGCGGTACTGGGCGAACCCCGGTACGCGTTTAATTTCAACCATTTTGATTATGTGAACCCCGCCGCGCCAAAAGGTGGGCAGATAACGTTGTCAGCCCTCGGCACCTTCGATAATTTCAACCGTTATGCACTGCGCGGCAACCCGGGCGCACGCACCGAGCAGTTGTACGACACGCTATTTACTACTTCCGATGACGAGCCAGGTAGTTATTATCCGCTGATTGCCGAAAGTGCGCGCTATGCTGACGATTATTCCTGGGTGGAGGTCGCAATTAATCCGCGCGCCCGTTTTCATGATGGTTCCCCCATTACTGCCCGCGATGTCGAATTCACCTTTCAAAAATTTATGACCGAAGGCGTACCGCAATTTCGTCTGGTCTACAAAGGCACCACCGTCAAAGCCATTGCACCATTAACCGTGCGTATTGAGTTAGCGAAACCCGGCAAAGAAGATATGCTGAGTCTGTTTTCGCTGCCGGTATTTCCAGAAAAGTACTGGAAGAATCACAAACTTAGCGATCCGCTCGCCACGCCTCCGCTTGCCAGTGGTCCGTACCGAATTACGTCCTGGAAAATGGGGCAAAATATTGTCTATTCCCGCGTGAAAGATTACTGGGCAGCAAACTTACCGGTAAACCGTGGACGCTGGAATTTCGACACCATTCGCTACGATTACTACCTCGATGATAATGTCGCCTTTGAAGCGTTTAAAGCCGGTGCTTTTGATTTACGTTTGGAAAACGACGCCAAAAACTGGGCCACGCGCTATACCGGTAAAAATTTCGATAAGAAATACATCATCAAAGATGAGCAAAAGAACGAATCAGCCCAGGATACGCGCTGGCTGGCGTTTAATATCCAACGTCCGGTATTCAGCGATCGCCGGGTCCGGGAAGCGATCACTCTCGCCTTTGACTTTGAATGGATGAACAAGGCGTTGTTTTACAATGCCTGGAGTCGCACGAACAGTTATTTTCAGAATACCGAATACGCAGCCAGAAATTACCCCGACGCCGCGGAGCTGGTTCTTCTGGCACCAATGAAAAAAGATCTTCCGCCAGAAGTCTTCACACAAATCTACCAGCCGCCGGTATCGAAAGGCGATGGCTACGATCGTGACAACCTGTTAAAAGCCGACAAACTTCTCAATGAAGCGGGCTGGGTGCTGAAGGGTCAGCAACGCGTTAATGCCACAACGGGTCAGCCTCTCAGCTTTGAATTATTGCTTCCCGCAAGCAGCAATAGTCAGTGGGTATTACCGTTCCAGCACAGCCTGCAACGGCTGGGTATCAACATGGACATTCGCAAGGTGGATAACTCGCAAATCACCAACCGCATGCGCAGTCGCGACTATGACATGATGCCGCGCGTATGGCGGGCGATGCCGTGGCCCAGTTCCGATTTACAGATTTCCTGGTCATCGGAATATATCAACTCCACTTATAATGCCCCCGGCGTGCAAAGTCCGGTTATCGACTCGCTGATCAACCAAATTATTGCCGCGCAGGGAAATAAAGAAAAATTACTGCCGTTGGGGCGAGCACTGGATCGCGTATTAACGTGGAATTATTACATGCTGCCAATGTGGTATATGGCGGAAGACCGTCTCGCCTGGTGGGATAAATTCTCTCAACCCGCAGTGCGCCCTGTTTACAGCCTGGGTATCGATACCTGGTGGTATGACGTTAATAAAGCGACGAAACTGCCGTCAGCCAGACAACAGGGAGAGTAGATGGGCGCTTATCTGATTCGCCGTCTGTTGCTGGTGATCCCAACGTTATGGGCGATTATCACTATCAACTTTTTCATCGTGCAAATTGCGCCTGGCGGTCCGGTCGACCAGGCCATCGCCGCCATTGAGTTTGGTAATGCCGGAGTATTACCCGGCGCAGGCGGTGAAGGTGTTCGCGCCAGCCATGCGCAAACGGGCGTCGGCAATATCAGCGACAGTAATTACCGTGGCGGACGCGGATTAGATCCAGAAGTGATCGCCGAGATCACTCATCGCTACGGTTTCGATAAGCCGATCCACGAACGTTACTTCAAAATGCTCTGGGACTACATCCGCTTTGATTTTGGCGATAGCCTGTTTCGCAGCGCCTCGGTGCTGACGCTGATTAAAGACAGTCTGCCGGTTTCCATCACCCTCGGATTGTGGAGCACGCTGATTATCTATCTGGTGTCGATTCCGTTAGGCATTCGCAAAGCTGTTTATAATGGTAGCCGCTTTGACGTCTGGAGTAGCGCATTTATCATCATCGGCTACGCCATTCCTGCCTTTTTGTTTGCCATCCTGCTGATTGTCTTCTTCGCGGGCGGCAGCTATTTCGACCTGTTCCCTCTGCGCGGCCTGGTTTCCGCTAACTTTGATTCGCTGCCGTGGTATCAGAAAATCACCGATTATCTGTGGCATATCACGCTGCCGGTGCTGGCGACGGTGATTGGCGGCTTTGCGGCGCTGACCATGCTGACAAAAAACTCATTCCTTGATGAAGTGCGCAAGCAATACGTGGTGACCGCCCGTGCGAAAGGGGTAAGTGAAAAAAATATTCTCTGGAAACATGTGTTCCGCAACGCCATGCTGCTGGTGATTGCCGGTTTTCCGGCGACGTTTATCAGCATGTTTTTTACCGGCTCGCTGCTGATTGAGGTGATGTTTTCACTCAATGGTCTTGGCTTATTGGGCTACGAAGCGACCGTCTCGCGCGATTATCCTGTAATGTTTGGTACCTTGTATATTTTCACCCTGATTGGCCTGCTGCTGAATATTGTCAGTGATATCAGCTATACGCTGGTCGATCCGCGTATAGATTTTGAGGGACGTTAATGTCGCGACTCAGCCCCGTCAATCAGGCCCGTTGGGCGCGTTTTCGTCATAACCGTCGCGGCTACTGGTCGTTATGGGTTTTCCTCGTCTTATTTGGTTTGAGTTTGTGTTCTGAACTTATCGCCAACGATAAACCGTTGCTGGTACGTTATGACGGCAGTTGGTATTTCCCGTTGTTGAAAAACTACAGCGAAAGCGATTTTGGCGGCCCGCTGGCAAGCCAGGCTGATTATCAGGACCCGTGGCTGAAACAGCGGTTGGAAGATAAAGGCTGGGTACTGTGGGCACCGATTCGCTTTGGTGCTACCAGTATCAACTTTGCTACCGATAAGCCCTTCCCTTCTCCACCCTCCCGGCAAAACTGGCTGGGAACGGATGCCAATGGCGGCGATGTGCTGGCGCGCATTCTCTATGGCACGCGGATCTCAGTTCTGTTTGGCCTGATGCTGACCCTCTGCTCCAGCGTGATGGGCGTGTTGGCGGGGGCGCTACAAGGCTATTACGGCGGTAAAGTCGATCTCTGGGGGCAACGTTTTATTGAAGTATGGTCGGGGATGCCGACGCTGTTTTTGATTATTTTACTTTCCAGCGTCGTACAGCCTAACTTCTGGTGGCTGTTGGCAATTACCGTCTTGTTTGGCTGGATGAGTCTGGTCGGCGTGGTGCGGGCGGAGTTTTTACGTACCCGTAATTTCGACTACATCCGTGCGGCGCAGGCGCTTGGCGTCAGCGATCGCAGTATCATCCTGCGTCATATGTTGCCAAATGCCATGGTCGCTACCCTCACCTTTTTACCGTTTATTTTATGTAGTTCAATAACCACCCTAACCTCACTCGATTTCCTCGGCTTCGGTCTGCCGCTCGGTTCACCGTCACTCGGCGAACTGCTGTTACAAGGGAAAAATAACCTTCAGGCCCCGTGGCTTGGGATCACCGCCTTCTTGTCGGTGGCGATATTGTTGTCTTTGCTGATCTTTATTGGTGAAGCCGTCCGCGACGCATTTGATCCTAATAAGGCGGTGTAGCATGACGCAAACTCTGTTAGCGATTGAAAATTTGTCGGTGGGTTTTCGCCATCAGCAAACCGTACGCACAGTAGTCAATGATGTTTCACTACAGATTGCGGCTGGCGAAACGCTGGCGCTGGTGGGTGAGTCTGGTTCAGGTAAGAGCGTTACCGCGCTGTCAATTTTACGCCTGCTCCCTTCCCCGCCGGTTGAATATCTCTCCGGCGATATTCGTTTTCATGGCGAATCGCTACTTCATGCCAGCGATCAAACGTTACGCGGTGTACGCGGTAATAAGATTGCCATGATTTTTCAGGAACCGATGGTGTCGTTAAATCCATTGCATACCCTGGAAAAACAGCTTTATGAAGTGCTTTCACTCCACCGCGGGATGCGTCGGGAAGCGGCTCGTGGCGAAATTCTTAACTGCCTTGATCGCGTCGGTATCCGCCAGGCGGCAAAACGGCTGACAGATTATCCGCATCAGCTCTCCGGCGGCGAACGCCAGCGGGTGATGATTGCGATGGCGCTGTTAACGCGACCGGAATTATTAATTGCCGATGAACCGACCACCGCGCTGGACGTCTCTGTCCAGGCGCAGATTTTACAGCTGTTGCGCGAACTGCAAGGCGAGCTGAATATGGGCATGCTGTTTATTACTCATAACCTCAGTATTGTCAGAAAACTGGCTCACCGCGTGGCGGTAATGCAAAACGGTCGCTGTGTCGAGCAAAATAACGCTGCTACGCTATTTGCCTCACCCACTCATCCTTACACACAAAAGCTACTCAACAGTGAACCGTCAGGCGACCCGGTCCCATTGCCAGAACCTGCCTCAACGTTGCTAGATGTTGAACAGCTTCAGGTTGCCTTCCCCATTCGCAAAGGGATTTTGAAGCGCATTGTGGATCATAATGTGGTGGTGAAAAACATCAGTTTTACGCTACGGGCGGGTGAAACACTGGGTTTAGTGGGCGAGTCCGGTTCCGGGAAAAGCACGACGGGACTGGCGCTGCTGCGACTGATTAACTCTCAGGGCAGCATCATTTTTGACGGTCAGCCATTGCAAAATTTAAACCGCCGTCAGCTATTACCTATTCGCCATCGCATTCAGGTGGTATTTCAGGATCCTAACTCCTCGCTCAACCCACGACTCAACGTTTTGCAAATTATCGAGGAAGGTTTACGGGTTCACCAGCCGATGCTTTCTGCCGTGCAACGCGAACAACAAGTGATAGCCGTGATGCATGAAGTGGGATTAGATCCTGAAACACGCCACCGTTATCCGGCGGAGTTCTCTGGTGGTCAGCGGCAACGTATTGCGATTGCCAGGGCGTTAATTCTTAAGCCCTCGCTGATCATTCTTGATGAACCAACATCATCGCTCGACAAAACGGTACAGGCGCAAATATTGACGCTATTGAAATCATTGCAACAAAAGCATCAATTGGCCTATTTGTTTATCAGTCACGATTTGCACGTTGTCCGCGCGTTATGTCATCAGGTTATCGTACTGCGACAAGGGGAAGTAGTGGAACAAGGACCGTGCGCGCGCGTGTTTGCCGCACCGCAGCAGGAGTATACGCGTCAGCTACTGGCGTTGAGCTGACGCTTAAAAAGGATTGTAGTTTGAGAAGGGTTCGGCAATTGCCACACCAAAATTTTTCAATCGGCATGTTGCAGCAAACTCGTCCTGGCGATTTACAAACAGGCACGGCTCACCTTCACACTCCAGTACCGAGCATGGAACTTCGATGTCGCTTAACGCCTGGCTTAGTTTGTACATCACCGACCATGCATTATCACCATCCGGGCTAAGCAATTTAAGCGCCACCAGGCTGTTGTCACCGCACGGTCCATTTTGCGGAATCGGTTCAACCTTCGAACCTGCGAAACCAGCAGACCAGCGATAGTTCTGCGGCAGTCGATGGACGATTGAGAGTTGTAATGAAGTCACTTATTTTCCCCGGAAGCACATTTACTTCACAATTTGTTTACATCAATTTTAACACATCATCAACAATCCGTCTTTATACAGATCGTAAAGATTGATACCTCGCCAGCGTGGCCTCTATGGCTCTGATTTAAATAATATCTGCGGGCGTGGTCACGTTTGCGGGGCTATATGTACCCGTTTCTGCGATCTAACTCAACCTTTTTAACTACAATGATGTGACTTTTTACATAAATTGATTTTACATAAAATAAACATATATCGGGGGAATGATGGATTTGTGGTTGACATGCATCAACAAAGGAAGCCTTTTAGCTTCCTCGTTGTGCAATAGATCACCGTTTTTTCGGCCGACTGGCGTACAGACAGAAGAGAATGGAGCTGGTTGCGCAGAATGCAATTGACCAAATCATCGGCCATGCAGAGTTAAAGGTCGCAAGAGAAAGCAATGCGCCAACAATTGCCCCTATGCCAAAACGGAAGGTTCCTGCCAGCGAAGATGCCGTTCCCGCCATATGGGGAAACTCATCAAGAATGACCGCCATCGCATTAGATGACACCATCGACACGCAGCCCACAAACGCCGCAACGCCAACTACCAGCGACCAGAATCCCAGCCCCAGCAGCGCACTGATGACCATCCACGCCGCCATAATAAACTGTATCCACAACCCCGAGCGGAACATATTTAACGCGCCAATACGGCGGACGAAGCGACTGTTAAAGATGGTCATCACGAACAGGAAAACAATGTTTAGCGCAAAGTAATAACCAAAGTTTTCCGGCGCGACGTGGTTAATTTCAATGTAGACAAACGGTCCGGCGCTCAGGAACGAGAACATTCCGGCAAAGCTGAAACCGCTGGCCAGCATATAACTCAGGACACGCTTATGACGAAACAGCGCCGCAAAGTTACCAATAGTGGTACGAATGTGAAAAGGCTGGCGACGCTCCGGTGGTAAGGTTTCTTTGATCAGAAAGAAGATCATTGCCGAAGCCAGAATCGCCGCTACGGCGAGGATCCAGAAGATGTAATGCCAGCTCAGCCACACCAGCACCCAGCCGCCAACTATCGGTGCCATCAGCGGTGCAATGGTCGTCACCAGCATGACAAACGACATCATCCGTGAGAACTCTTCCTTCGGGTAGATATCACGCATTAAAGCGTTGATAACCACGCTGGCCGCAGCCGCAGCCAGACCGTGGAAGAAACGCATCACAATCAGCTGATCGATGGTTTGTGCCAACGCACACGCCACCGCGGCGGCGGCAAACACCAGCGTACCGCCAAGAACCACCGGCTTACGCCCGAAACTGTCTGCCATTGGCCCGTAGATTAACTGCCCCAACGCAAAGCCCAGAATATAAGTACTGAGGGTCATCTGCGTACTGCCCGCAGGTACGCCAAATTGCGCTGAAATTACCGGTAGCGCGGGCAGATACATATCAATCGACAGCGGCATCAACATGGCCAGCAGGCCAAGGATAAAAACAATAGCAAACGACGAATGCTGTCGGGTGGTCACAACGGGCTCCTGAAAGTCATTAAAAAGTTAGACGACGCTGGCAATTTCTTCTTCAGTTAACGGACGATATTCACCGGGGGCTAAATCAGCATCCAGCGTAATGCCGCCAATACGTTCACGATGCAGCTCAACCACGTGGTTACCCACGGCGGCGAACATGCGTTTCACCTGATGATAACGCCCTTCGCTGATGGTCAGACGAACCTGCGTTGGGGTAATCACTTCCAGCCTCGCCGGCTTAGTGAGATCTTTTTCGTTATGCAGCTGCACGCCTTTAGCAAATTGCTCTGCCGTATCGTCAGCTACGGGTGATTCCAGCGTCACCAGATAGGTCTTCTCGCAATGATGGCGCGGAGAAGTAATGCGGTGCGACCACTGACCATCATCAGTCATCAGCACCAGACCGGTGGTATCGATATCCAGACGCCCTGCGGCGTGCAGTTTCCACGCTACCGGTTCATCAAGAAAATAGAGCACCGTTGGGTGATCCGGGTCATCAGTTGAGCAAACATAGCCCTGAGGCTTATTGAGCATGAAGTAACGTGGACCGTGTTGCTGCGCCAGCGGATTGCCATCGTAAGCGACTTCATGTTCAGGTAGCAGTTTGAACGCTGCGTTACGGACGATTTCGCCATCGACGGTGACACGATTGCCGCGGATTTCACGCCCGGCAATAGCACGGCTTACGCCGAGTTGCTGTGCGATAAATTTATCAAGTCGCATGTGTGTGATTTTGCCTGTAAAAACGGAGGTCGGGCATTGACCCGAAAATCTGAACTGTTGTCTGCCCAGTATAGCGGTCTAATAACTTCCCTCAAGGGAAAAAGATCCGTGGCATACTATTAGCAGAATAATCTACCTACGCGAGACCATGATTTTTACACTCCGTCCATATCAGCAAGAAGCCGTGGATGCCACGCTCAACCATTTTCGTCGTCATAAAACCCCTGCCGTTATCGTGCTGCCCACCGGTGCCGGTAAAAGCCTGGTGATAGCGGAACTGGCGCGGCTGGCGCGTGGTCGTGTGCTGGTGCTGGCACACGTTAAAGAGCTGGTGGCGCAAAACCATGCAAAATATCAGGCGCTGGGACTGGAAGCCGATATCTTTGCCGCTGGGCTAAAGCGTAAAGAGAGCCACGGTAAAGTAGTATTTGGCAGCGTGCAATCGGTCGCCCGTAACCTTGATGCCTTTCAGGGTGAATTTTCACTGTTGATTGTCGATGAATGCCATCGTATTGGTGACGATGAAGAGAGCCAGTATCAGCAAATCCTCACTCACCTGACAAAAGTGAATCCCCGATTACGCCTGTTAGGGCTGACTGCCACGCCTTTTCGGTTGGGCAAAGGCTGGATTTATCAGTTTCATTATCACGGCATGGTACGCGGCGATGAGAAAGCCCTTTTCCGCGACTGTATTTATGAGCTGCCGCTGCGTTATATGATTAAACACGGCTATCTGACGCCGCCAGAACGACTGGATATGCCAGTAGTGCAATACGATTTCAGCCGATTGCAGGCACAGAGTAACGGGCTGTTCAGCGAAGCCGATCTCAACCGTGAGCTGAAAAAACAGCAACGTATTACCCCGCACATCATCAGCCAGATTATGGAGTTCGCCGCAACGCGCAAAGGGGTGATGATTTTCGCTGCGACAGTCGAACACGCAAAAGAGATTGTCGGCTTGCTGCCCGCTGAGGATGCAGCACTTATTACCGGCGACACGCCCGGCGCTGAACGCGATGTATTAATTGAAGATTTTAAAGCCCAGCGTTTTCGCTATCTGGTCAACGTCGCGGTACTGACCACCGGATTTGACGCCCCGCACGTCGATCTTATCGCTATTCTGCGCCCTACCGAATCGGTGAGTCTTTACCAACAAATTGTCGGGCGCGGTCTGCGTCTGGCTCCAGGCAAGACTGATTGCTTAATTCTTGATTATGCGGGTAATCCTCACGATCTCTACGCGCCGGAGGTCGGTACACCGAAAGGAAAAAGTGACAACGTTCCGGTACAGGTTTTCTGCCCTGCCTGCGGTTTTGCCAACACCTTTTGGGGGAAAACGACCGCTGACGGGACATTGATTGAACACTTTGGTCGTCGTTGTCAGGGATGGTTTGAAGATGACGACGGTCATCGCGAACAGTGTGACTTCCGCTTCCGTTTTAAGAATTGCCCACAATGTAACGCAGAAAATGATATAGCCGCCCGCCGCTGCCGCGAATGTGACACCATTCTGGTTGATCCGGACGATATGTTAAAAGCGGCGCTACGACTGAAAGACGCGCTGGTATTACGCTGTAGCGGCATGTCTTTACAGCATGGGCACGACGAGAAAGGCGAATGGCTGAAAATCACCTATTACGATGAAGACGGCGCGGATGTGAGTGAGCGTTTCCGTCTGCAAACGCCCGCCCAGCGTACCGCCTTCGAGCAGCTTTTTATCCGCCCGCATACGCGTACACCGGGCATCCCTCTGCGCTGGATCACCGCTGCTGATATCCTCGCCCAACAAGCGTTGCTGCGCCATCCGGATTTCGTCGTCGCACGAATGAAAGGCCAGTACTGGCAAGTGCGCGAAAAAGTGTTTGATTACGAAGGTCGTTTTCGTCGGGCACACGAATTACGCGGTTAATGGTAGTTTTAATTGATGTGCAAGGCGATTGAGTATAGAATCTCGCCCGCTTTTGCATATGCAAAGCAGATCACTTACCTGTTGCTGGGTCGCCTGTAGCAGGATTAATTTAAGAGAGAAAGAAATGTTTACTATCAACGCAGAAGTACGTAACGAGCAGGGTAAGGGTGCGAGCCGCCGCCTGCGTACCGCTAACAAATTCCCGGCAATCATCTACGGTGGCAACGAAGCGCCGCTGGCTGTTGCTCTGGATCACGACAAAGTCATGAACATGCAAGTTAAAGCTGAATTCTACAGCGAAGTTCTGACCATCGTTGTTGACGGTAAAGAAATCAAAGTTAAAGCTCAGGACGTACAGCGTCACCCGTACAAACCTAAGCTGCTGCACATCGACTTCGTTCGCGCTTAATCGCTGAATAAGTTGTAAAAAAAACCCCGCTCCGGCGGGGTTTTTTGTATCTGCAAATTATGCCTGATTACGGTATTGCTATTTTTTGTAGGCCAGATAAGGCGTTCACGCCGCATCTGGCATTCATAACACCAAACCGATTAATTGCCGCCAGACGTCCGGCGCTGCAATTGATCGCGCAGGTTCGGCGGCGTGCCTTTAATGGTCAGGGTATCGGTCGCCGGATCCCAGAAAATCCGTTCGCCCAACAGCATCGCATCAAAGTTAATAGTCAAGCCACCGCCGCTACCGGCAAACTTCGTCAACTGACGCAACGTGCTACGGTCTGCCGGGAAGCTCTCTTCAAGTTCGTAGCCTTTTTCAGCCGCAAATTCCGTGAAGCTCACTTCGCTGACGCCCGCCAGCTCTTTCGACAGCGATTCAAGCTCGATCTCTTCACCCGCCTGCAATTGCTCATTACAGTAGCTGTAGACCTGCTGACGCACGTTCTGCCGTTCTGCTTTATCCAGTTGTGCTTCGGCAGTGAAATCATCAACCGCCTGCAATAATCCGCGGTTTTGCGCTTTCGCGTTCAACCCTTCGCTGGCACCGAGGAAGTCCATGAAGAAATCGGCCACTTTGCGCCCTACTCGCCCTTTCAGGAAAGTGAGATAGCGGGTCGACTCTGGATTGGTTTCCCACTCGGTTAAATCGATACGCGCAACAATATCCGCATGATTGATATCAAGATAATGGGTTGGGTTGATGTCGAGATTTTCGTTAACACGCATACTGCTCAGGTTGCTCAGAACTGCCACCAGCAGATACTCCACCGCCAGATAGCGATAGTGGCAAAACAGCACGAATCCACCGTCAGCAAAAGGATATTTCGCTAATTCGTCACGCAGGCGACCGGTTGCCGCGCGGCTAAATGCCAGAAAGTCCTCTTCGCCCTGACGCTGTAAGCGCAGCGTCTGCGCCAGTTCACTCTCTTCGCTGAACAAGCCGTATGCTTTATTTTTGGCGCTATAGACCCGATGCAGTTCTGCCACCATCTCTACGACGGTTTCTGTCGGTTCCAGCAATGAATCGCGCAACACCAGCTCAAGGTTCTGCTCATCACGCTTGATAAGCTGGTGCAGAGCAATCTGGTTGATATCCAGACTCATGATAAACTCTCCTTTAAGACCGGCCGGTATTCAACCACCGCCGGTAAAGCGACGCAATAAAAGATGGCGGTCATTTTACAGAAGGCGGCGTAACGAGAATGATTTAACGCATAAAAAAGCAGAAAAAAAACCGTTGCTACGGTAATATGTTGCCCTTTCATCAACTAACTGATTTCGATTTATGCCACAAATTTCCCGCTACAGTGATGAACAGGTTGAACAATTGCTCGCAGAGCTGCTCAACGTACTGGAAAAACATAAGGCTCCGACCGACCTTTCCCTGATGGTGTTAGGCAACATGGTCACTAACCTTATCAACACCAGCATTGCCCCGGCCCAACGCCAGGCAATTGCCAACTCTTTTGCCCGCGCCTTACAGTCCTCTATCAACGAAGACAAAGCGCACTAAGGGAAACAGATAACAGGTTATGGTAACTCATCGTCAGCGCTACCGTGAAAAAGTCTCTCAGATGGTCAGTTGGGGGCACTGGTTTGCACTGTTCAATATTCTGCTTTCGCTCGTCATTGGCAGCCGTTACCTGTTTATCGCCGACTGGCCGACAACGCTTGCTGGTCGCATTTATTCCTACGTAAGCATTATCGGCCATTTCAGCTTCCTGGTGTTCGCCACCTACTTGCTGATCCTCTTCCCGCTGACTTTTATCGTCGGCTCCCAGAGGCTGATGAGGTTTTTGTCCGTCATTTTAGCAACGGCGGGAATGACGCTATTACTGATCGATAGCGAAGTCTTTACTCGTTTCCATCTCCATCTTAATCCCATCGTCTGGCAGTTGGTTATCAACCCAGACGAAAATGAGATGGCGCGCGACTGGCAGCTGATGTTCATTAGCGTGCCGGTTATTTTATTGCTTGAACTGGTGTTTGCGACGTGGAGCTGGCAAAAGCTACGCAGCCTGACGCGTCGTCGGCGCTTCGTGCGCCCGCTGGCCGCATTCTTATTTATCGCTTTTATTGCCTCGCATGTGGTGTATATCTGGGCCGATGCCAACTTCTATCGCCCGATCACCATGCAGCGCGCTAACCTGCCGCTTTCGTACCCGATGACGGCACGACGTTTTCTTGAGAAGCATGGTTTGCTTGATGCACAAGAGTATCAACGCCGTCTCATTGAGCAAGGTAACCCAGACGCTGTTTCCGTTCAGTATCCGTTAAGCGAACTGCGCTATCGCGATATGGGCACCGGGCAGAATGTGCTGTTGATTACTGTCGATGGCCTGAACTACTCACGCTTCGAGAAGCAGATGCCTGCGCTGGCAGGTTTTGCTGAGCAAAATATTTCGTTCACGCGCCATATGAGCTCCGGCAACACTACAGACAACGGCATCTTTGGCCTGTTCTATGGCATCTCGCCAAGCTATATGGACGGCATTCTGTCGACCCGTACGCCTGCGGCGTTAATTACTGCGCTTAATCAGCAAGGCTATCAGCTGGGGTTATTCTCATCAGATGGCTTTACCAGCCCGCTGTATCGCCAGGCATTGTTGTCAGATTTCTCGATGCCGAGCGTACGTACCCAATCCGACGAGCAGACCGCCACGCAGTGGATCAACTGGCTGGGCCGCTACGCACAAGAAGATAACCGCTGGTTCTCGTGGGTGTCTTTCAATGGCACTAACATTGACGACAGCAATCAGCTGGCATTTGCACGGAAATATAGCCGGGCGGCAGGCAATGTTGATGACCAGATCAACCGCGTGCTAAATGCGCTGCGTGATTCCGGCAAACTGGTCAATACGGTAGTGATTATCACTGCCGGTCGGGGTATTCCGCTGAACGAAGGGGAAGAAACCTTTGACTGGTCCCACGGTCATCTTCAGGTGCCATTAGTGATTCACTGGCCCGGCACACCGGCGCAGCGTATTAATGCCCTGACCGATCATACCGATCTGATGACGACACTGATGCAACGCCTGCTACATGTCAGCACACCTGCCAGCGAATATTCACAAGGTCAGGATTTGTTCAACCCCCAACGCCGTCATTACTGGGTTACGGCTGCGGATAACGATACGCTGGCAATTACCACCCCGAAAATGACGTTAGTGCTGAACAATAACGGTAAATACCGCACGTACAACTTACGTGGTGAAAGAGTGAAAGATGAAAAACCACAGTTAAGTTTGTTATTGCAGGTGCTGACAGACGAGAAGCGTTTTATCGCTAACTGATTAATTATAAATCAGTTAGCGAAATATCTTACTTGCATTCGTTGTGGAAAACGGTAGTATTAGCAGCCACGAGTCGGCACGTAGCGCAGCCTGGTAGCGCACCGTCATGGGGTGTCGGGGGTCGGAGGTTCAAATCCTCTCGTGCCGACCAAAAATCCCAAGAAAACCAACCTATTGTGGTTGGTTTTTTTATATCTGCGATTAATTTGATAAACAGACCGCGACACATTACGGCCTGTTTATTTTCTGTTATCAGAACGTCCAGACCACACCCGCCTGGGTATTCCACGGTGATTCTACCCCCGCGCCATTGCCATAGCTGACAGACAAATGACCGCTTAACGTCGGGGTAAACGATGACCTTATCCCAGCCTGATAAACGCCACGGGTTCCAGCCACGTCATTATTAAATTTGCCGTCGTCATTAACTTTCACTTGGTTAGAATCGGCGTATTCCTGACGCACGGCGGCTTTCAGCCAGGGTTCCAGCGTCGTACCGTTTTGCAGGTCCATGTGATAGCTTACCGCCGTTCCCGCTTCAGCGCGTAATATGCGGGTATTTCCCACATCCGCGTGCATGCCGTTTGATAACGTATAGTCCTGACCATCAGTGGTAAAGCCGGTAAAGGACAGATAAGGCCTTACATTCCACAGCCCCTCCCCCCAACGGAACCCGCTCTCGACATGAGCACCCGCGCCGTTACTATTGTAATCGCCAAACGCTGTTGCCCCATTACTCATCTTGCCATGGATGGTGTTGGCAAAACGGTCAACTTTCACCACCCCGTCAACATAGGCACCGTTTTGATGCTCCCAACCGGCATAAGCACCCAGAGTATAGCTATCGATATTACCTTTACCGCCGCGATCAAAACCAATATCAGAATGAGAGTAACCAAAGAATAAGCCACGAATTGTGCTGCTTTCTTCACGGGAGAAACGGCTATCGATACCGAGCGTCAGCCCCGTCAATGTTTGCTCAAAGCCAGCTCCCGCATCAGTGGTTACGTTGTTGCGGGTGTTAATTGCCGAACTCCACATCGCCGTATCGTAATTAACGCCTTTTACGCTACCAAGACGCTCACGCACGGTGTCCAGTTCTGCATCAAATACCAGCGGTTGCGCTGCCGCCATATTCAGCACATCAGTGGTTGAAGGGGTAATTTGCGCGCGATTCTCTGCCAGACTCCAGCTATGGTTGCCATTATCCAGCAAGGTATATTCATACGTACCGATATCAACAACGCCTCCGGCATTGCCCAAGGTAAATGCAGCATCACCGCCGCCCGTTGTTACCAGTGTAAGGCTATCACCTGCTGCCGGGCTGGCCCCCGTGTCCGTCACAAATATTTTGAAATCACCTGTTGCCTGACCGGTCACGTTGAGCTGATCGCTCTGATGATTAGCCATATCGGTACGCATATAAAAATTGCCGTTTCCCGATAGGGTATTGGTGGTCAACGTAGTGAAATTTTCCGCACTTGCCGTCACAGATGAACGAGTCACTGGCTCAGCCATCATAACGACAGTTCCGTCTGACATCACCAGGTTTGCTAAATTGAGACGGGTGTTTTGGTTTATATTATTGATATCGGCAATAATAGCCCAAAAACTCTCTTCGATAGAAACATCTGCTTTACTGGTATCCACTGCGCCATGCGTTCTTAAAGATGCACCATCAGAAACCACCAAGTCACCTAAAAATGTAGCCGGTGTATAAAAATTTAATTCTAGCGCCATTGCATCAATAATGCCCTCATTTCCTCTGACTGTTACGTTAACCATTGTGCCAGTCCAGACATTAGCGCGACCATTATCGATAACCATATTTTCAGATATGGCATTTGAGGAATATTTTATGCTTCCATTCTGCACTGACCGACCAAGATCATAAACTGCATGTGCCTGCACTCTCGTACCAGTATCTCTTCCCAACGATTGCATGGTTGCATGCTCATCAAGGATAGTGTCAATTGCCTGAGTGCCCTCCATAACAATTAGCCCGGAACCATCATCCAGTTCATAATTTTTAGACACGCCATCTTTTATGCTAAATTGGCCTTTACTGTTTGTACCACTCACTTCCAGCGCATTCGTTGAAACAATTAATTTTCCGCCTGCTTTTTTGTCAACGCCAGTTGCAGTCCCGCCATCCATAACCTCCAGTAAACCACCACTATCCACAGTGGTATTATAAGCGAAGTCATTCTCTTCAACCCGCAAACTTCCGCCGTTTTCCAACAGCATATTGTTAGCAACCCCATCTTTGATATCAAACTGACCGAGACGGTTTGTTCCGAATACCTCCATGGCCCGCGTGGTTGTTTTAATCGCACCGCCTGCTTTTTGATCTACCGCAAATGCCAATCCGCCATCTTTAACCTCCAGTAGTCCTCCCTTTTCGATAACGGCGAAGATGGCAATGCCATCTTTTTCAATAATTAAGCGCCCGCCTTTAATGGTAGTATCATTCGCTGCGCCATAAACCTGTAGCACACCATTATTGAGGGTAGTCTGGTTTGCCGCGCCACCCATTTGAACAATTTGATAACCGTCATTTAATACTGAGTATTCTGCGGTGCCATTCATTTCAATGTACTGATACCCTCCGTTAATTTCAGTATTATTACTTACACCAAATTCTTTTATATGCTGTTCTCCGCCAGGATTGATTTTCGTATTATTGGCGGTCCCATAAACCAGCTGGATATCTTTTTCCAGGACAACACCATCAACTGTCTCACCATACTCAACAGTTGATGCCAATGCTATGGGTGAATATAACGCTGTAGCCACCAGAACAGATATTGCGGAACGACAAAGAGAAACAGAACCAGATTGATGCATTGAGCTTTCATCCTATGAAATTAATTGCTGTCAAAAGCATTGGGTACTGAAAATACCCATAGCTCCATACCCGGAGTCAGTTTTTAAAAACTGTTTAAAGAAATGCACATGTATTGTGATTGATTTTTTAGTTGTTTTTCTTGATGGGAAGTTGATGCAAAATTCCATATTTATAATGAAAATGATGCGAGGGTGAACTACTGAGCTGTACTTTTCACTACATGTCCATACATAAAATGGGGTAACATTCACGCGCCTGGTAGCGTTTCCAACGCTACGCTCAAACATAATGATTCTAATAAAACCTCAGGAGACTACTATGCCTGAAGCAACGCCTTTTCAGGTGATGATTGTGGATGATCATCCACTTATGCGACGCGGTGTTCGTCAGTTACTGGAGCTTGATCCTGGCTTTGAAGTGGTCGCCGAAGCGGGCGACGGCGCGAGTGCTATCGATCTGGCGAATAGACTGGATATCGACGTGATCTTGCTGGATCTCAATATGAAAGGTATGAGTGGCCTGGATACCCTCAATGCCTTGCGCAGGGATGGCGTTACCGCGCAAATTATTATCCTGACCGTATCAGATGCCTCCAGCGATGTGTTTGCGCTGATAGACGCAGGCGCAGACGGTTATCTGTTGAAAGACAGCGATCCGGAAGTGTTGTTGGAAGCGATTCGTGCCGGAGCGAAAGGCAGCAAAGTCTTTAGCGAACGCGTCAATCAGTACTTACGTGAACGTGAAATGTTTGGCGCGGAAGAAGATCCCTTCAGCGTGCTGACGGAGCGCGAGCTGGATGTTCTGCACGAGCTGGCACAGGGACTGTCAAATAAACAGATTGCCTCGGTGTTGAATATTTCCGAGCAGACAGTAAAAGTACACATTCGCAATCTGCTGCGTAAACTCAATGTCCGCTCACGCGTGGCGGCCACCATTCTGTTCCTGCAACAACGTGGGGCACAATAAAAAAATAGCCCGATGGATTTACCCTCGGGCTGATATTGATGACAAACGCAAAACTGCCTGATGCGCTACGCTTATCAGGCCTACGCGGATCGAGCAATGTATTGAGTTCGCACGATTTTGTAGGCTGAATAAGGCGTTTACGCCGCATCTGGCATAAACAAAGCGCACTTTGCCATCAGTCTGGCCCGATGGCATCACCATCGGGCTTGTTCTTATTTACTCTCCTGTGGTGATAAGTGTTGCATCGCCTGCGCGATACTGCGTTCAATCACCGCACGGCGAGTATCGTTGGCAGGTAAGAGTTTCAACATCATCTCCCACGCGGCAACGGCTTCGCCAAATCGCTGCTGCTCAAAGGCATTGAACGCATACATGCTTAACACACGGATATTGCTGTGGTCGCTTCTTACTAACTGGCGTAGCAGTTCACCACCCAGGCGGTTGTCGTTGGGATCAGATGAACGTGTCAACGCTTCAGCGTATCCGAGTGCAGCATCGCTGTTCTTCGGATCGAGGCGATACGCAGTGGCGTATGCATCGGTGGCAATACTGGCGTTACCCAGCGCCATGCCAACGCGGCCCAACATAATCCAGCCTTCTATATCTCCCGGATTTTTTTGCAGTTGAGTACGCATCCCCAGCGCAAGGCGGGACATCTCTTCTTCGTTGAGCGGCTCAGCTTTCGGATCCAGCGCCCTGTCCAATAACGCCGGCGCCTGTGCCGTGGCCTGCTGCCAAATTTTCACCTGCTGATAATTGCCGGTCTGGTAGTAGCTGACGCCAGCCACAATTAACGCCACCACAATACCCGGCAGATAAACAACATATCCGGCACGCTTACCTTCCGGCACGCTTTGTTCAGGAAACGCTTCCGGCACCACGCGTACCCGACGCCGCGAGCGGGCGTAAATGACCCAACCGCCAATGCCAATAGCCACCACCGGTAGCACCCACAGCAGAACGGTCAGCGGCGTTAACGGCGGGTCGTAAGTGACGAAGTTGCCGTAACGCGCCACCATATAATCGACAATCTCTTTCTTACTTTTACCTTCCTGCATCAGTTCATACACTTTCTGGCGCAGGTCGGTGGCAATCATCGAGTTGGAATCGGCAATGCTGTTGTTCTGGCATTTCGGGCAGCGCAGTTCTTCAGTAAGCTGACGAAACTGTTGTTCCTGTGCTTCATCTTTAAACTGCAACACGTCGATGGTCGCCAGCGCTGAGCCGGAGATCATCAGCATCAGCACGCCCAATAAAAACCTCATTGTGCGGCCTCCTTACTGTATTTCTCCCACAGCGGCTTGATCTCTTCTTCCCAGACGCGAGGATTGAGATCGCCCGCATGGCGATAGCGAATGATGCCGTTGCCGTCGATGAGGAACGTTTCTGGCGCGCCATAGACACCGAGATCCAGCCCTAACATGCCGTCGCCATCAAACAGGCTTAACGCGTAAGGATTGCCCAGCTCTTTCAGCCAGCTGATCGCTTTCTGGCGATCGTCTTTATAGTTCATGCCAACTACGCGGATGCCCTGCGCAGAAAGCTGATTCAGATATTGATGTTCCGCACGGCAGGTCGGACACCAGGTCGCCCAGACGTTAAGCAGCACTGGTTTGCCCTGAGTCAGCACATCCGCCTGATAAAACTGCCCCGGGTTGTCCAGTGATTCGAGGCGAAACTTTGGCACCGGCTTGCCAATGAGCGCCGATTCCAGATTGGTCGGATCATCCCCTTCGGCATTACGTGCCAGCTGCCACAGCAACGCCGCGGCAATCGCCAGGAAGATAATCAAAGGAATTAACAATACTTTGCGCTTCATACAGCCTCCGGCGCAGTTTTTTGCGGGCTTACGCGCTTACGATAGCGAGGATCAAACAGGCACAGCAGCCCGCCCAACGCCATCATCAGCCCGCCCGCCCAAATCCAGCGAACAAACGGTTTGTAGTAAAGACGCACAGCCCACGCGCCGTTTTCCAACTCTTCACCGAGAGCTGCGTACAGGTCACGCGTGATGCCGCCGTCAATCGCCGCTTCGGTCATCATCGACCCGGCAGTGTTGTAATAACGTTTTTCCGCATACAGCACCGTTTCCGGCTTGCCCTCTCGCGTTACGCCGATAGTCGCCACACCACCACGCCAGTTCGGACCAGTCACTTCTTTGACATCACGGAAGGTGAAGCGATATTCATGAATATCGACGCTATCACCGGACTTCATGCGCACATCACGCTCAACGCTATAGTTCTGGCTAAAGGCAATACCAACAATTGTTACCGCCAGCCCCAGGTGAGCCGCCACCATGCCCCAATAACTAAAGGTGGTTTTCGTGCCGCGTGAAATACGCAGCGCAGCTTCCGCAATCGCCAGCACTGCAATCCAGCAGGCCATAGCCAGGCCGAGCACCGTCATCGCCACAACTTTACTTTCGAACAGCCACGGCAACAGCAGAGACAGCACCAGCGTAGAGATGAAGGCGATAATCAATAAATTGCGGATTTTACGTGGGCGATCGCGCCCCCAGCGCACCAGTGGACCGACACCAAGCAGTAGCGCAAACGGCACCATCAGCCAGGTAAACATAGTGTTGAAGAACGGTTCACCTATCGAAATACTGCCCAGCCCAAGTTGCTTATGCACCAGCGGCAGCAGCGTCCCCAGCAATACCACCAGCATTGCGGCGACCAGCAAAACGTTGTTCGCTAACAGCAGAGATTCCCGCGACCACAGCGCATTGTTTACGCGTGAGCGAACTTTGTGTCCACGCGCGGCAAACAGCAGCAGCGAACCGCCAATCACCAGCACCATAAAAGCGAGGATAAACATACCGCGCGCCGGATCAGACGCAAACGCGTGTACTGATACCAGCACGCCGGAACGCACAAGGAAAGTCCCCAGCAGACACAGCGAGAAGGCACTGATTGCCAGCAGTAATGTCCACGCTTTGAAGCTGGCACGCTGTTCAGTGACCGCCAGCGAGTGCATCAGCGCAGTACCCACCAACCACGGCATAAATGAGGCGTTTTCTACCGGATCCCAGAACCACCAGCCGCCCCAGCCGAGTTCGTAATAGGCCCATGCGGAACCGAGCACAATGCCGAGCGTCAGGAAGATCCACGCCGCCAGCGTCCACGGACGGGTAAAGCGTGCGTAAGTGCTGTCCAGACGCCCACTCAGCAAAGAAGCAATGGCAAAAGCAAACGCCACCGAGAAACCAACGTACCCCATATAGAGCAGAGGCGGATGGAAGATCAGCCCTGGATCCTGCAACAGCGGGTTAAGATCGCGCCCTTCAATCGGGAAGTTCGGCAACGTGCGTGAGAACGGGTTAGAGGTAAAGAGAATGAACAGCAAAAAGCCGACACTGACCATCCCCATTATCGCCAGTACACGGGCCACAATATCCAGCGGAATACGCTGACTAAAAATCGCCACCGCAAATGTCCAGCCGCTCATCAGCAGCACCCACAGCAGTAGCGAGCCTTCATGCGCACCCCAGGTTGCCGCTACGCGATACCACACCGGAAGCTGGGTATTGGAGTTGCTGGCAACATAGGTGACAGTAAAGTCATTCACCACGAAAGCATTGACCAGCACCAGAAATGCGCCAGCCACAGACATAAATAGCAGCCATGCAAACAAGCGCGAAGAAGCCATCATGCGCGCATCCCCGCGCGCCACGCCCCATAGCGGATACACGGACAGCAACAGCGCAATTCCTAGCGCCAGGCACAGCAGTCCGTTACCAATTTCTGGCATCATGATGCTGGGTCCTTATAAACACTCGCCGGGCGACGGTGATTAGCTTCCATCGCTTTCTCGACTTCTGGCGGCGTGTAGTTTTCATCGTGTTTCGCCAGTACTTCTTTCGCGAGGATATGATTACCTTTTTCCAGTTCGCCCTGCACCACTACGCCCTGCCCTTCACGGAACAGATCCGGCAAAATGCCTTCGTAAGAGACATCTACTGAACCTTCAGCGTCGTAAATGGTGAACGTTACTTTCAGCGAATTGGGATCGCGCTGCACACTACCCGGCATCACCATCCCGCCAACGCGCAGACGCTGACCGACTTCCGGCATCTGTTGAGTTTCACGCTTGCCGTAGAGAATTTCCCCCGGCGTATAAAAAAGATCGATATTCGAGCGCAGCGCATACAACACCAGGCCGATAGTCAGTGCCAGCCCCGCCAGCACGGCACAGGCAATCCACAAGCGGTTTTTACGGCGAATATTCATGCAGCCTCCTGCTGTTGCGCAGCACGTAAACGCGCCTCACGCGCCCGCTGTTGCGCCACGCCACGCAGAATTGCGCGATGCTGCATCACCGAATGCACGACCAAAGCCACCAGCGGAATAACGGTCATCACCACCGCCAGCCAGACAAAAAAGGCGTAACCGCCCATTGCGAAAAATTCATTCCAGGAAGCAAATGCAGGGGTCATTTACGGCCTCTTTTCAGTATCAGTTCACTCACCCACGGACGGCGTTTTTCCATCAGCAAAATCAAATTACGCATCCGCATCAGCGTCAGCGTGGCAGACAGCAGCAGGAAACCAAAAATCGACCAGCGCAGCGGCGAACGCATTGCCGGATCAATACTTTGCTGCATCCGCGTTGATCCTTGATGCAGGGTGTTCCACCACTCCACGGAGTAATGAATAATCGGCAGGTTCACCACGCCAATCAGCACCAGAATACCTGCCGCACGGCCTGCCAGACGGCGATCGTCGAAGGCGTGCCACAGGGCAATCACACCCACATACAAAAACAGCAGCACCAGTTCAGAAGTCAGGCGTGCATCCCATACCCACCAGGTGCCCCACATCGGTTTTCCCCATGCAGAGCCGGTAACCAGGGCAATAAAGGTAAACACGGCACCAATGGGGGCCATCGCCGCCACCGCCAGGTTGGCCATTTTCATCTGCCAGACCAGGCCAATAAACGCCGCCACCGCCATTGATGCATAAATGCCCATAGACCAGATCGCCGCAGGCACATGCAGGTAGATAATGCGGTAGCTATTTCCCTGCTGATAATCAGCCGGAGCAAAGCCGAATCCCCAGATCCAGCCGACGGTAAGCACGACCACACTGGCAATTGCCAGCCACGGTATAAACCAGCCACAGATTTGATACAGCCGTGGTGGGATCGCCAGTTGATGCAGTGTTTTCCACATAGTTTCGATACCAGACTCGAACAAAAATCAGTAATCCAGCGTTATTGAATGCTGATTCGTAACGCTGCCGCCGTCGCAAAAGGACTTAATGTCGCGGTGCCTGCCAGCAACGCGCCTAAAATTGCCAGATACCCATCAACGGGCAAATGCATAGAAGCCGCGTCCATCGCGGCGGTGGCAAAGATGAGTAATGGGATAGTCAGCGGTAACACTAGTATGCTGAGCAGCACACCACCGCGCTTAAGTCCCACTGTCAGCGCCACGCCCGGCGCACCGAGAAAACCAAGCGTTGGGGTTCCCAGCAGCAGCGTCAGCGCCATCACTTGCCAGCCATAAACATCCATTCCCAGTAGCATTGCTACCAGAGGCGAAAGGATGAGTAACGGCAGACCGGTTACCATCCAGTGCGCCATCACCTTCGCCAGCACAACGGCGGGCAAGGGTAACGGCAACAACATCAATTGTTCAAGACTGCCGTCCTGCAAATCGTCACGGAACAGTCGCTCGAGTGCCAGCAAGGATGAAAGCAGCGCGGCAACCCAGATAATGCCCGGCGCAATACGCGCCAGCAGTTGCGGCTCCGGACCGATACTGAGCGGAAAAAGGGTAATAACAATCAGGAAGAACCACAGCGGGTTAGCGATTTCGGCGCTATGGCGAAACGCCACGCGCAGCTCAAGACGGAAAATGCGCCAGAACATCATGCGCCCCTAGTATGCGTCAGAGAAATGCGGCGAATTTTACTTTCAGCAACGTTGAGCGGCTGGTGGGTAGTCAGAATCACAATCCCCCCCTGCTCCGTATGCTGCGCCATACGCTGGGTCAGACGATCGACGCCGTTGACGTCAATCGCGGTAAAAGGCTCGTCGAGGATCCATAACGTGGCACGGGTCAGCCACAGACGCGCTAAAGCGACGCGGCGTTGTTGCCCGGCAGAAAGTTGATTTACCGGAATATCTTCGAATCCGGCAAGCCCGGCCTGCGCCAGGGCTTCCAGACATTGTGCGGTATCGCCATCGCGATGATAAAAGTGCAGATTTTCTAACGCCGTCAGCCGGGTTTTGATCCCCGGCTGATGGCCTATCCATAACAGGTTTTGATGGTAGCTGTCGCGTACCTGATGCAAGGGCTGCCCTTGCCAGAGAACGTCACCCGCGTCAGGGCGAGACAACCCCGTCAGCAAGCGGAGAAGCGTTGTCTTCCCCGCGCCGTTGCTGCCGGTGATTTGTACCCACTCGCCTGCGTTCAGCGTAAATGACAAACCACTAAATAAGGTTCGTTCATCCCGCTCGCAAAGTAACTCTCTGGCTTCAAGCATACCCACGCAATAACCCTGTTAAAAACCTGGCTCGACTTCGCGCATATCGGGCAGCTTGTGCGCTATCCCTTTATGGCAATCAATACAGGTTTGCCCATCTTTCACCGCCTGGTCGTGCATCTTAGCGGCAACTGATTTCTGGGCGGTTGTATCCATATACTCGAAGTTGTGACAGTTACGACACTCCTGCGAGTTATTGTCCTTCATGCGCCGCCACTCATTCTGTGCCATCGTCAGGCGATGAGCTTCAAATTTCTGCGGCGTGTCAATAACGCCAAAAATTTTACCATACAGCTCTTTACTTGCTTTGAGCTTGCGTATCATCTTCGGCACAAACTCGTGCGGAACGTGACAATCCGGACAGGTCGCACGGACGCCGCTACGGTTGTTGTAGTGCACGGAATCCATGTATTCCTGATACACCGTGTTACGCATTTCGTGGCAGCTAATGCAAAACTCTTCAGTGTTAGCTTTTTCCATCCCGGTGTTAAAGCCGCCCCAGAAAACGATACCGCCAACAAAGCCGATCAACAGCAGCGTCCCCAGTGCCAGACGGCTGGGGGTACGCCACCATTTCCACAGGCGCTTAATCAGACCAGGCTTACGGTCAGAATTTCCCATAATAACCTCTTATTTCCCGTAACCTTTTGATGGGGTAAAGGTATTCCCCACGATTGGCGCGGTATCGGCCTGCGGTACGTGACATTGCAGACAGAAATAACGACGCGGAGCCACTTCTGCGCCCACTTTGCCGTCGCTGTCCATAAAGTGAGTAGGACTGATGCGCGGCGCGCCAGTGGTGCGATAGCTTTCGACACCGTGGCACTGCAAGCAGCGGTTGGTATTGGTCGTTACCTGATAACCTTCAACGCTATGCGGGATCATTGGCGGCTGATTCACATAGTTCAGCGGCATCCGATCCTGCTCTTTTGGCATCCGAATGGCCCCTTCCTGCGTCCCGGATACTTCCGGCGACTGGCTAAAATCGACGCCATTAGCCGCCCAAACCGCGCCGCTTACCACCAGGGCCAGCATCGCCGTCCATTGACACAGCGCTTTCTTCAGGTCATGGCTTTTCATGATTTCGCTCCCGAACTCCATCGTGTAGTTATTGTAAATACATCCTCAGAACAGACATCCACGCAGCGACCGCACGTCATGCAATCGCGGCTGGTGACCTGCACCGGGCTTTGTTCATCCAGCACCGGGGCACGTAGCACATGCGGTTCCGGGCAAACATGAAAACAATCCATACAGCGGTTACATTTCTGCCGATCGGTGGCCGCAACGGTAATCACACCTTTACTACCCAGCACGCCATACAGTGCACCAACCGGACAAATGTGCCCGCACCAGCCGTGTTCAACGACCAGTAGATCAAATAAAAACAGCGCGAGAATAAGCAGCGCGCCGCTGCCGAAGCCCATTACCAGGCTACGCCCCATCAGGGAAACGGGGTTGATCCATTCCCAGATGAGCGTGCCAGTTAAGGCCGATCCCACCAGAATGATCACCAACAGCACGTAGCGAATGTGGCGAGGGATCGTCGCAGACTGATTGAGGTCAAATCGTCTGCGTAACCAATTTGCTAAGTCGGTAATCGGGTTCAGCGGGCAGACCCAGCTGCAAAATAATCGCTTTCCTGCCAGGGCGTAGAGCACGGTGATAATCACCGCACCAGTCAGCGCTACCGTGGCAGGCAGATGACCGCTGGCAAGACTTTGCAGCGTCATCAGCGGATCGGTCAGTGGAACGGTGTCGAATAACAGGCTACTGCTGTAGTTGCCGTGCAAGATCCACACACCAAACCACGGACCGCTCAAAAACATCCCCAGCACGAAGAACTGACAAAGGCGACGCAGCACCAGCCAACGGTGACTGCGCCACCAGCCTTTTTTCTCCAGCGCCTCGCGCCCGGCGTCACGTTTACGATTTGCCATTGTTCCCCTCCAGCCAGCCGAAGCGGTAATGGTGACCTAACTCCCCTTTCGCCAGTGACAGCGGTAACACCTTGATTGCGGGTTGTTCCAGCACGCACACTTTTTCGCACTTACCGCAGCCGGTACAGGCGTCGCTGTGAACCGTCGGCAGAAAACGGGCGTGCTTACCGGTACGCGTGTTACGCTCCAGCTCCAGGGTGATTGCCTCATCAATTTTCGGGCATTCGCGATAGCAAACATCGCAGCGCAGCCCCTGAAAGTTGAGGCAGTTCTCCTGATCCACCAGCACCGCCAGCCCCATCCGCGCGTCGTCGATCGATTCGATCTCTCGATCCAGCGCACCGCTCGGGCACACTTTGGCGCACGGAATGTCCTCACACATTTCGCAAGGAATATCCCGCGCGACAAAGTACGGCGTACCTGCCGACAGGCCAGAGGCCAGTGTCGCCAGTTTTAAGGTGTCGTAAGGGCAAGCCTGAACACACTGACCGCAACGTACGCAGGCACTGGCAAAGGCGTTCTCGTTTATGGCTCCGGGCGGGCGCAACCGCACACCAGATGCGCGTGCGGTTTGCTGTTGTAACCCCAGCGCCACACCCACGGCAGCCAACCCGCCAGCTGTGCGAACGACATCGCGCAGAAAGCGGCGGCGACCATTTTGAGGTTTCGCTGACCGGGACATAATGGCTTACACCTTCTCCAGTTTGACCGCACACTTCTTGAAGTCCGTCTCTTTCGAGAGCGGATCGGTCGCATCCAGCGTCAGTTTGTTAACCAGCTGTGCGGCGTCGAAGAACGGCATATACACCAGGCCCTGCGGCGGACGGTTACGACCGCGCGTTTCAACAATCGAGATGACTTCGCCACGGCGAGAAACCACTTTCACTTTGTCGCCACGACGCAGATCGCGCGCTTTCGCATCCAGCGGATGAATAAACAGGACCGCTTCCGGGAAGGCACGGTGCAGTTCCGGTACACGGCGAGTCATACTGCCGGTGTGCCAGTGCTCCAGGACACGCCCGGTAGAGAGCCACAGATCGTACTCTTCATCCGGTGCTTCCGCCGCCGGTTCGAACGGCAGTGCGAAGATCACCGCTTTGCCATCCGGTTTACCGTAGAACTTGTAGCCTTCACCCGCTTTCACGTACGGGTCGTTACCTTCGCTATAACGCCACTGCGTTTCTTTACCGTTAACCACCGGCCAGCGCAGACCGCGCGCTTTGTGGTAGTCATCGAACGGCGCGAGATCGTGACCGTGACCGCGACCAAACCATGCATACTCTTCGAACAGCCCTTTTTGCAGATAGAAGCCCAACTCGCGGGATTCATCGTTCAACTGATCTTCTGCCAGTTCGGATACCGGGAATTTGCTCACTTCCGGGGTGGCATACAGAACCTCATACAGCGTTTTGCCACGCAGTTCCGGTTTCTTCGCCAGCAACTCTTCCGGCCACACTTCTTCAGTTTTGAAGCGGCGGGAGAACTGAACTAACTGCCAGAGATCCGATTTCGCTTCGCCCGGTGCCTGTACCTGCTGACGCCAGAATTGAGTACGGCGTTCGGCGTTACCGTAAGCACCCTCTTTTTCTACCCACATTGCGGTCGGCAGGATCAAGTCGGCTGCCAGCGCACTGACTGTCGGATACGGATCGGAAACGATGATAAAGTTGCGCGGATCGCGCCAGCCCGGCATACGCTCTTCATTAATGTTCGGCCCGGCTTGCATGTTGTTGGTACACATGGTCCAGTAAACATTCAGTTTGCCGTCTTTCAGCGCACGGTCCTGTGCCACCGCGTGCAGGCCGATTTTCGCCGGAATGGTGCCGCTCGGGATATTCCACTTCTTCTCGCAGATATCACGGTGTTTCTCATTGGTCACCACCATGTCCGCAGGCAGACGGTGAGCAAAGGTGCCCACTTCTCGCGCAGTACCGCACGCGGAAGGCTGCCCGGTCAGGGAGAACGGACCGCAACCCGGCTGAGAAATTTTGCCAGTCAGCAGGTGCAGGTTGTAGACCAGGTTGTTGGCCCACACGCCACGGGTATGCTGGTTGAAGCCCATCGTCCAGTAGGAGATGACTTTCTTGTTCGGATCGGCATACAGCTGCGCCAGTTGTTCTAACTGGTCTTTCGGCACGCCGGTCATTTCAGCGGTTTTTTCCAGCGTATACTCAGCAACGAAGGCTTTGTAATCTTCAAAGCTCATCGGCTCGGAAGCGTCAGAACCTGGATTCTTCGCTGCTTTTTCCAGCGGATGGGTCGGACGTAAACCGTAGCCGATGTCCGTCGCCCCTTTGCGCAGGTTAACGTGTTTGCTAAAGAAGTCCTGATTTATCGCGTTGTTTTGAATGATATAGTTGGCGATGTAGTTCAGGATCACCAGGTCAGACTGTGGCGTAAAGATGATGCCGTTATCCGCCAGCTCGAAGCTACGATGCTGGTAGGTAGAAAGCACCGCCACGGTGACGTTCTGGTTAGAGAGACGACGGTTGGTGATGCGCGACCAGAGAATCGGGTGCATCTCCGCCATGTTAGCGCCCCACAGCACAAACGCGTCAGCCTGTTCGATGTCGTCATAGCAGCCCATCGGCTCATCCATACCAAAGGTACGCATAAAGCCAACTACCGCCGACGCCATACAGTGACGCGCGTTCGGGTCGATGTTGTTCGAACGGAAGCCCGCTTTGAACAGCTTGGACGCGGCATAACCTTCCCAGATAGTCCACTGACCAGAACCGAACATACCGATCGATTCCGGCCCTTTTTCTTTCAGGGCAGTTTTGAATTTTTCTTCCATCACATCGAAGGCTTGATCCCAGGTGATTGGGGTGAACTCGCCTTCTTTGTCATATTTACCGTTTTTCATACGCAGAAGCGGCTGCGTCAAACGGTCTTTACCGTACATGATTTTGGGCAGGAAATAGCCCTTAATGCAGTTCAGGCCACGGTTAACCGGTGCGTCCGGGTCGCCCTGACAGGCCACCACACGCCCCTGCTGCGTTCCGACCAGAACGCCACAACCAGTACCGCAGAAACGGCATGGTGCTTTATCCCATTTAATGGCTTCCTGCTGACCAACAACGGCGCGGGCAACGCCCGGCACGCTGAGACCGGCAGCCGCCGCAGCGGCCGCAACGGCGTTAGCTTTCATAAAGCTACGACGACTGAGTTTCATGGTGTTTCCTCACCTTGCTCTTCCTGCTGGTGATAAACCAGCGACACCGCCAGCACGCCCTCTACGTTGCGTACTGACTCAATGGTTTGGATCAGCGTTTCGCTGTCTTCTGCTTCCACCACCACAATCAACTGACCGCTCGGCGCGTCGCTGACAGCGACTTCACAGCCGGGAAAGGCGTTCAGTTGGGTGCTGATGTCTGAAATTCGTTCGCTTTTGGCCTGCACGACCAGGCTGCAAACTTGCCAGTTAGTGTGCATGGAGATACTCCGCAGTTATGGCTGATACCGGACAGCTGGCTGCACATGCTCCACATCCGTTGCAAAGTTGGCTATTAAGTTGCGGCTGGTAGATCCCGGAGAGCGTCGGGCGAAAGATAATTGCCATTGGCTCACAGCTATCCTGACAGCGACGGCATTCAACTGACTGATACGCCAGGCACGCGTCCCCAATGGTGAACTGCAAATCCCAGGCCCTGGTGTGGCGCGGAGAAAATAGCGATTCGGGGCAAGCTTGCGCGCAGGCATAACAGAAGCTGCACTCGTTATTTTTGAAATTAACGCTCGGATAGCCCCCCGCGCCGCGTTGCAGAATGTTGTTTTCACAAGCATTAATACAGGCGTCACAGCGGGTGCAATGGGTCAGAAAATGAGATTCATCACCGGACCAGGGCGGACGGATACCGTTACTGGCTTTGCGCCAGCGACCAGTGAGTATGCCCCGACGGGATGCATCAATCTTCACATTGACCTTCCATCATTAACGCGCTCTGAAAATTGAGAGCGACCAAATAAACCGCATAATTAATAAGCCATTTTTATAGCCGCTAAGATATTAAAGGATGTGTCAAAGATGCATACCCCGATCGAGGTAAAACCTGTAGCAGGATCAAAAGAGTGGCGGGAAGCGTGGCAAAAACGGGCTTTTGCTCACATTTCAAATGGTTATAAAAATATTTATATAGCGATTAATTCACCAGAGATATTTCTACTGGTTTGTTCTCTCGTCAGAATTTAACACTAAAAGAGCAGGTAAAATTGTCTGAATGTTCTTTAAGTTATTCATAAAGCAAATTAATAAATCTGATGAATATGTTAACCTTCAGCGACATCATCGGTGAAAACCTATAAATGAAGAAGGAAAGCAAAAAAATGAAGACCATTCTACCTGCAGTATTGTTTGCCGCTTTCGCCACCACTTCCGCCTGGGCGGCAGAGAGCGTCCAGCCACTGGAAAAAATCGCGCCTTATCCACAAGCTGAAAAAGGCATGAAGCGCCAGGTGATTCAGTTAACCCCGCAAGAAGATGAATCTACCCTGAAAGTAGAACTGTTAATCGGTCAGACGCTGGAAGTCGATTGCAATTTGCATCGTCTCGGCGGGAAGCTGGAAAGCAAAACGCTGGAAGGCTGGGGCTATGATTATTACGTCTTTGATAAAGTTAGCTCGCCGGTTTCCACGATGATGGCCTGCCCGGATGGCAAGAAAGAGAAGAAATTTGTCACCGCGTATCTGGGCGATGCTGGAATGCTGCGTTACAACAGCAAGCTGCCGATCGTGGTGTATACGCCAGACAATGTAGATGTGAAATACCGCATCTGGAAGGCGGAAGAGAAAATTGACAACGCGGTAGTCCGCTAAACTGCCGTGAAGTGTGGCACCCCGTAGGTCGGATAAGGCGGTCACGCCGCATCCGACATCTAACGCCCAAGCCGGTTGACTGATGCGACGCTGGCGCGTCTTATCAGGCCTACACCGCTGTGAAGTGCTCCACCCCGTAGGTCGGATAAGGCGGTCACGCCGCATCCGACATCTAACGCCCAAGCCGGTTGACTGATGCGACGCTGGCGCGTCTTATCAGCATACGCCACATCCGGCATAACATGCCGGATGTGGCACATCATTACAACGCAATATCCGCCACTTCTTTATGAACGGGTTGCGGTTTCAACTGCGGTTTCGGCGTATTATCTGCTGCCTGCGGCTTGTCGTATTTCAGCCCCAGCACTTCGCTGGTGTACTGCAACTCGCGTTCGGTTGCCGCCACATCACCATTCAGCTTGCGTCCATAAGACGGAACAATCGCTTTCAGCGTGGCCTGCCATTGTGGGCTTGAAACGCGATCGCCAAATACTTTTTCCAGCAGATTCAACATAATCGGCGCGGCGGTTGACGCCCCTGGCGATGCCCCCAACAACGCGGCAATGGTCCCTTGCTGGTCACTGACCACTTCGGTACCCAGACGCAGTACGCCACCTTTCTCGGCATCACGCTTGATAATCTGCACGCGCTGCCCCGCTTGCCACAAACGCCAGTCCTCTTTTTTCGCCTGCGGATAGTACTCTTTCAACGCTTCAAAACGATCCTCTTCACTCAACATCACCTGACTCACCAGATATTTCACCAGATCGAAATTATCCAGCCCAACGTGCATCATCGGCATCACGTTTGAGGTGGTGGTGGAACTCAGCAGATCCCACAATGAACCGTTTTTGAGGAATTTGGTTGAGAAGGTGGCAAATGGCCCAAACAGCACGACGCGTTTACCGTCCAGAACACGGGTATCGATATGCGGAACCGACATCGGTGGCGCGCCAACGGATGCTTTACCGTAAACCTTCGCCAGATGGTGATTAACCACGTCCGGGTTTTCCGAAACAAGGAACTGTCCGCCCACCGGGAAACCGGCGTAGTCTTTCGCCTCCGGAATCCCCGATTCCTGTAACAGTTTCAACGCCGCACCGCCCGCGCCGATAAAGACAAATTTGGCGCGGATGTTCTGTGCAGTGCCGTTTTTCAGATCGGCAACGGTGACGGTCCAGCTGTTATCGTCATTACGCTTTAGGGCGCGGACTTCGCTGCTGAGTTGCAGCGAGAAGTTAGATTTCTTCTGTAAGGAGGCGATCAACTGGCGGGTGATCTCGCCATAGTTCACATCAGTGCCAATTTCTGTGCGTGTTGCCGCTACTTTCTGTTGCGGATCGCGCCCTTCCATCACTAATGGTGCCCACTCCTTGATCTGCGCGTGATCTTCAGAGTAACGCATGCCACGAAACAGCGAGCTTTGTTGCAATGCGGCGTAACGGGCGCGCAGGAAATTGACGTTATCCTCGCCCCAGACAAAACTCATGTGCGGAACGGTATTGATAAATGAACGCGGAGTACGCAGTACACCGCGCTCGACCTGGTGCGCCCAGAACTGGCGGGAAATCTGAAATGCTTCGTTAATGGCGACTGCTTTTTCAATACTGATGCTGCCATCGGCGTTTTGCGGGGTGTAATTGAGTTCCATCAGTGCAGAATGCCCGGTTCCGGCGTTGTTCCAGCCGTTCGAACTCTCCTGCGCGACACCCTCCAGGCGCTCCACCATGGTCATCGACCATTCAGGCTCCAGCTCGCGTAAATAGGTCCCCAACGTGGCGCTCATAATGCCGCCGCCAATCAACAGTACATCAGTTTCCTGCTCCTCGGACGCTTTCGCTTTTGCCGTCATCGAAACGGCATTAAGCCCCACGGCCATCGAGAAGAGCATGGCAGTCACTTTTTTCATCTTGTTAATGCCTTACTTTTAGTCGCTTTATTGCAGGTGAGATTTGCGCGGCATCAACGGTAACACTTAAGTAACAACATTTAAATAATGTTTATAAATTATATTCCAATTTTAGAAACATTATAATTTCGTTGATTAATTATAGGGTTATTAGAAACGAAGGGTTTTTTAGAATATTGACCTGGCGGCAGCAGTCCGCCAGGTCAGCGTCGAAATATTACGCCGTCCGGGCAACGGCATCACGCGAAGCAGCATCGCGCTCTTCACCTGTCAGCTCGCTAAGTAGCCCGTTGCGCATTTCCAGCAGGCGGTCAGCGTGGATAAAGTAATGATCATCATGACTGATGGCGAAAATCGTTTTACCCATCTCCTGCATCAGCGGCAGCAGCACCTGATAAAACTCACGACGGAAGTGTGGGTCCTGATCCGCCGCCCATTCATCCAACAGGATAATATCGCGTTCTTCTGCCAGCGCCAGCAACAGCGCGACGCGTTTTTTCTGCCCTTTTGATAACTTCAGGTTAACAATACGCCCGTTGCTTAACTCAAGCTTATGAGCCATTTTCAGCTGCGCCAGCCACTTCTCAACCAGTTGCGGGTTAGCAGGTTTCCCCTCCGGCCCCAGCAGTTGATCAAACAACCAGACATCGGTAAACACTGCCGAAAACAGTTTGCGATAATCTTCCGGTTGTTCGCCGCTGACAGGTTTGCCATCCAGCAAAATTTCGCCACTTTGTGGTTGATACAAGCCCGTCAGCAACATCGCCAGTGTCGATTTCCCGCTACCGTTGCCGCCAATCAGAAACAGCAGTTCGCCACGTTTAATGGTGAGGTTAATCGGCCCAACGGAAAACGCGTTATCCTGATAAGCAAACGTAACATTGCGCAGCTCCAGCGTTTGCCAGTTGGGAAACGTCTGCGGACGCGGAAACTCTGCTTTGAAAGGCGCGAGTGCGAATTTATTCAGCTTGTTAAACGCCACCTGCGCCGTCAGCAGCGTCGGTAATGCGCCAACCGCCGAAAGCAGCGGCGTACGCAGGAATAACAGCGTTAGCGAATAGGTCGCGGCAACGTTGGTATCAGCCCAACCGAGACTGTTCGCCATCCAGAACACCAGGCCGATTGCGCCCAGCATCATGATGTTTGACCAGTTCACAGCACTAAGATGGAAGGTGTCTGCGCGGATGATATGATGGCGATACTCTTGCGCATCAGGAATGTAGAGGTTGTTAAACACATACTCGGCGCGTTCACGGTTAAGAGTCAGCTCTTTGCGCCCTTCGAGTACAGTTTGAAAATCCGTGTACAGCTTGTCTTCGGTTTCACGCAGGGTCGCCATATGTTTGTAAACCCGCGCCACCAGTACAAAACCGCCCCAGATGGTGACCGCCATCCAGATAGCCGTTACCAGCAACATCTTGCCCGACAGCATCCACAGATACGCCGCCGAACCGATAGTGAGAATGATCCCCTGCACCAGTTCTGGCAGACGAACAAACGCAATAGTGATATTGCGCACATCGCTGGTTAACCCCGCCAGCAACGAGGCGCTACCGAGTTGTTCGATACGCTCGATGTGAGTATCCAGAATCCGCTTGATAAATTCGCTACGCAGTCGGTAAACGAAATGATGCCCCAGAGTGGTGAGCGCCAGTTGCGAACCTAGCGTCACCGCCATTAACAGCAGCAATAAACCGAGAAACTCCGGCAACACCAGCAGACTGGTATCCGCCGTTTCGATAAGGCGCTGATTGATAAAAGCAATTAAGCCAATGCCTAATGCCGCACTGGCGAGGCTTAGCGCCATCACACTGATAAATGGCCAGCGATACTGCCGCCAGACAAGTACAAGAAGTTCCATGCAAAAAACCCGGACAATGAATTACAGCCCGCAGTTTAAACATCTCCGCGCGCACAGCAATAATAATTCTTATTTTTATTCTTTTTTACCTGCCTGACGGAATGTCAGGTTGTAGCGGCAGTCGGCGGTGAGTGGATGAAAGCCCGCTTTCAACGGTTGAATGCCGTGATAAAACAGCCGCGATTCACCGCCCCATACCACCACATCGCCATGTTCCAGCAATAAACGTTTGAGCGGATCATTTCGTTTCAGGCCACCAAATTGAAAAATCGCGGGTAAGCCCAGAGAAACAGAAACTATTGGCGCACGCAGATCCGGTTCGTCTTTATCCTGATGCAGCGACAGTTTCGCGCCAGGAGCGTAGCGGTTGATAAGACAAGCATCTGGCTGGAAATCTGGATAGCCCGCCGCCGTCGCCGCACGTTGACATAAATCATGAAAACTCTGCGGCATGGCGGGCCATGGTTTATTTGTTTGCGGATCAATGGGCGAATAGAGATAACCTTGCCGATTGGTCGTCCAGCCCAGATGCCCACAGTTGGTCATCGCCACCGACATGGTATAACCGCCTGGAGTGACCATCTGGCGAAACGGCGACTGGCTGGCAACGTCATTAATATCGCGGATTAGTTGCTCCGCAGCGTTAAAAGCAAAACGGTGCAAAATCACCGCACCAGCCGCCAGTGGCTCTTGCCACGGTTCAGCATCGGCAAACAGATCCAACATTACCTCTCCTCATTTTCAGCTTCACGGCGCAGCAGTTGCGCTTTGCGCGACACGCCCCAGCGGTAACCGGAAAGTGTGCCATCACCATGGACTACCCGATGACAGGGTATTACGATAGCGAGCTTGTTGGCTGCACAGGCGCTGGCAACGGCCCGTACCGCTTTCGGTTTGCCGATGGCGTTCGCCAGTTGCTGATAACTGACGGTTTCACCACAAGGTATCGTGCGCAGTGCCTGCCAGACTTGTTGCTGAAAAGCAGTGCCGCGAATGTCCAGCGGTAACGTCAGCGGCGTATCGCGTTGATTGAGACTGGCGATCACTTCACGCACATGTTGCTGAAACGTCAGATCGGCAGGCGCGTTGTCGGCAGCGGGAAACATCTGCTGCAACTCGCTGATTAGCGTCGCGTCATCATCGCCCAGCAATATCGCGCAAATCCCCCGCTCGCTTTCTGCCACCAGGCAACGGCCCAGCTCACAATCAGCCAGCGCGTAACGCACCGCCAGATTTTCGCCACCATGACGGAATTGTTTAGCCGTCATGCCCAGCGTTTCGTCAGCTTTGCGGTAGTAACTGCTGCTGTCGGGGAATCCGGCGTTAAGAATAGACGTCGTCACGCTCTCCCCTTTCGCCAGCGATTCACGCAAACGGCGAGCGCGCCAGGCCTGTTGCCAGGCTTTAGGCGTCATTCCGGTAGTCGCTTTAAACAACCGATGCAGATGGAACGGACTCATCGCCACCTGGTCGGCTAAGGCTTCCAGCGTTACAGGCGTTTCCTGTTCCAGCAGTCGGCAGGCGTGGGTAATTTTATCAAGGCGATGTTGCCGGGGATTGGCTTTGTCTGGCTGACAACGTTTGCAGGGGCGAAATCCGGCGGCGAGTGCCTCGCTGGCATTTGCGTAGAAGGAGACATTTTCCCGCAAGGCATGTCTGGCTCGGCAAGACGGACGGCAAAAAATACCCGTGGTGCGCACGGCGAAAACGAATTCGCCGTCGGCGTTCGGGTCGCGGGCTAAGACAGATTGCCAGCGTTGATCGTCAGTTAAGCATGTGGCGTTTTTCATAATCAGCTCCCTGGTTAAGGATAGCCTTTAGTCTGCCCGGTCACCATCACGCAAAAACCAACAATCTTGCGCTTTAATTTTTTTCGCTCACCAGGAAGCTTTTAAACTGTGGCGACATCCAGGTTTTAAAGCTATCGCCCTCTTTGGTGATCATATAAACCGCCAGCCCTTCCCGGCGAACAACCTCTTTGGCTTTCTCCGGCCCAAGCACCATTAAGCCAGTATCCCAGGCGTCGGCTTCCAGCGCCGTCGGGGCAATCACCGTCACGGATACCAGATTGTGTTCGATGGGACGCCCGGTTTGCGGATCGATAACATGGGAAAGACGTTTGCCGTCCAGTTCGTAATAGTTACGGTAGCTGCCAGAGGTGCTAATGCCATGACCGTTGATATCCACCACGGCCTGAACCGCGTTTTCTTTATCAGTTGGTTTTTGAATCGCTACCCGCCACGGCTGGCCTTCACCGTTCATACCACGGCTGTTCAGCGCGCCGCCCACCGACACCAGATAGCGGGAAATCCCTTCCTGCTCCATCAAGCGTGCCAGATGATCCGCCGCATAGCCTTCGCCGACGGTGGAGAGATCGACATATAATTCCGGCAGGTCTTTTTGCAGATATTGCTGATGCGACTGATTAATGACCGTCAGGTGCTGTAAGCCGGTTTTGGCTTTCATCGCATCAATTTGTTCCTGGCTCGGAATTTGAACCGGCTGTTGTTCCGGGCCAAAGCCCCACAGATTCACCAGCGGCCCGACGGTTATATCCATCGCACCATCGGTCCTTGCGCCAATGCGCAGCGAGGTAGTGACGATATCGGCCATCGCTTCACTTACCGGCCACGGCGATAAACTTTGCGAGTCGTTAAATCGCATCAGCGCGGAATCTTTTTTATAGGTCGAAAGCAGCTGATCGTCAGCGTCCAGCTGGGTCTGAATCTTTTCTTTAAGTTCGGCACTGCGTTTGGCGTCAATGCCCGGAATGCTGGCACGCCAGAAGGTACCCATGGTTTTGCCTTCGAGAACGGTAACTTCAATAGCGTGGGTTTTGGCGGGTTGTGGTTTTTGATCGCAACCAACAAAGAAGAGCGCGGCAGCCAGCAGTGCCACGCGGGTAAAGCTTATTTCCATACGTGATTATCCTCATGCGAACGGTCGCAAGAGTACACCAAAAAACTGTGTTTGTACGCTGAAAACAATGAAAAAAGGGCCCGCAGGCCCTTTGTTCGATATCAATCGAGATTAGAACTGGTAAACCAGACCCAGAGCTACGATGTTATCAGTGTTGATGCCAGCGTCACGAGTGAACTGGTTGTCGTCCAGCAGGTTGATTTTGTAGTCAACATAGGTGGACATGTTTTTGTTGAAGTAGTAAGTAGCACCAACATCAACATATTTCAGGATATCTTCGTCGTCGTAGTTACGAGTACCGATGGTGCCCAGGTTTTTACCTTTAGACTGCAGGTATGCTACAGACGGGCGCAGACCGAAGTCGAACTGGTACTGAGCAACAGCTTCGAAGTTCTGTGCTTTGTTCGCCCAACCCAGGGAACCTACGCGAGTTGCGTTGTAGGTCTGGGTGTACTGAGCAGCCAGGTAGATGTTGTTAGCGTCGTATTTCAGACCACCAGTGTAGGTTTCAGCACGGTCGCCGTTACCGATGTAAGCAGCGGTGTTCTGAGCATCAGTACGTTTGGAGCTGGAAACTGCAGCACCGATACCGAAGCCTTCGTAATCATAAGTGATAGAACCGCCAACGCCGTCGCCGTTCTGACGCAGAGCACCACGACCGTTGTTGGTCATGCCTTCGCCGCTTGCGCTACCGTTTTTACCCTGGTACTGAACAGCAAAGTTCAGGCCGTCAACCAGACCGAAGAAGTCAGTGTTACGGTAGGTCGCGAAGCCGTTACCACGCTGCTGCATGAAGTTGTCAGAACCGTAAGTGTCGCCACCGAATTCTGGCAGTACGTCGGTCCAGGAAGTTACGTCATAAACAACGCCGTAGTTACGACCGTAGTCGAAAGAACCCACATCCTGGAATTTCAGACCTGCGAATGCCACACGGGTCCAGGAGTTGTTTTCGTTTTCAGCGCTGTTGCCCTGGATCTGATATTCCCACTGGCCGTAACCGGTCAGTTGGTCAGTAACCTGAGTTTCACCTTTGAAGCCAAGACGCATGTAGGTCTGGTCGCCATCTACAGACTTGTCGTCAGAGAAATAGTGCAGGCCGTCTACTTTACCGTACAGATCTAATTTGTTGCCGTCTTTGTTGTAAACTTCAGCAGCGTTTGCTGCGCCTGCTACCAGCAGAGCTGGGACCAGGAGGGACAGTACTTTAACTTTCATGTTATTAACCCTCTGTTATATGCCTTTATTTGCTTTTTTATGCCACTGCATACTGATTAACCCTCATTAATCAGTCGGCAAGTCCATTCTCCCCAAAAATGCAGAATAATCCAACACGAATATGATACTAAAACTTTTAAGATGTTTCATTTATCGCTATAGATGTTTCAGAATGTAAATACAAGGGAACTTTTTAAGATTATTGCGGAATGGCGAAATAAGCACCTAACATCAAGCAATAATAATTCAAGGTTAAAATCAATAACTTATTCTTAAGTATTTGACAGCACTGAATGTCAAAACAAAACCTTCACTCGCAACTAGAATATCTCCCGCTATCATCATTAACTTTATTTATTACCGTCATTCATTTCTGAATGTCTGTTTACCCCTATTTCAACCGGATGCCTCGCATCCGGTTTTTTTTACCCTTCTTTACACACTTTTCATTATTCTGTGCTACCACAGAAAAACTATAACGCTTGTTAACTATTTCACAAATAATTAACATCAGCATAATTTCCAGCAATCTTCGTTTATTTGCAATTAATTTCGTTAGGCTTTTTGTAGGTTATTTGTACAGCAAAATGGCGCTTGTACATCTATTTCCCCCAATGCAGGATGATAAATATCACGGGAGAATAGAGAATCATCAATCAGGTAAGAGTCTGGAATTTCACACTGTACCCTTTATACTGCCCTATCACTTCGCGAAGTTTTAACAGGTCATAAACACGAATGCGTCAGAAAGAGACAACGGCCACGACCCGCTTTTCACTCCTACCGGGGAGCATTACCCGCTTCTTTTTACTGTTGATCATTGTGTTACTGGTGACGATGGGTGTAATGGTACAAAGCGCCGTTAACGCCTGGCTGAAAGATAAAAGTTACCAGATTGTCGACATTACCCACGCTATCCAAAAGCGCGTCGATACCTGGCGTTATGTGACCTGGCAGATCTACGACAACATTGCCGCGACGACCTCCCCCTCCTCCGGCGAAGGTTTACAAGAGACGCGCCTGAAACAGGATGTCTACTATCTGGAAAAACCACGCCGCAAAACGGAAGCGTTAATCTTTGGCTCTCACGACAACTCAACGCTTGAGATGACTCAACGGATGTCCACCTATCTGGACACGTTATGGGGCGCAGAAAATATACCGTGGTCGATGTATTACCTGAATGGTCAGGATAACAGTCTGGTACTGATCTCGACCCTGCCCCTCAAAGATCTCACCTCCGGATTTAAAGAATCGACCGTCAGCGACATTGTTGATTCACGTCGCGCAGAGATGTTGCAACAGGCCAACGCGCTCGATGAACGCGAAAGTTTTTCTAACCTGCGCCGCCTGGCCTGGCAGAACGGTCATTACTTTACCTTGCGTACCACGTTCAACCAGCCGGGACATCTGGCAACGGTCGTTGCTTTTGATCTGCCGATTAATGATTTGATCCCACCGGGTATGCCGCTGGACAGTTTCCGCCTTGAGCCAGACGCGACGGCAACGGGAAACAATGAAAATGAGAAAGAAGGGACGGATAGCGTCAGTATCCACTTTAACAGTACGAAGATTGAAATCTCCTCGGCACTCAACTCTACCGATATGCGCCTGGTCTGGCAGGTTCCTTATGGCACCTTATTGCTGGATACGTTGCAAAACATTCTGCTGCCACTGCTGCTGAACATCGGTTTGCTGGCGCTGGCGTTATTTGGCTATACCACATTCCGCCATTTCTCCAGCCGCAGTACAGAAAGCGTCCCCAGCACGGCGGTCAATAACGAATTGCGCATTTTACGGGCAATTAATGAAGAGATAGTCTCACTGCTGCCGCTCGGCTTGCTGGTTCACGATCAGGAATCGAACCGCACTGTCATAAGTAACAAAATTGCCGATCATTTGCTGCCGCATTTAAATCTGCAAAACATCACTACCATGGCGGAGCAGCATCAGGGGATTATTCAGGCGACGATCAATAACGAGCTGTATGAGATCCGCATGTTCCGCAGCCAGGTTGCGCCGCGCACACAAATTTTCATTATTCGCGATCAGGATCGCGAAGTGCTGGTAAACAAGAAACTCAAGCAGGCGCAGCGTCTGTATGAGAAAAACCAGCAGGGGCGGATGACCTTTATGAAAAACATTGGCGATGCGCTGAAAGAACCCGCACAGTCCCTGGCGGAGAGCGCGGCTAAACTCAACGCCCCGGAAGGCAAACAACTGGCGAATCAGGCAGATGTGCTGGTGCGGCTGGTCGATGAAATACAGTTAGCGAATATGCTTGCGGACGATAGCTGGAAAAGTGAGACGGAGCTGTTCTCCGTGCAGGATTTGATTGATGAAGTTGTGCCTTCAGTATTGCCTGCCATCAAGCGTAAAGGACTGCAACTGCTGATTAACAATCATCTGAAAGCACACGATATGCGCCGTGGCGATCGCGATGCCTTACGCCGTATTTTGCTGCTATTGATGCAATATGCCGTGACCTCAACACAATTGGGAAAAATCACCCTTGAGGTTGATCAGGATGAATCGTCCGAAGACCGCCTGACTTTCCGCATTCTGGACACCGGTGAAGGCGTAAGCATTCATGAAATGGATAATTTGCACTTCCCGTTTATCAACCGGACCCAAAACGATCGCTATGGCAAGGCCGACCCGCTGGCATTCTGGTTGAGCGATCAACTGGCGCGTAAACTGGGCGGTCATTTAAACATCAAAACGCGGGACGGGCTTGGTACACGCTATTCTGTGCATATCAAAATGCTCGCAGCTGATCCGGAAGTTGAAGAGGAAGAAGAGCGTTTACTGGATGATGTCTGCGTAATGGTGGATGTCACTTCAGCAGAAATTCGGAATATTGTCACTCGCCAGTTAGAAAATTGGGGTGCAACCTGTATCACACCCGATGAAAGATTAATTAGTCAAGATTATGATATCTTTTTAACGGATAATCCGTCTAATCTTACTGCCTCTGGCTTGCTTTTAAGCGATGATGAGTCTGGCGTACGGGAAATTGGGCCTGGTCAATTGTGCGTCAACTTCAATATGAGCAACGCTATGCAGGAAGCGGTCTTACAATTAATTGAAGTGCAACTGGCGCAGGAAGAGGTGACAGAATCGCCTCTGGGCGGAGATGAAAATGCGCAACTCCATGCCAGCGGCTATTATGCGCTCTTTGTAGACACAGTACCGGATGATGTTAAGAGGCTGTATACTGAAGCAGCAACCAGTGACTTTGCTGCGTTAGCCCAAACGGCTCATCGTCTTAAAGGCGTATTTGCCATGCTAAATCTGGTACCCGGCAAGCAGTTATGTGAAACGCTGGAACATCTGATTCGTGAGAAGGATGTTCCAGGAATAGAAAAATACATCAGCGACATTGACAGTTATGTCAAGAGCTTGCTGTAGCAAGGTAGCCTATTACATGAACAATATGAACGTAATTATTGCCGATGACCATCCGATAGTCTTGTTCGGTATTCGCAAATCACTTGAGCAAATTGAGTGGGTGAATGTTGTCGGCGAATTTGAAGACTCTACAGCACTGATCAACAACCTGCCGAAACTGGATGCGCATGTGTTGATTACCGATCTCTCCATGCCTGGCGATAAGTACGGCGATGGAATTACCTTAATCAAGTACATCAAGCGCCATTTCCCAAGCCTGTCGATCATCGTTCTGACCATGAACAACAACCCGGCGATTCTTAGTGCGGTATTGGATCTGGATATCGAAGGGATCGTGCTGAAACAAGGTGCACCGACCGATCTGCCGAAAGCTCTCGCCGCGCTGCAGAAAGGGAAGAAATTTACCCCGGAAAGCGTTTCTCGCCTGTTGGAAAAAATCAGTGCTGGTGGTTACGGTGACAAGCGTCTCTCGCCAAAAGAGAGTGAAGTTCTGCGCCTGTTTGCGGAAGGTTTCCTGGTGACCGAGATCGCTAAAAAGCTGAACCGCAGTATCAAAACCATCAGTAGCCAGAAGAAATCTGCGATGATGAAGCTGGGTGTCGAGAACGATATTGCTCTGCTGAATTATCTCTCTTCTGTGACCTTAAGTCCGGCAGATAAAGACTAATCATCTGTAGGCCAGATAAGACGCGTCAGCGTCGCATCTGGCATTTGCACTGAATGCCGGATGCGGCGTAAACGCCTTATCCGGCCTACGATTCCCATTATTTCAATGGATTACAACAAAGTAGGCCAGATAAGACGCACCAGCGTCGCATCTGGCATTTGCACTGAATGCCAGATGCGGCGTAAATGTCTTATAAGCCTACGATTCCCGCGATTTCCGGACCCTCTCGGCATATACCGTCAGTGTCTGTTTTATAACATCCAGCGTTACCGGCTTCGACAGGCAACTGTCCATACCGGACTCCAGACACCGCTGCTTCTCTTCAGCCAGCGCATTAGCAGTTACTCCGATTACCGGCAACGTCAGCCCCAACTGACGAATGCGTTGCGTCAAGCGGTAACCATCCATATTTGGCATGTTGACGTCGCTAAGCACGATATCGATATGATTCTTGCTAAGTACATTAAGCGCATCGACGCCATCATTCGCAGTTTTACATTGATAACCCAACGATCCCAACTGATCTGCAAGCAGACGCCGGTTAATCGGATGATCATCCACGACCAGAATCATCATATCGTCGTTATCGCTGACCGCTTTGTCCGTCGACGGCAGAGCGTTAGCAGGATCATCGCTCTCCATCTCGATCAAATAAATACGCGCCAACAATGCCGGTAGCTCATGCGGTGCAGCCACACTGTGTACCCACTCCCCTGGCGCTTTCTCCAGCGGAATACCAATATGGCGACGACAGAAGGTCACTACCGCTCTACCCTGCCATTTTTTGCTCACTACCTCGTCAGTGATTAACACATCTTCGGGAGTCGGTTCCTGCCCTTCGTATGTTGTAACGACGATGCCGCTGCGCTGCAAACTGGTTTCCAGGAACTGACAGAGCGACGCATTGCGGACCGCCAGCCAGCAGCGTTTACCACTCAACCCTTCCACGCCTTTTTTCTGCGGGTACTGAGCGCCGTACAACGGAATACGCACGGTAAACTGGCTGCCCATTCCCGGTTCTGAATCTACCGAGATGTCGCCGTCCATCATGCTGATCAGTTTTTCACAAATCGCCAGACCCAGACCAGTCCCCTGGAAGTTACGCTGTACGCCCGTTCCGACCTGGAAGAAGGGATCAAACAAGCGCACCACTTCTTTCGCCGGAATCCCCACGCCGGTATCGCGAACACGGATAGAGAGATAATCGCCATCAGCGCGAACATGCAGAACTATACAGCCGGTATCGGTGAATTTTATGGCGTTACTCAACAGGTTGGAGATGACCTGCTGTAAACGCATTGGGTCGCCATTTAAGGCCACTGGCACATCCGGTTCAATAAAGCAGTACAAGCCTAGCTGCTTGCGTACCACCAGCGGTAAATAGTTGGCGGTGATGTGGTTCATCACTTCACGCGGTGAAAACTCACGCGGTTCGATCTTCAACTGTTCTGATTCAATTTTCGAGAAATCGAGAATATCGCTGATAATTTTCAACAACAGGCTGGAAGAGTTGTTCATTGCCGTCACCAGACGATCGACGCCTTTTGGCAGCTCTTTGGTTTGCAACAGATCCAGGTTACCGATAATGCCATACAACGGCGTTCGCAGCTCATGACTTACGGTGGCAAGGAACATCGATTTTGACTGACTCGCCTGTTCCGCTGCTTGTGCCATCTCCTGCAACGACTCTTCCATCTTCACGCGCGAAGAAACATCCACCAGCACACAAATAGCCACGTTTTCATTACGATAGCGCGAATGGACGAAGCTGATTTGCAGATTGGTATTGTTGCTGGTCAGGACATCAACAAAATTGACCTGCTGACCACAAATAATTTGCGTCAGTCGTTGGCGATCCTCATGCGTAAGCATATTGAGATAGGTATGCGCAAGTTCGTTACTTAAAATATTAACGCCATCAGCGGTACGCAAAATGCAGATACCCACTGGCGCGGAAGCGACAATCTTGCGATTAAACTGCTCGTGCTCTTCCAGTCGCAGGGCGTCGCTTTCCGCAGGAATGAATATACGCCGCTCGTACATCCGTGCGAGAGTAAACAACGCGGCTCCGGCAAGCACATTCAGTAAAATCGCGTTAAGGATCAACATGCGAATGCGCTCCAGCACCTTATCAACCGGCACCGAATAGACGATGCTTAACGATGAAGGTGGCAGGTTTTTCTTCAGCACCAGTTCCCGGAACCCTTCCGTATAGCCAAACCAGGAACGTTCCTGCATCCAGCGAGGATCGCTCTTAATCTTGCTTTCCGGTCCGGTAAGCGAAATCAGGGTATGACCATTTTCATCAAGAATGGTTACCCCCATCGGCAACGTACCAGGTAAGAAGAAGTTCTCCATCCTGATGGTCTGCTCAACACCTAAAAGCGCCTGCAACCGGTTCGCCAGATAAACTGGCGTCAAGGCGTAAAAATACCCGACGCCAGGGCGCGGACCTTCGCTGATCCAGTAGAGGTTACTGCCGCTATCATCTTGTGGTGCATTTCGATATTTATTGATGCGTTCATGCAAAGCTTTCAACGCGGTATCGCGTTCCACTGGCATATCACGCAGACCGAAATTGGCCATGCAAAGGTTATCGCTGCCGATTAAAAATACCCGGTTGAGATCGTAAGCCGCAGAGAAATTATCGCGCCAGTAGCGCATAAACCACGCCAATGACTCCAGAGAACCTCGCCAGGTGTTACTCATTGCGGAACAATCGGAGTCGGCAAACAGTGGTTCAAACACTGGCACATCTGCCTGCGTTTCTCGTCCACGCGGCGAAAGCACACCGTTTTCTGCCGATAAGCGATTTTCAGCTATGTACTTCAGCTCTTTCATCACATCAGAGGTGCGTTGAATAAAGCGCTGAGCCTGATCGGAACTCAGATTAAATTCCTGACGAATTTCCGATTCTCGCTGATGCAACGCATTAACGATGTAAAAAACGGATGAAAAAGCAATCAACAGCCAGAGCACTAACGCCAATGCTCTGAACATGTAGCGCGAGGCTTTCAGGGTTGTACGAAAAGAAGCAAGGTATTTCAAAGGGGCGAAGCTCCGCCTCAGGTGACCGATGGAGTGTGGTTAAGGTAGCGGTAAAAGCGTGTTACCGCAATGTTCTCTCTTCTCTGGAATATGATACACCGCCGAGAAATCATCACCTTAACCTCTGATAATCGTCATATACCGGACAAGACTAGTGGGATTCAGCATGCATTATATGAAGTGGATTTATCCACGCCGCTTACGCAATCAAATGATCCTGATGGCAATCCTGATGGTCATTGTCCCAACGCTTACTATTGGTTATATCGTAGAAACGGAAGGACGTTCAGCAGTCTTATCTGAAAAAGAGAAAAAACTTTCTGCCGTGGTCAACCTGCTTAATCAGGCGCTAGGCGATCGCTACGATCTCTACAACGACTTACCACGTGAGGAGCGAATCCACGCACTGAATGCAGAACTTGCTCCCATTACTGAAAATATCACTCACGCCTTTCCTGGCATAGGTGCTGGTTATTACAACAAAACACTGGATGCGATAATCACTTACGCGCCTTCAGCGCTGTATCAGAATAATGTGGGCGTTACTATTGCCGCAGATCACCCTGGTCGCGAAGTCATGCGTACAAATACTCCTTTGATTTATTCAGGCAGGCAGGTGCGCGGCGATATTTTGAATTCAATGATCCCCATTGAGCGTAATGGTGAAATCCTCGGTTATATCTGGGCCAATGAATTAACCGAAGATATTCGCCGCCAGGCCTGGAAAATGGATGTGAGGATTATCATTGTGCTCACCGCCGGTTTGCTGATAAGCCTGCTGTTGATTGTCCTTTTCTCCCGTCGCCTGAGCGCCAATATAGATATCATCACCGATGGTCTCGCGACTCTGGCGCAAAATATTCCCACTCGATTACCACAATTGCCCGGTGAAATGGGGCAAATTAGTCAGAGTGTCAACAACCTCGCCCAGGCACTGCGTGAAACGCGAACACTTAACGATCTGATTATTGAAAACGCTGCCGATGGCGTCATTGCCATTGACCGCCAGGGTGATGTAACCACCATGAACCCGGCAGCAGAAGTCATCACTGGCTATCAACGTCATGAACTGGTAGGGCAGCCTTACTCCATGTTGTTCGACAATACTCCGTTCTACAGTCCAGTACTGGATACGCTGGAACATGGTACCGAACATGTGGCGCTGGAGATCAGTTTTCCAGGCCGTGAGCGCACCATTGAACTCAGTGTCACTACCAGTCGTATTCATAATACGCATGGTGAAATGATAGGTGCTTTGGTGATTTTCTCTGATTTAACTGCCCGCAAAGAAACCCAGCGCCGCATGGCGCAAGCTGAACGCCTCGCCACACTGGGTGAGCTGATGGCTGGCGTGGCGCATGAAGTACGTAATCCGTTAACGGCTATTCGTGGTTATGTACAGATCTTGCGCCAACAAACCAGTGACCCAATACATCAGGAATATCTGTCCGTAGTACTCAAAGAAATCGATTCAATTAACAAAGTTATTCAGCAATTGCTCGAATTTTCACGCCCACGCCACAGTCAATGGCAACAAGTCAGCCTCAATGCATTGGTTGAAGAAACTCTGGTACTGGTACAAACCGCCGGCGTACAAGCGCGAGTCGACTTCATAAGCGAACTGGATAATGAATTAAGCCCGATTAACGCCGATCGTGAACTGCTCAAACAGGTACTACTGAATATCCTGATCAATGCCGTCCAGGCTATCAGTGCACGAGGGAAAATTCGCATTCGAACCTGGCAGTATAGCGACTCACAACAGGCCATTTCGATAGAGGACAACGGCAGTGGCATTGATCTCTCGCTGCAAAAAAAGATCTTCGATCCCTTTTTCACTACCAAAGCCTCAGGAACCGGGCTTGGTCTGGCGTTAAGTCAACGCATCATTAATGCCCATCAGGGTGATATTCGCGTCGCCAGTTTGCCGGGCTACGGCGCAACCTTCACGCTTATTTTACCGATCAACCCGCAGGGAAATCAGACTGTATGACTGCTATTAATCGCATCCTTATTGTGGATGATGAAGATAATGTTCGCCGTATGCTGAGCACCGCTTTTGCACTACAAGGATTCGAAACACATTGTGCGAACAACGGGCGCACAGCATTACACCTGTTTGCCGATATTCACCCTGACGTGGTGTTGATGGATATCCGCATGCCAGAGATGGACGGCATCAAGGCACTCAAGGAGATGCGCAGCCATGAGACACGGACACCCGTTATTCTGATGACGGCCTATGCTGAAGTGGAAACCGCCGTCGAAGCACTACGCTGCGGAGCCTTTGACTATGTCATCAAACCGTTTGATCTCGATGAGTTGAATTTAATCGTTCAGCGCGCTTTACAACTCCAGTCAATGAAAAAAGAGATCCGTCATCTGCACCAGGCACTAAGCACCAGTTGGCAATGGGGGCACATTCTCACTAACAGCCCGGCAATGATGGACATCTGCAAAGACACCGCCAAAATTGCCCTTTCTCAGGCCAGCGTCTTGATTAGCGGTGAAAGCGGCACCGGGAAAGAGTTGATTGCCAGAGCGATTCACTACAATTCGCGGCGGGCCAAGGGGCCGTTTATTAAAGTCAACTGCGCGGCGCTGCCGGAATCGTTGCTCGAAAGTGAACTGTTTGGTCATGAAAAAGGCGCATTTACTGGTGCACAAACCCTGCGTCAGGGATTATTTGAACGTGCCAACGAAGGTACTCTGCTCCTTGACGAAATTGGTGAAATGCCGCTGGTACTGCAAGCCAAATTACTACGCATTCTGCAGGAACGGGAATTTGAACGGATTGGCGGTCATCAGACCATAAAAGTTGATATCCGCATCATTGCTGCCACCAACCGCGACTTGCAGGCAATGGTGAAAGAAGGCACCTTCCGTGAAGATCTCTTTTATCGCCTTAACGTTATTCATTTAATACTGCCGCCTCTGCGCGATCGCCGGGAAGATATTTCCCTGTTAGCTAATCACTTTTTGCAAAAATTCAGTAGTGAGAATCAGCGCGATATTATCGACATCGATCCGATGGCAATGTCACTGCTTACCGCATGGTCATGGCCGGGAAATATTCGAGAGCTTTCCAACGTTATTGAACGCGCCGTCGTGATGAATTCAGGCCCGATCATTTTTTCTGAGGATCTTCCGCCGCAGATTCGTCAGCCAGTCTGTAGTGCTGGTGAAGCAAAAACAGCCCCTGTCGGTGAGCGTAATTTAAAAGAGGAAATTAAACGCGTCGAAAAACGCATCATTATGGAAGTGCTGGAACAACAAGAAGGAAACCGAACCCGCACTGCTTTAATGCTGGGCATCAGTCGCCGTGCATTGATGTATAAACTCCAGGAATACGGTATCGATCCGGCGGATGTATAACGCCAAAACTTGCTATGCAGAAATTTGCACAGTGCGCAAATTTCTGCATAGCCGTTCATTCAACCTCTTAATCCCCACCTTATTTATTCTTTACTATTCAATAAGTTAAAAAACAATATCAAACATTTTCATTCTGGCACTCCCCTTGCTATTCCCTGACTGTACCCACAACGGTGTATGCAAGAGGGATAAATAATGAAAACAAAATTGATGACATTACAAGACGCCTCCGGCTTCTTTCGTGACGGCATGACCATCATGGTGGGCGGATTTATGGGAATTGGCACTCCATCCCGCCTGGTGGAAGCATTACTGGAATCTGGCGTTCGCGACCTGACATTGATAGCCAATGATACCGCGTTTGTTGATACCGGCATCGGTCCGCTCATCGTCAATGGTCGAGTCCGCAAAGTAATTGCTTCACATATCGGCACCAACCCGGAAACCGGACGGCGCATGATTTCTGGCGAAATGGAGGTCGTTCTCGTACCGCAAGGTACATTGATTGAGCAAATTCGCTGTGGTGGAGCTGGACTTGGTGGTTTTCTCACGCCAACTGGTGTCGGCACCGTCGTAGAGGAAGGCAAACAGACGCTGACACTCGACGGTAAAACCTGGCTGCTTGAACGTCCACTGCGCGCCGACCTGGCGCTCATTCGCGCCCATCGTTGCGACACACTTGGCAACCTGACCTACCAACTTAGCGCCCGCAACTTTAACCCCCTGATTGCCCTTGCGGCTGATATCACGCTGGTGGAGCCAGATGAACTGGTCGAAACCGGCGAACTGCAACCTGACCATATTGTCACCCCTGGTGCCGTTATCGACCACATCATCGTTTCACAGGAGAGCAAATAATGGATGCGAAACAACGTATTGCGCGCCGTGTGGCGCAAGAGCTTCGTGATGGTGACATCGTTAACTTAGGGATCGGTTTACCCACAATGGTCGCCAATTATTTACCGGAGGATATTCATATCACTCTGCAATCGGAAAATGGCTTCCTCGGTTTAGGCCCAGTCACTACAGCGCATCCAGATCTGGTGAACGCTGGCGGGCAACCATGCGGCATTTTACCCGGCGCAGCGATGTTCGACAGCGCAATGTCGTTTGCGCTGATTCGTGGTGGTCATATTGATGCCTGCGTACTCGGTGGTTTGCAGGTAGACGAAGAAGCCAACCTCGCGAACTGGGTAGTGCCTGGAAAAATGGTGCCCGGTATGGGTGGCGCGATGGATCTGGTGACCGGGTCGCGCAAAGTGATCATCGCCATGGAACATTGCGCCAAAGATGGTTCAGCAAAAATTTTGCGCCGCTGCACCATGCCGCTCACTGCGCAACACGCGGTGCATATGCTGGTCACTGAACTGGCAGTCTTTCGTTTCATTGACGGCAAAATGTGGCTCACCGAAATTGCCGACGGGTGTGATTTAGCCACCGTGCGTGCCAAAACCGAAGCTCAGTTTGAAGTCGCCGCCGATCTGAATACGCAGCGGGGTGATTTATGATTGGTCGCATCTCGCGTTTTATGACGCGTTTTGTCAGCCGGTGGCTTCCCGATCCACTGATCTTTGCCATGTTGCTGACATTGCTAACGTTCGTGATCGCGCTTTGGTTAACACCACAAACGCCGATCAGCATGGTGAAAATGTGGGGGGACGGTTTCTGGAACTTGCTGGCGTTCGGTATGCAGATGGCGCTTATCATCGTTACCGGTCATGCCCTTGCCAGCTCTGCTCCGGTGAAAAGCTTGCTGCGTACTGCCGCTTCCGCCGCAAAGACGCCCGTACAGGGCGTCATGCTGGTCACTTTCTTCGGTTCAGTCGCTTGTGTCATCAACTGGGGATTTGGTCTGGTTGTCGGAGCAATGTTCGCCCGTGAAGTCGCCCGGCGAGTACCCGGTTCTGATTATCCGTTGCTCATTGCCTGCGCCTACATTGGTTTTCTTACCTGGGGTGGCGGTTTCTCTGGTTCAATGCCTCTGTTGGCTGCCACACCGGGCAATCCGGTTGAGCATATCGCCGGGCTTATCCCGGTGGGCGATACTCTGTTCAGTGGTTTTAACATTTTCATCACTGTGGCATTGATTGTGGTGATGCCATTTATTACCCGCATGATGATGCCAAAACCGTCTGACGTGGTGAGTATCGATCCGAAACTACTCATGGAAGAGGCTGATTTTCAGAAGCAGCTACCGAAAGATGCCCCACCATCCGAGCGACTGGAGGAAAGTCGCATCCTGACGTTGATCATCGGCGCACTCGGTATCGCTTACCTGGCGATGTACTTCAGCGAACATGGCTTCAACATCACCATCAATACCGTCAACCTGATGTTTATGATTGCGGGTCTGCTGCTACATAAAACGCCAATGGCTTATATGCGTGCTATCAGCGCGGCTGCGCGCAGTACCGCCGGTATTCTGGTGCAATTCCCCTTCTACGCCGGGATCCAACTGATGATGGAGCACTCCGGTCTGGGTGGGTTCATTACTGAATTCTTCATCAATGTTGCGAACAAAGACACCTTCCCGGTAATGACCTTCTTTAGTTCTGCACTGATTAACTTCGCCGTTCCGTCTGGCGGCGGTCACTGGGTTATTCAGGGACCTTTCGTGATACCTGCAGCCCAGGCGCTGGGAGCCGATCTCGGTAAATCGGTAATGGCGATCGCCTACGGCGAGCAATGGATGAACATGGCACAACCGTTCTGGGCGCTGCCAGCACTGGCAATCGCCGGACTCGGTGTCCGCGACATCATGGGCTATTGCATCACTGCTCTGCTTTTCTCCGGCGTCATTTTCGTCATTGGTTTAACGCTGTTCTGACGGCAACTTTACAGACAGAAGGAATATAAAATGAAAAATTGTGTCATCGTCAGTGCGGTACGTACTGCCATCGGTAGTTTTAATGGTTCACTCGCCTCCACCAGCGCCATCGATCTGGGAGCAACAGTAATTCAGGCCGCTATTGAACGCGCAAAAATCGATTCACAACATATCGATGAAGTGATTATGGGTAACGTGTTGCAAGCCGGGCTGGGGCAAAATCCGGCGCGTCAGGCATTGTTAAAAAGCGGACTGGCCGAAACGGTGTGCGGATTCACGGTCAATAAAGTGTGTGGTTCGGGTCTGAAAAGCGTGGCGCTTGCCGCCCAGGCAATTCAGGCAGGTCAGGCGCAGAGCATTGTGGCGGGGGGTATGGAAAATATGAGTTTAGCGCCCTACTTACTCGATGCAAAAGCGCGCTCTGGTTATCGTCTGGGAGACGGACAGGTTTATGACGTAATCCTGCGCGATGGCCTGATGTGCGCCACCCATGGTTATCATATGGGAATTACCGCCGAAAACGTGGCTAAGGAGTACGGGATTACCCGCGAAATGCAGGATGAACTGGCGCTACATTCACAGCGTAAAGCGGCTGCCGCAATTGAGTCCGGTGCTTTTACAGCCGAAATCGTCCCGGTAAATGTTGTCACCCGGAAGAAAACCCTCGTCTTCAGTCAAGACGAATTCCCGAAACCAGATTCTACTACAGAAGCTCTGGCTGCATTGCGTCCGGCCTTCGATAAAGCAGGTACTGTCACCGCCGGGAACGCGTCAGGTATTAACGACGGTGCTGCCGCTCTGGTGATTATGGAAGAATCTACGGCGCTGGCAGCAGGCCTTACCCCCTTGGCTCGCATTAAAAGTTATGCCAGCGGTGGAGTGCCCCCCGCATTGATGGGTATGGGGCCAGTACCTGCCACGCAAAAAGCGTTACAACTGGCGGGGCTGCAGCTGGCAGACATTGATCTTATCGAAGCCAATGAAGCATTTGCCGCGCAGTTCCTTGCCGTTGGGAAAACACTGGGCTTTGATCCTGAGAAAGTGAATGTCAACGGCGGGGCCATCGCGCTGGGGCATCCTATCGGCGCCAGCGGTGCGCGTATTCTGGTCACACTATTACATGCAATGCAGGCACGCGATAAAACGCTGGGTCTGGCAACGTTGTGCATTGGCGGCGGTCAAGGAATTGCGATGGTGATTGAACGATTGAATTAACATGTAAAAACGCCCGATAGCGAAAGTCATCGGGCGTTTTCTTGAACATTGACAGTAAAGATAACCTCAGTAATCACCAGTCAAAACTTTTCACCAGCGTCAGTTCGCCAGCATTACGCATCGGTACAATAAATGTTTCCTGTTTCTCATTAACCGATCCTTCATCGGTGATCAGCGTCAGTTGGGCGGTCGTCAATTCCGTTTCACTGCGTCCGCCATAGTAGTTGATATATACCTGATAGCGCCCGTGAACTGGCGCTGGCATGGCGAAAATCTCCGGTCCGTACCCCGTCGTGACATCCATATCCAGTGCACCACTGTTTTTCAGCACCGTGTTACCGTACCAGGCGTGTTCACCATCCGGCGTGACAACATGAAGATCGAGGTCGGTATTGTCCGTATCCCACGAGAGAACCAGCCGTAAACGCGCGCGAATCACTCCAGCCCCCGGCGTTGAGTAAAACTGCATTTTTTGTCGACTTCGCCCATCTGGGCTGATGACCTGCACGCTGTTGCTGCCTTCAGTGAAAATATAAGGGCGTGCAAATGAACCATCGGATTCAATTCTCTGCGGCATACTGGCACCGTTGACCACCAACCGGCCCTGCTGAACTTTACCCGCCGCCGCATAATTCTTTATTTTGCCGCGGATCTGCGCTGAGATATTTTGATCATCTGCCATGTTGACGGACGACGCGGGGTAATTGATCGATTGTGAAAAGCTGGCATCTTCACCATCCGCAGGATGCCAGCCAGAGAGCGGTGCATCAATCTCGACTTCCTGTACACCTTCACTGTGAGCGACAGGCGAAAGCGCCACCAGTAACAACGGAAAAAAAATCTTTCGCATAGCATTAGTCCATTAATAATTGTCGGGTCAGCGTTTCGATATAGTTCTCATCAAGCCCGGTGGGATAACCATCAAAGGCCAGGTGCAGATACTCATGGGTTAAATCAAGCCGATCCTGAAGCGTAAAGAAGTTACGAATAAACAGCCGTTTCTGCTGCCGATCGGTATAGGGGAAACCTGAGACTAAACGGCAGACCGCAAACACGTCTGGTTCGTTGTACCCCGTCTCGCCTTGTAACATACCCCGCCACTGCGGCATTTTTTTCGCCAGCCAGGCCTTCGCTTTAGGTAATAACTGGCAGGTTGAGCGTGGCGCTCCCCAGCGGCTAAGGCTATTGTCGGGATAAGCAAACGTGAGTATCTGGTCGTAACGCTCTCCCTGCCCCGCCTGGGCGGTGGCTTGCCGCCAGGAGAGTGTCCCTTCGGTAGCGCGACTGCCGTGATAATGAACCGGATCGCCAGCGTAAATGAGATCCTGCGTCCAGGCGGTCATCGTCCGCGCGCCCGTGGTGGCTGGCGAAGCAGAAACACGCTGCATGGCGCTGCTGTCGGGGATGGTCAGGCAATCGCCTTCCCGATTGGCGTTTTGCTGTAAGAAAGTGCGAATCGCCACGGTCATAGCTTTCGCTGCCTCAGGGGGCGTACTTTTCGCCTCGCGATCCAGTACTCTGGCAACGTACTCTTCACGATCAAGATGCGACTGCAATTTCAGTTTGCCCTTTTCTGTCAGTAAGGTCGTCTCACCGTGGCTGACAAACGTAATGTGGTTACCATTGGCAAACGTCACACGATAGCGCCCATTAAGTACGCCGGGTTTTACTGCTGTCGTACTCTTTTCCGCCGTGATTTTCTTCAGCGGATAACGGGCAAACAGCTCCACCTCTACACATTGCCCACTGGCAACTTGCGTCGGCACTGGCAATACCCGATTAAGCACCGTCGCATAACGGGTCAGTACCGTTTTGCTGGTGCCACTGCCAGTAACCCACAGCGGTGTACCATCGGTTAACCAGCCGGCAAAACCACCCTGCCGGATTTCCTGCTCATCATCGGCAAACCAGCTCCAGGTTTTCACCCTTACCCGACTACCGAGCATGGATGCGACACCGATTTTCGCCTCGTCCAGCACCACATCCAGTAAGATTTCCTGAGCTTTGTTTTGCGCGGGTAACGTCGCTAATGAATCAAGCAGCGATTTAACCGTTACCGAGGTTTCTGGCTTCAGCGTCGGAAGAGACGCTAACCACGCAGGTGCCTGACGCTGTTGCCAGTATTGCCCCCAAACATCTGCACCAATATGCAACCGTTGCGGCGCAAAATAGAGTCCACAGGAGCGTACCAGCGCGGTATCGCGCGTTATGCTCTCCCCAGCCTGACAACAATAAACCTCTTCCGGGGAGTTTCCGCGACACTGGTAGGGCTGCTCTGGTTGATGGGTATCCTCCAGCCAGGCGTAAACATACAGTTTCCACAAACTCCCTAATGGCGTGGTGAGCGTGTCAGGTAATGCCGAGACTTTGGTCACGCCTGATGACGACAGCTGATACAGTTGATCGTGTTGCGCGCCCCGCAGCGCCAGTTGTAACGGCGTTTCCTCCGCCAGCGTTGGCAGAGTAACCAACGCTAATAGCCAGACGATTCTGCGCCAGTTCACTTATTTCACCTGCATCCCGGTCCATTCGCTCCCTGCCGCAACACTTTGCTGTGCAGGTGCATAGGAACGCACATAACGAGCAGGAGGCAGAACGAATTGCCCTTTTTGCGAGAAGCGCAGCAAATGGCGGAAAGTGACCGTTCCCGTCAGTTCTTTCACCGGCACCATATAGGCCAGTTCGCCCATTTCATTTCGCGCTTTTTCCAGCAGTTGTCCTTGCTGTTTTCCGGCGTTCGGTTTATTGACCGAAATGCCCCAGGTTGTACGCTCAACATCGGCTCCCGGCGGCAGCGGTACTTCTACCTGGCCGTAGCGCAGACTTGCATCTTGCTCGCTGGTAAGCGTGATTTCATCGAGATACAGCGCATCGCTGTCAATCTCATTGCTGGTCAGCGGCTGCAGAGTAAAGCTCATCTCTTCTTCACCCGGGATAAGCCGATACAACTGGCGTTCAATGGTCACCGGAATGTTACTTTGTTGAGCCGTTTTTGCCGGTTCACGCCAGCGAACCTGCACGTTTTGCGGCGGTAATTCGTCACCAAAAGAGAGAATGTCCGGCACGCCCTGACCAACCCAACGCCAGTATTCACCCCCTCCGGTTAACTTATGTTTGGCCCATGCGCCCGCAGGAGCAGGTAACGTAACCGGAGGCATCGTCGCCATATATTTCGCCAGCCAGTTCATGGCCAGCGCGCGCTCAATAGTGGATTGTTCAGCGGTTAAACCACTTAAAATAGCGGCAGCCTGGGTGGCGTCGCCTCCGCTATTGAGCAGCACAACCGTGTGCGCCAGCGGCTGGTTACTGTTTGCCGCTTTATCCCACGCATATTGCTGAACCTGTGGCATCACAGTGGACTTCAACTGCGCTTTTTTCAGCAACGTCATGGTTAAGACGTTTGCCACCGCATCTGCCAGTGGAGATTCAGGTGTATCGAGGATCAGACTGTCATTGATATCGCTGGTGTCTGCCTCAGAGAAATCTTTAGTTTTAGTTCCGCGCCGGGCGATAGCTTCGTCCAACCCTTTCAACAACGTTTTGCACGGCAGATTCATCTCCTGCGCCCACGCCAGCACCAGCGCCCGATGCAATAACGGCATGTTATCCGCCTGCTCCGCGTAGCTATCGAGCATATGCTGCCAGTATTCCGGTTGTTGCGTTACGCCGAGCGCCTGGCTGGCCAGCCAGTCGGCGTACCATGCCCATGCCGTGAGGAATGCGTCGCCATTGCCATCTTCACCCCACCAGGTAAAGCGCGCTCCTGGCCCCGCCAGTTGCATCAGCCGCAAACGGTTATCCTGAATCCTCTGACGAATGTCGTTAGCGGCGGCACTTTGATGATCGGCAAGTGAACGCCAGGCGAGACTGAGCGGGATCAGACGGCTACCGGTGTTGATCACGCCACCCCACGGTTCATCGACTAACGCATCAAGATTGTTACGGAAAATCTCCTGCGGCGTTTCGCTACTTTGCAACCGGATATTGCTCGCCTGCTCGGGCAACATCAGCGCGTTATCGCCACCGCCGAGCATGACGTTTTTCTGCTGTTCAACGGGCCAGCTGTTATCCACAAAAGACAGTTTTGTGCTAATACTGTCCTGCACTTGCCCATTTTGTTGGAGTTTTGCACTTAACAAGCCAGATTGCTGAATATTCTGCGTCAGCGAAATATAATTCGCCCCTTTATGCAACGTCAGCGTCTGACGCACCTCCGCGCCTGAAAATTTAGTCACCAGCGCCACCGGTTCGTTATCCTGCTGACTGAAGATAAACAGTCCTGCCGCCGGTTTGTCACCCATGCGATATACCGTTGGCATACTCCACTTCATGTAGAGATTTTTTTCCGAACGCAAATAAGCACGCCCCTGCCCGACCAGCCCGTCGCCGTTCATCCCACGCGCGGTGATGCGCCAGCGGGTTAATGAATCAGGCATCAGGAACGTGAAATACGCTTTGCCTTGTTTATCGGTTGTGAGTGACGGCATCCAGGCAGCGGTATCCACCTCTTCACGCCGTGGACGTTCCAGCATTTTCACTCGCCGCTCGCTGCGGTTAGTCGCGCCAGGCGCAACAGGTTCGCCGGAGAGCGCCTGGTCGTAGCTGATAAATGACAGGCTGGAACTGGTGCGCACATTGTTACGCCCCAGCGGATAGAAAAATTTGCCGATATTCGGCGCGATTTCCGGTTGCAGCGCGTAGATCATTTCATCGACCACGCCAACCGTTAACTGCGCAGAAACTGGTTTACCTTTCAGCAACGAGGTTAATTCGACATTGACCAGTTCACCTGGCTGGTAATGGGTTTTGTCCGTTTTCACCCGAATATCCAACTGGGGAACGGCAACTTTGATCCCGGCGTTCTGAAAACTGTACTGACCGTTACGGGTATACAGCACCGAAAAAGTGATGTTAGGCGCAAAGGAATTGCTCACCGGTACGCGGGCTTCATACTGGGTATCGTTTAAACGTTGTAACGTCAGCCAGTTAGCCGGATGCGATAGCAGCGACTGCTGTTCAACGCGATCGCGTTCCAGCGTCAATAACGCTTCATCAATTGGCTCCGGGAAGGTAATCAGCATCTTCGCGGTTTCGCCTGGCTTGTACAGCGTTTTATCTGCCACGATATCTACCGTACCAGTATGCGCCGTGCTGCCCTTACCGCTGACGGCATGGCTTAACCCGGCGAGAATTAAGCCGTCTTTATCGCGTAACGTCAGGTTGTAGTTGCCTGGTTTATCGAAATTGACGGTAAAGGATTTGCCGCCAGAAGGTAGATCTCCGCTGTGGCTCGTGCGGTCTTCCAGACGCAACCACTCATACGTAACAGGAACCTGTTTTGAAGATTCCAGCGCAGCATAACGGAAAACAACCGATTCACCGCTATTGCTGTATTGTGCGGCGGTGCTCAAAGTGTAATGCGCCAGACCGCGTTCAATGAGGATCTCTTTGGTGGTGGTAACACGATACGCCGCGCCGTCACTGGCGGAGACAGTTAACAAATAACGGCTTGGTTTATCGGCGGCGGGGAGATTTAACGCTACATAACCATTTTCGTCGGAAACTGTTTCACTGCCTTCCAGCGACACCGGGAAGCGCCCGGCATAGCGCAAATCGTTACCGACCATCGAAAGTTGTTGGGCGCGCAAACTTAACTGCACGCGGGCATCTTTTACCGGCTCGCCATCCGGGTAAAGCAGTTGCAGTTTGCCGCTAACCGCTTCGCCTGTTTTGAACTCTTTTTTGTCGAGAGCTAAACCAATCTCAAAATGTGGCTTGATATAGTTGGCTACGCGAAAACTACTGCTATAGACCTGATTGCGGTAAGCAAGACGTAATTCATAACCTCCGGCAACGGCATTTTCTGGCAGGCGGAAACTCCCCTGCCCGCCATTACGCGCATCCAGCGTGACATTGACGGTTTGCAACAGGCTGCCATTAGCATCCAGCACTGAAAGTTTCGCCGGTGCGCTGACGATAGGGGATGAATGCAACGGATCGTGGAACTCGCGGCCCATCACTTTAACATCGACACGATCGCCTGCGCGATATAGCGGGCGATCAGTAAAGATATACAAGCGGGTATTGTAGATTTCACTTTCGTAGAAAAAATTCTCGGAGACAAAAACGCCGCCTTCTGCATCTTTACCCAGAATGTATGAACGTTCCGGCGATATATGTTGTAACTGTAAGGTACCGCTGTCATCGGTCACACCGCGAGTCATCACGCCAAGACCGTCAGTCCACAGGATCTCTGAGCCTGGCTTCGCTTCACCCTGTTTTTTGCCAGCAGTCCACACCAGAAGTTCGTTGCCTGACACTTTGCTAAGCGCCACGGTATCGGAGACAAATACCACCGTCGTTGCCCGATACCCACCGACCATCGCCTCGACGAGATACAGTCCCGGCTCTTGTTTGCCGAGAGGAATATAGATGTTGCCCGGCTGCGGCGAGATGAAATTGCTGGATGCGCCTTCCAGTTTTACCCCTTGCTGCGGCTCGACCGGTTTTGCCTGCCATAGTGGATAGCGGAACTGTTCCACCAGTGGATATTTTTTCAGCGGTGAAAACTGGCTGTTCTGTACATAACGGGAAGGTTTAACAATGGCATTACCGAGCTGTAATTCGGGTAACGCCTGAGTCACATTCTGCCGTGACTGAGAAGAGAAAGTACGCTGCATTACACGGCGAGATTTGCCATACCAGTTATCCCACAGCCAGGTTAGCGTATTGTTCAGCCCGTCGCCCAGATATTGCGGTTGCACCACAATGCGATGCAGGTTTTTCTGCTGGCGCAAAAATGCCATCGGGTCAGGAATACGATACAGGCGAACGTCCACGCCGCCGTACTCTTCCATCTGGTAACGCCGATAATCACGCCCCGGCGCTTCCAGTCGCACTTTCGCCTCTTCACTGCTGCTAAAACTGCTGTCAGCGAGCAAAAAGAATGTTCCCCCGGCGGGCGGCGCATAGTTACTGGAAGGAAGCGAATCATCAGCATTGGCAAGCCCTGTTCCCACAAGAGACAGGCACAAGCACGCTGCTATCGCGCCAGAAAATTTAAACGATAAATGCCAATGAAATTGGGATTGGAATCGTTGGGTATCCATCGGGTGTCCTTCCATGTCATAAGTTGTTGCAGACTGACTGCGCGCATTCCGTTGTCAGTTTTCGTGGCGCTTCCGGTGTGGTAGATGACGTAACGCCCCATCCAGACCATTAAGTGCTGGGCATCGCCCTGATCGAAAAAAATCATATCGCCAGGCAACGCCTGGTTTATGTCCTGGCCAATAAATTGGCTGTTGTACTGAATCAAATTAATCGCGGTCACATAGGGGCCGGTTTTTCCGTTCCCCTGATTCCAGTTTTGCGCCAGTTGACGCTGTTCAGGTGTTAGCGTCATTTCAGGCGGCAAATACTGACTTGCTATACCGTTACTTTTTAGCCATTTGCTGTCGTGAACTTTCAGCGCCTCGTTCGCCGAAAATCGCACCAGGCCCGCACAATCCTGCTGATACCAGCGCGGACTTGGCCCCTGGCGAAGCTGTTCCTGTGCAATACGCACAAACCAGGCGCGAAACAGCCCCGATTGTTCGACATTCAGCATTTCGCTATGAGCAACAACACAACACAGCCAGCAAATCAGCGCCAGCAGCCCGTGCCTCATAGTGGCTGCCAGGTAATGGGTAGCCACTGCCAGGCGGCACCGGGTTCCATCTGGGCCAGCTTCATGACATAACGCGGTTGTTGAGATAAAGCGTCCAGCTTCGGCATTAATAAAGTTTGTGCGGCGTTATAAAAAACCGGTTCGAGATTCTTCGGCAGACTGGTCAGCGTTTCGTTACGCAGCAGTTTCGCCACGCCTTGTGGATTGATATAGACCGGAACAATGCCTTCAGTGGGTATCACATCCACCATTGCCGGGCGGGTTTTATTCAGTGTTTGCAACGCGTTATTGACCAGCGTGTCATCGAGGGAGAAAAGCATCGTCTTGTTTTGCATCGCCAGCGACACGCGGAAAAAATAATCCGACATTAATTGATCTGGTTGCGCCGCCTGTGCTTTCGGATACTGGCCGTATCGGGAACTCACTTCGCGACGCCAGATTTGCGCTTCGCCCTGCTGAGTCTGGTTTACCGGCAAAACACCTTCTGGCGCTTTGCTTTCGTGCGCACCAATATTTTGCGTAAACAGTTTTCCAGGCAGTTGTGCCTGTTCGGCTGAGCCATCAAACTGACCGACAAACAGCGGGGTTTGCAATTTTGAATCTTCATACCAGCACAGCCCCGCAGCACCGTCTAACGCCCCGTTGAGCTTGTCGTTTTCCTGGCTGATGTGGGAAAGCATCTCTTCAGCAATACCATGTGAATAAGGCACCGCCACACAGAAGCTGGCCCCTGCGGGCATACTGTTCCATACAGGCGTAAAATCGAAACTGGCATCTACGCTTGCGGATTCATCATTTAACGCCAGAAAACTGTGCCAGCCGTCGTTGCTCATTTCGAAGCGCACACCAGCAAAAGAAGGCATTAATCGCTGGTAGCCAAAACCCAGCAAATTTGCACTGACCACGATGCGCTGGCGTACTGGCGTTTTTTCGGCAGTACGCTCTTCCAGGCCAAAGCTGGCTTGCCAGCGTTTTTTACCGCTCAACAAATCACTTGCGATCGCCGTGGCTTCGGTATCCTGCTGATCATCTTTAAACAGCATGTCCGTGCTGGAAAACACCAGCATCTTGTCCTGATAAGTTGCGAACATCAGGGTGTTATTGCCGTTATAGCGCAACTGATAAACCGGGATGGTTTCACTATTTAGCTTAATACTACTGATTTCCGTTTTACTTAACTGGCTGTCGCTGGTAGCGGCAAACAGCAATGGCTCCAGCAGCTTGCTTAAACCACTTCGCTGGATCAGCACCATATAATGAGAAAGATGGCCTTGTTTATCGTGCCATAGCGCCGCCTGCGCGGGCTGATCTAAGAGTGACGAAAAGAGCTTATCTTTTAGTGTGAGATCGTGTTCGTAGACAATGCGGCGAATGCTGCCTTCAATGCCCAGACGGTCGGCATGGTTCTGATAATAAAAAACGAAATCTTCGCTTAGAACATCGTGAAGAAAAGGAATAGTGAGAAGATCTTTGGGAAGCTGGCTTAGAGAGTCGCTGTCGAGAAAGAGATCCGGCTCATTGAGATCGATTTGCAGATTGTTGTGTACCACCAGCGGCGACAACGTTTTTTCTGGCCCACTACCAGCATATTGCAATGCCCAGACACCAGCGGAAAGCAGTACTATTGCGCCAAAACCTACAAGACCATAGAACCGCCAGCCTTTCGCCTTTTTTTCACTACCCATTGCCACATTCCTTGTGTAAAGCCAGCCATTTTTTATGGGTACAGCAAAACTTTACCGCGCCCTAATACGACAAAAGCCCAGACTTTGCAGCCTGGACTTCAATTCAAAAAAGGGAGATAACTCCCTTTTGGCATGAGGCGATGAAATTATTCTTCTTCTGGCTCGTCGTCAACGTCCACTTCCGGAGCGATTTCATCGTCCCCTTCCGCAGCACTGCCGTCGATGGTATCCAGATCTTCCTCGTCAACCGGTTCAGCAACACGTTGCAGACCCACCACGTTTTCATCTTCCGCAGTACGGATAAGGATCACGCCCTGGGTGTTACGGCCCACGATGCTGATTTCAGAAACGCGAGTACGTACCAGCGTACCGGCATCGGTGATCATCATGATCTGGTCGCAGTCATCTACCTGCACCGCGCCAACCACTAAACCGTTACGTTCGGTAACCTTGATGGAGATAACCCCTTTCGTCGCACGCGACTTAGTCGGGTATTCCGCTACCGCAGTACGTTTACCGTAACCATTTTGCGTTGCGGTGAGGATTGCACCATCGCCACGAGGCACGATCAGAGAGACGACTTTATCGCCTTCACCTAAGCGAATACCGCGAACACCGGTGGTGTTGCAGCCCATCGCACGGACAGAAGACTCTTTAAAGCGCACCACTTTACCTTCGGCGGAGAACAGCATTACTTCGTCTTCACCGCTGGTCAGGTCAACGCCGATCAGCTCATCGCCGTCAACCAGTTTGATCGCCACTTTACCGGCGGTACGAAGACGATTGAACTCGGTGAGGACAGTTTTCTTCACGGTCCCGTTAGCGGTCGCCATGAAGACTTTCACACCTTCTTCAAACTCAGTCACCGGCAAGATCGCGGTGATACGTTCGTCCTGTTCCAGCGGCAGCAGGTTGACGATCGGACGACCACGCGCACCACGAGTGGCTTCCGGCAACTGGTAAACTTTCATCGAATAGACGCGACCACGGCTGGAGAAGCACAGAATATGGTCGTGGGTGTTCGCCACCAGCAGTCGGTCGATAAAGTCTTCTTCTTTAATACGTGCGGCAGATTTACCTTTCCCGCCACGACGCTGCGCTTCGTATTCAGAAAGCGGCTGGTACTTCACGTAGCCCTGGTGAGAGAGCGTCACTACCACATCTTCCTGAGTAATCAAATCTTCCAGGTTGATGTCTGCGCTGTTGGCGGTGATTTCAGTACGACGTTTGTCACCGAACTGTTCACGAACCAGCTCCAGCTCTTCACGGATCACTTCCATCAGACGATCGGCGCTACCAAGAATACGCAACAGTTCCGCGATCTGATCCAGCAGCTCTTTGTATTCATCGAGCAGTTTTTCGTGTTCAAGGCCGGTCAGTTTCTGCAGACGCAGATCCAGAATCGCCTGAGCTTGCTGTTCGGTCAGGTAGTACAGACCGTCACGCACGCCGAACTCTGGCTCCAGCCATTCCGGACGCGCAGCATCATCGCCCGCACGTTCGAGCATCGCGGCAACGTTGCCCAGCTGCCACGGATTAGCAACCAGCGCCGTTTTCGCTTCTGCAGGCGTCGGCGCATGACGGATCAGTTCGATAATCGGATCGATGTTTGCCAGCGCCACGGCTAATGCTTCAAGGATATGAGCACGGTCGCGAGCTTTACGCAGCTCGAAAATAGTACGACGGGTCACCACTTCACGGCGGTGACGAACAAACGCAGCGATGATGTCTTTCAGGTTCATGATCTTCGGCTGACCATGGTGCAATGCCACCATGTTAATACCGAAAGAAACCTGCAACTGGGTCTGGGAGTAGAGGTTGTTGAGCACCACTTCACCGACCGCATCGCGTTTGACTTCAATCACGATGCGCATACCGTCTTTGTCAGATTCGTCACGCAGCGCGCTGATGCCTTCCACGCGTTTTTCTTTTACCAGTTCCGCAATTTTTTCGATCAGGCGCGCTTTGTTCACCTGATACGGAATTTCGTGGACGATAATGGTTTCACGCCCGGTTTTGGCGTCAACTTCCACTTCCGCACGGGCGCGGATATATACCTTGCCGCGACCGGTACGGTAAGCTTCTTCGATACCGCGACGACCGTTAATGATTGCCGCCGTCGGGAAGTCCGGCCCCGGGATGTGTTCCATCAGCCCTTCAATGCTGATGTCTTCATCATCGATATACGCCAGACAACCGTTGATGACTTCCGTCAGGTTGTGTGGCGGGATGTTGGTTGCCATACCTACGGCGATACCGGAAGAACCGTTCACCAGCAGGTTAGGAATTTTGGTCGGCATGACGTCCGGAATTTTTTCCGTGCCGTCATAGTTATCAACGAAATCGACCGTCTCTTTTTCGAGATCGGCCATCAGTTCATGGGCAATTTTCGCCAGACGGATTTCCGTATAACGCATTGCCGCCGCAGAGTCGCCGTCGATGGAACCGAAGTTACCCTGACCGTCTACCAGCATGTAACGCAGCGAGAATGGCTGCGCCATACGGACGATCGTGTCATAAACCGCCGAGTCACCATGGGGATGGTATTTACCGATTACGTCACCAACGACACGGGCAGATTTTTTATAGGCTTTGTTCCAGTCATTGCCTAGTACGTTCATGGCGTAAAGTACGCGACGGTGTACCGGCTTCAGGCCATCTCGGACATCCGGCAGCGCACGGCCAACAATGACCGACATCGCATAATCCAGATAGGAGCTCTTCAGCTCTTCCTCAATGTTGACCGGTGTAATTTCTCTCGCAAGGTCGCTCATCTAACCGCTATCCCTCTACTGTATCCCGGATTCAAAGGTCGCAAATTATAACACAGCCGCGCTGATTGAGGTAAACCTATACGCTTTATTCACATCCAATGCCTGATATACTCGTTTGTCTTGCCAATTACGGAGTAGAAGTGCCAATGAATGCCGAAAAATCGCCGGTAACCCCTAACGTAGACCACGAAGAGATCGCTAAATTTGAAGCCGTCGCCTCCCGCTGGTGGGATCTGGAAGGTGAGTTCAAACCGCTGCACCGCATTAACCCGCTGCGTCTGGGCTATATTGCCGAGCGTGCTGGCGGTTTATTTGGCAAAAAGGTACTCGATGTCGGTTGTGGCGGCGGCATTCTGGCCGAGAGTATGGCGCGCGAAGGCGCGACGGTGACCGGTCTGGATATGGGCTTTGAGCCATTGCAGGTGGCAAAGCTGCACGCACTGGAAAGTGGCATTCAGGTGAATTACGTGCAGGAAACCGTGGAAGAGCACGCCGCAAAACATGCCGGGCAGTATGATGTGGTGACCTGCATGGAGATGCTGGAGCACGTTCCCGATCCGCAGTCAGTGGTCAGAGCCTGTGCGCAACTGGTAAAACCGGGCGGCGATGTCTTTTTCTCGACGCTTAACCGCAACGGCAAGTCGTGGCTGATGGCGGTGGTTGGTGCGGAATATATTTTACGCATGGTGCCTAAAGGTACGCATGATGTGAAGAAGTTTATTAAACCGGCAGAATTGCTGGGCTGGGTGGATCAGACCAGTCTAAAAGAACGGCATATGATCGGACTGCATTACAACCCGATTACTAACACTTTTAAGCTCGGTCCCGGCGTAGATGTGAACTATATGCTGCACACGCAGAATAAGTGAGGTTGTTGTTTGGATTCATCCGGCAACCGTGCCAATGCCTGATGCGACGCTTGCCGCGTCTTATCAGGCCTACAAATGCTCCCGTAGGCCAGATAAGGCGTTTACGCCGCATCCGGCAATAGTGCCGGTCAGACAGCGATTACCATTTCACCCTCATCGATAGAAACCCAGCCGTTTGGACAAAACCATCGTCTCCTTTCTGCCACACCACGCTGCCACGCAGGGAAACTCGCTGACTTATATTGCCTGTTATCCCCACTTTTATTTCACCCCGTTGCTTCACCGCATCGTCACTGATAGCGCTGCCATCTTCTTCAATCCCCGCCGAATGGGGATCGTGATAATAATTCAGATCCAGGGTTGGCGTGATATGCACAGCGGTACGCCATTCGCTGTGTATCCCCAACCGCGTCTGAAGATCATCGCCCTGCGATTGCGATACCCGCGCATGGTTAGCAGCGGTAAAATCATCCTGCTGCACACCCTGATAAATCACCTGCACCTGTGGTTCAATCACCACACCACGCCCCGGTAACCACTGATACCCCGCTTCCAGCGAGGCGATAATCCCCGATGAGTGGTAATGATCCACGCCATCTTCATGTTCGGAAACATCATTGTTAAACCACGCGTATTGCAGCCAGCTATCCAGCCAGGCCCCCTGTTTTTGGCTACGGTGCTGAAACCAGCTTGAGGTCAGCCCAACGGCATAACCGTAGTTCTGGTTATCAGCGCGAGTTCCGGTCATGTTTGATCGACTGTCACCCTGGTTATCGCTGTAGCCGCCCACGGCCCCTAGCATCCACTGGCCATCATCGCCCCAGTATCCGCTTAACAAGTTGCCGCTAAGCTGTACCGTAGAAGTGTCTTCATGCTGGGCCAACTGCCCTGCCGCCGTGTAATGATAATCTCCGCCGATAACACGTAAATTCAGCGTCTGACCATCGCCACCAGCGTGATCGCGTCGCTCCATCACAAATGCCTGATTTGCCGCACGTAGGTTATTGAGATAGCCACCAACTTTGGCGTTCAGCACCGGCTGGTAGGCAGGCGTAGGGGCTGGAGCCGGGTCGGGTGTTGGATCAGGATCCGGCGTGGGATCAGGATCTGGAGTCGGGTCCGGATCGGGCGGCGGCGTCGGAGTGACTTCTTGCGATCGCAGATACCAGTCGTTGTTATCTTCCACCAGCGTGTAGTCATACGCTCCCATATTAACGTAGCCGCTGCCCGCAAGACTAAACAGCGCATTGTTTTGAAATTGCGTGGGATCAGCAGTGAAATCAACCACTTTAATACCTGTAGAAGTCGGTTCACCAGTGCCGGTAATGGGGTTAACCACCACGGTCGTGTTACCCGAGGTATTGCCGTTCAACACCAGTTGGTCGCTTACCGAGTCATCGCCGTTTAATTCGCTGTCGAGAAACAACGTACCGCCGCCGGTGTAATCACCGTTTACCGTGAGCGTATCGCCAGCGACGCCATTTTGCAGACTGACTGTACCGGACATATTGGTTAGATCACCATTAACCGTCACATCGGAAAGATAGGTCAGGCTGTCAGTTTCCAGGTTAGTATTAAGCTCGCCTGTCAACGTCACGCCATCGGTGGCATTCACCAACGTACCGTCGCCGTTAAACAGCGAGGCATCCAGTGCGGCGGAAGTATCCTGACTCGTCAGGCGCAAAACGGTGCCATCACTGATGTCGATAGTGCCGCTGGAAGTAGCATCAATAGACTGGATATCCTGATCTGCGCCAGTCTCGAACGTTGCTCCGTCACCAATCCACAGCGACGAAGCATAAGGAAAAATATCCGCAACATCGCCTTTCAGGGTACCTTCTTCAACACGTACCGCAGACTGCGTAGTACCGCTGGCGGTCAGCTCCAGGGTGCCAGCACCCGTTTTAGTCAATGTGCTACCCTCATCCTGATGCTGCCCGCTGCTGTCAGCCATCAGTGCGCCCCACTGCGTGTCTACCCCCGCATCAACTGCCACTTCACCGTCGGCGCGCATTTCAATATCACGCCCATGCTCAACCGTTGTAGAGCGAGTATCGACATTGGCAGTAATCTCCATCACGCTTTCTTGTTGATTATCGGTAAAGATAACCTGGCGGTTATAGTGGGTATCTCCAAGCTGCGAGTTGTCACTCACCACCAGCGTACCGGAAGCAATTTGCGTTGTGCCGAGGTATTGATTGTCATTTGCCAGGCTGACCTGCCCATCACCCGCATCGACCACCACGTAGACGCCATCTTTCCCGTCGCCGCCGATATGCATATCGTTTCCGCCTGCAAGATCTACCACATCCTGACTGCCGATAACCGTTCCGCTGCTGCCGCTGACTTCAAGGCCATCGTTGTATGATGTGCCGCTCTGCCAGGTGGAGAAATCAGAGAGATCGAGCACACCGCCGTTTAACACGATCGACTGCGGCTCGTCCTGGAGAGCGGCGAGATCTGCCGCGTCGCCTTCTAGCGTAAGCACCGCGCCATCATCAACGACTATATCGCCAGTTAGCGCCATCGACTGCGCCCCTGCCAGCACGTAGCTGCCGTTTTGCGCAATGGTGAGCTGACCAGCACCTTCGATGGTGCCAGCAAAACTGCCTTGATTAACAGTAACATTGCCACCAGCATCGATATTTAAAGTGCCATTCTGAAAGCCCGTCAATGCGTGCACAAAGGTTTGTTGGGTGGAGCCAACATTTAGCTCTGCCTGATTCTGGTACTTATCAATACTCCCTATCGTCAGACCGTAGCAGTCTTGCGGATCGTCCTGGCAATGATTATCTCCGACATTCATCAGGGAGTTGCTGCGACCCAGGGTAACTTCACCGTTTTCAATCTGCATCTCACCAGTAAAGTCATTGTTATCTGCATTAAGTACCAGATCGCCGGAACCTGTTTTGGTGATCAACCCGGTACCAGCAATAGAGTCAACAGCTCCATCATTCTCTGTATTGCCGATAACCAGCGTTTTTCCGTCAGCAATATCAAAGGTAACTTCACTTAAGCCGAGATACATAAAGCCGCCCGCCGCAGTGGAAGGACCATCCCCATAGCCTGCTGCGCAATTGTTCTCATCGATTAACACACCGCCGTTCTGGCTGTAGCTGTCATCAACAGAAATATCAATAAGATAGGGAGCCGTCACGCTATTGGTATAAATTGCCCCGCCATAACCTTCGGCAGTGTTATTTGTAAATGCGGTGTTATTTATTATTGTGAAACCTGACGGATGCGTGATATCGCTATTATTATCGGTGACATCGATTGCACCACCATCGCCATCACTGTAACTTGTTGATGTATATGCCTGGTTATTATTAAAAACATCATCACTTAAATAGACATCATTATTGATGGTATAAATTGCGCCACCTTTGCCATCATTAGCGATGTTATTGATAAACATGGTGTTAGTGACACGTAAATCGACGGCACCAGTATCATTAGTACCAGAAGAATAGATTGCGCCACCATAGCCGCCTGCGACGTTACCGGAAAAAATAACATCAGTAAGATTCAGCGTTGAGTTTTCTTTAGCAAATATTGCCCCGCCATTATTATATTCTCCTGAGACAGTATTATTGGCAAACAGAGTCATTCCAGTTTCATTTTCTGGCGATAGAGAAAACTCCGCTCCTTGTTGCAAAAATACGGCGCCACCGCTAGCATTATTGGCCATACCCGAAAAAATCACCCATTGCCCATTGGCGATGCTCCAGTCCTGCGTAATGCCTGAAAGGCTTTGCCTGCTGGCCTGACAACTCGCTTTGATATCATATCCCTGGCATGAATCCAAAACCTCCGCAACACTGTTAACAGAGAAAAGAGATGCAATCATTGACGGGAGTAAAGATAAATACTCCTTGCGTAGAAAGATAATCCGCATATTCATCTAACCATCATTTTCTATAAGACGGCGTATTTAATCGCATTATGCGCTATGGGGTATATTTCTTTTGTAAATTGTACAACCCGGTGCAATGACTATTTTGTTATTATTTGATGAATAATATCAGTGTGTCATAATTCAAATTAATAACCTTAAGGTAAATCGGTTATATGTAAACTGAATTAAAGTAATAAATAATATTCTTATAATATATGCAAAAGTAACAAATTGGCTTGGTATTTAACAATAACCGAATAGAAAACAACCATTTCCGACTCAACAATCGCTTACATTCGCTTATATATTGACCACAACTGATACATCAGATTATGTGATGATTCGTGCTTAGATCAATTTTGACAATCATTAGCGACAAGATTAATAAACCATCTATATCAATTTACCCATACTATTCTGCCGTTCAAGAAATCGCCGAACAGTTATTTTTAACAAATTTTTCTCTTCCCATTGACTTTCCCGGATACCTTGTCTGACCTAAGGTGCGCGGAAGCCACTTTTTCCTTCCTGAGTTATCCACAAAGTTATGCACTTGCAAGAGGGCCATTTTCACACTATCTTGCAGTGAATCCCAAACATACCCCCTATATATAGTGTTCTTAGCAGCTTCCCTCACTACAGGTAGTCTGCATGAAACTATTGCGGAAAGAATTCCAAAAACAGGTACGACATACATGAATCAGAATCTGCTGGTGACAAAGCGCGACGGTAGCACAGAGCGCATCAATCTCGACAAAATCCATCGCGTTCTGGATTGGGCGGCAGAAGGACTGCATAACGTTTCGATTTCCCAGGTCGAGCTGCGCTCCCACATTCAGTTTTATGACGGTATCAAGACCTCTGACATCCACGAAACCATTATCAAGGCTGCCGCAGACCTGATCTCCCGTGATGCGCCGGATTATCAGTATCTCGCCGCGCGCCTGGCAATTTTCCACCTGCGTAAAAAAGCCTATGGCCAGTTTGAGCCGCCTGCGCTGTACGACCACGTGGTGAAAATGGTCGAGATGGGCAAATACGATAATCATCTGCTGGAAGACTACACGGAAGAAGAGTTCAAGCAGATGGACACGTTTATCGATCACGACCGTGATATGACCTTCTCTTATGCTGCCGTTAAGCAGCTGGAAGGCAAATATCTGGTACAGAACCGCGTGACCGGCGAAATCTATGAGAGCGCCCAGTTCCTCTATATTCTGGTTGCTGCGTGCCTGTTCTCGAACTACCCGCGTGAAACGCGCCTGCAATACGTGAAGCGTTTTTACGACGCGGTTTCCACATTTAAAATTTCGCTGCCGACGCCAATCATGTCCGGCGTGCGTACCCCGACTCGTCAGTTCAGCTCCTGCGTACTGATCGAGTGCGGCGACAGCCTGGATTCCATCAACGCCACCTCCAGCGCGATTGTTAAATACGTTTCCCAGCGTGCCGGGATCGGCATTAACGCCGGGCGTATTCGTGCGCTGGGTAGCCCGATTCGCGGTGGCGAAGCATTCCACACCGGTTGTATTCCGTTCTACAAACATTTCCAGACGGCAGTGAAATCCTGCTCTCAGGGCGGTGTGCGCGGCGGTGCGGCAACACTGTTCTACCCTATGTGGCATCTGGAAGTGGAAAGCCTGCTGGTGTTGAAAAACAACCGTGGGGTTGAAGGCAACCGCGTGCGTCATATGGACTACGGGGTACAAATCAACAAACTGATGTATACCCGTCTGCTGAAAGGTGAAGATATCACCCTGTTCAGCCCGTCCGACGTACCGGGGCTGTACGACGCGTTCTTCGCCGATCAGGAAGAGTTTGAACGCCTGTACACCAAATATGAGAAAGACGACAGCATCCGCAAGCAGCGTGTGAAAGCCGTTGAGCTGTTCTCGCTGATGATGCAGGAACGTGCGTCTACCGGTCGTATCTATATTCAGAACGTTGACCACTGCAATACCCATAGCCCGTTTGATCCGGCCATCGCGCCAGTGCGCCAGTCTAACCTGTGCCTGGAAATCGCCCTGCCGACCAAACCGCTGAATGATGTCAACGACGAGAACGGTGAAATCGCGCTGTGTACGCTGTCTGCTTTCAACCTGGGCGCAATTAATAGCCTGGATGAACTGGAAGAGCTGGCGATTCTGGCAGTACGCGCACTCGACGCGCTGCTGGATTATCAGGATTACCCGATCCCGGCCGCCAAACGTGGAGCGATGGGTCGTCGTACGCTGGGTATTGGTGTGATCAACTTCGCTTACTACCTGGCGAAGCACGGTAAACGCTACTCCGACGGCAGCGCCAACAACCTGACGCATAAAACCTTCGAAGCTATTCAGTATTACCTGCTGAAAGCCTCTAATGAGCTGGCGAAAGAGCAAGGCGCGTGCCCGTGGTTTAACGAAACCACTTACGCGAAAGGGATCCTGCCGATCGATACCTATAAGAAAGATCTGGATGCCATCGCTAATGAGCCGCTGCATTACGACTGGGAAGCACTGCGTGAGTCAATCAAAACGCACGGCCTGCGTAACTCCACGCTTTCTGCTCTGATGCCGTCAGAGACTTCTTCGCAGATCTCTAACGCTACTAACGGTATTGAACCGCCGCGTGGTTACGTCAGCATCAAAGCGTCGAAAGACGGTATTCTGCGCCAGGTGGTGCCGGACTACGAGCATCTGCACGACGCCTATGAGCTGCTGTGGGAAATGCCGGGTAACGATGGCTACCTGCAACTGGTGGGTATCATGCAGAAATTTATCGATCAGTCGATCTCTGCTAACACCAACTACGATCCATCACGCTTCCCGTCAGGAAAAGTGCCGATGCAGCAGTTGCTGAAAGACCTGCTCACCGCCTACAAATTCGGGGTCAAAACGCTGTATTATCAGAACACCCGTGACGGTGCTGAAGACGCACAAGACGATCTGGTGCCGTCAATCCAGGACGATGGCTGCGAAAGCGGCGCATGTAAAATCTGATATTGAGATGCCGGATGCGGCGTAAATGCCTTATCCGGCCTACGGCTCGAATTTGTAGGCCTGATAAGACGCGCCAGCGTCGCATCAGGCACAGGATGCGGCGTAAAATGCCTTATCCGGCATTAAACTCCCAACAGGACACATTCATGGCATATACCACCTTTTCTCAGACGAAAAATGATCAGCTCAAAGAACCGATGTTCTTTGGTCAGCCGGTCAACGTGGCTCGCTACGATCAGCAAAAATATGACATCTTCGAAAAGCTGATCGAAAAGCAGCTCTCTTTCTTCTGGCGTCCGGAAGAAGTTGACGTTTCTCGTGACCGTATCGATTACCAGGCACTGCCTGAACACGAAAAACACATATTTATCAGCAACCTGAAATATCAGACGTTGCTGGACTCCATTCAGGGTCGCAGCCCGAACGTGGCACTGCTGCCGCTGATCTCGATCCCGGAACTGGAAACCTGGGTAGAAACCTGGGCATTCTCAGAAACAATTCATTCCCGTTCCTATACTCATATCATTCGTAATATCGTTAACGATCCGTCTGTTGTGTTTGACGATATCGTCACCAACGAGCAGATCCAGAAACGTGCGGAAGGGATCTCCAGCTATTACGATGAACTGATCGAAATGACCAGCTACTGGCACCTGCTGGGCGAAGGCACCCACACCGTCAACGGTAAAACCGTGACCGTTAGCCTACGTGAGCTGAAGAAAAAACTGTATCTCTGCCTGATGAGCGTTAACGCACTGGAAGCCATTCGCTTCTACGTCAGCTTTGCTTGTTCCTTTGCCTTTGCAGAACGCGAACTGATGGAAGGTAACGCCAAGATTATTCGCCTGATTGCCCGCGATGAAGCCCTGCACCTGACCGGTACGCAGCATATGCTGAATCTGCTGCGCAGCGGTGCGGATGATCCGGAAATGGCAGAAATTGCCGAAGAGTGTAAGCAGGAGTGCTATGACCTGTTTGTCCAGGCGGCACAGCAAGAGAAAGACTGGGCGGATTATCTGTTCCGTGACGGTTCGATGATTGGTCTGAATAAAGACATTCTCTGCCAGTACGTTGAATACATCACCAATATCCGTATGCAGGCGGTCGGTTTGGATCTGCCGTTCCAGACACGCTCCAACCCGATCCCGTGGATCAACACCTGGCTGGTGTCTGATAACGTACAGGTTGCTCCGCAGGAAGTGGAAGTGAGTTCTTATCTGGTCGGGCAGATTGACTCGGAAGTGGACACCGACGATTTAAGTAACTTCCAGCTCTGATGGCTCGCGTTACCCTGCGCATCACTGGCACACAACTGCTGTGCCAGGATGAACACCCTTCCCTTCTGGCGGCGCTGGAATCCCACAATGTGGCGGTTGAGTACCAGTGCCGCGAAGGTTACTGCGGTTCCTGTCGCACACGCCTTGTTGCAGGCCAGGTGGACTGGATTGCCGAACCGTTAGCCTTTATTCAGCCGGGGGAAATTTTGCCCTGTTGTTGCCGGGCAAAAGGCGATATTGAAATCGAGTTGTGATCGGGTACTTGTGCCAGATGCGACGCTTACGCGTCTTATCTGGCCTACGTGATTACATGGCGTAGTAATACGCTTTAACCTGCTCCCAGTCCGCTTTAGGGATCGGCTCCAGATATTTTTCCAGCTGGCGGAAATCATGATTAATCGCTTTATGCCGACGTAAGCGGCGACGACTTTTCTCCAGATCAAGAAAACCAGCTTCTACCATACCTTCTGTTTTCACATAGATGTGGCGAACGTAACAACAGCCATGCTGACGATTAACGCTATGCATTTTCTTAAACGCCATCGCCACAGCTTTCAACATGGCTTGCCGAACATCGTCAGAATAAGGTGTTACTGCATGCTGGGCATACCAGTCAGCAATACTTATGAACCCCGCCATATCTTCCGTCACCAGCAACGCGCGCCATTCACCCTCAATTTTCACCGCTTCACCAAAAACGATTTTCGGCACAATGACACCAGCCCGTTCCAGCTCTTTAATTACCGCAACCTCACGGACAATCGTCGGTCGACCGAACGGATAACGTACGGAATGAAACAGATGATGCGTCATGCGCTTCACATACAGCTTTTTGCCGTTGCGCTCGACGCATTGCACCCCGCTCATACCATTACGGCGATAGTTAGGCTCTTCAACCCAGTCGCCCTCTGTTGCCCACCAGTGATTAAATTCATCGTGCTTTGCTGAAACTGCCATACCCTATCGCCTGTCATTTTTTATTAACGACAATGACTATAGGTGGTTACCTGCGAAAAATCTTAATGAAACGTGTCGTATTAATGAATTTCTTTTGCCACTACTAGCGCGACACCGCTTTTACCCTTCATTTGCAGCGCATAGACTCCACCAGCCACTACCACTAATAGTGCGCCCAGCAAATAAAATGTGAATTTAATCAGATGGATACAGCGATGAATTTTATTCGACAGGGATTAGGCATCGCCTTATTACCAGAGTTAACGCTGAAAACCATTGCAGGTGAATTGTGTTCCGTTCCTCACGAACCAACCTTCTATCGACAGATTTCGTTGTTGGCTAAAGAAAAGCCGGTAGAAGGCAGTCCACTGTTTTTACTACAAACGTGTACGGAACAACTCGTGGTGAGTGGAAAAATTTGATGTGAGACATGAGATTGATGACAAATGTAAGATTGTCTGATTCGCCACACTTAGTTGGCCTGTAGTCTTTACCATGCGTAATAATTCGTTTTCACCTGATTTTGGTCCACTTTGTGAATTAGCGATAAATATTTATCCAGATTAGGGAAGTGACAATGACTCCAGGTAGAAACCGGTATGAAGCGCCCGACTCACTGTCAAAACCGATTGTTGAGAGTAATGACACTCCGGCGAACAGTACACAGTCTACTCTGGAGCCATTCTCAATCTTCAAGTGGGATACCTAATAACTTGTCAGGGAAGTTATCAATATCTGTTTGTTACTTATTACCGTATTTATTAACAATAATGATACTTTCTAACATGCGTAAAGGTCTTCGTAATAAAATGAGCTAAATTTGATAGTGAATATATTCTGCAAAGATTAAATTGTATCTTGTTAACTCACACTACAAGGAATCATTTATGCCAAATACATCTATTCACTTATCTCGCTGTAATATTTTACAAAATAATAAATTGCAAACAGCAGAAATTTACAAAGAATCACAACAAACCGCGAAACTTGAGATTTTTTGCAATGAGTTTCTAAAAATATCTCAAAGTAGATTCGGGTTATCAACCTCAGCAGACAACATAGCTAATTTATTGGCTTTTTTCACGAAAGCCTCAGATGAAATTGATAGTGTCAAGACCAAAAAAATTGACTTTCACAGTTATGGTTTCGTACCAATAAGACATTTTGTCGAGCATGTCATAACGTATAAAAATGAATTTGCAGAAGATTATGAACCCTATATCCTTACCTTTACCAGAGGTGAAAACAACGAAGGTGTTTTGAGTATCGAAAGCAAAGAAGGGTTTCTTTCACAAAGAACAATAAATTTAAATGAATATGAAACTGCAATTAACATCATCAATGAGCATGTTGCAAAAGAAAATACCCACAACACGGACCAGACACTGACAGAAAAGGACATTTCAAAAACAAACAACTCTGATAAACATTATAAGATCAGCAGTGAGGAAAGTATTAAAAGTCAACTTTACAGCGATCAAAAAAAATATACAGACCTGCTACAACATTCTGAGAAAAATACAGAATGGTACAAATACACATCCTCCGAGGAACGCTATGATGTATTTAAGAATTCTTCTAAAAAAATTGAAAACACCTACAAGCAAATTGTGCAAGCGCAGAAAAAATTGAAGCAAATTAAATACATCAATAAATTAAGTGGTGAGCTTATCGATATCGCCGACAAAAAGTTAGCACCATTAATAAATGATAGTTTCAGCTATACACGAGATTTCTTTACTTACTCAAAACAGGAAAAAAATATCTTCACATTTGATAATTCTAATTTTGTAGATCCAAAGGAAAAAGAAGGTTTAATGGTACAACACAGCAATGGGCAACTGGTTATTACTGGTAAATATTGCCCTGAAGGTGTGCAAACAGCATTCACCCAAGAACAATATGATAAATTAATAAGATACATTAATATTTTCTTTACCTTTCCGAAATTCGAATAATACTTTACAGTATAAACTGCATTACAATTTATTATTGAGACCTATTCATACTGTTTAAAGAATAACAATGCACAGTGTTAGCTTTTTTAACGAATGAGTTTTACGAAAATTATGTTGGCATCTTTTTACAGGATGCACCCGTTAATGAAAAGAATAACCGGTAGTAGCATTATTTCGCTTTAGCAGAGGATGGCGCATAAACGCCATCCTGCAGTAGCATTACTCTTTATTAAGGAATTTTACTGCCTTATCAGGGAAATCAGTAAACAGCCCATTTACACCCGCTTTGTTATACAGAGCATCATACAACTGATTCACATCGGTGGCATATTCCGGCAGCTTGTCGACCCGCACGGTATAAGGATGCACCACCAGCTTATTCTGCTGTGCATCTTTTACCATTCCGGTAAGCTTGATATTACCCGGCTGCGATGTCTCCTCAATCACCATATGGTAATCCGGACCAATGCCATCAGCATATTCCGCTACCTGTTTCATAGCGCCCGGCTTGAACATCCAGTCATAGCTGTAATTAACCCAGCTTCCGTCCGGCTGTTTCTGCTGCGTTTCATTCCAGTCGGTATAGGCAATCAACTGTACCAGATTGAGGTCCATGCCCATTTTGGGTTCCAGCTCATTTTTAATGCGCTTCAGTTCATCAACATCAAAACATTGCAAATAAACTTTGTCGTCCTTGCCGGTGTAACCATATTTCTTCAGCACTTCCAGCGTTTTTGCCGCAATATCCTTCCCTTCCTGATGATGGAACCACGGCGCTTTAATTTCTGGATAGATACCGATATTTTTCCCGGTAGAGTGATTTAACCCCTGAACAAATTCAATCTCTTCTTCAAAGGTGTGCACCCGGAAGTCAGACTTACCCATCGGGAAACGCCCCGGATAAGTCTGCACTTTTTTACCGTTTTCAATATCGAAACCTTCGGTAAATTTCAGCGACTTAATTTCATCCAGCGTAAAATCTATCGCGTAGTAACGGCCATCTTTACGCGCCCTGTCCGGGAAACGATCGGCGACATCAGTAACACGATCGAGATAATGGTCATGCAGAACAACCAGATGGTCGTCTTTGGTCATCACCAAATCCTGTTCCAGATAATCTGCCCCCTGCGCATACGCCATCGCTTTTGCTGGCAGCGTATGCTCCGGTAAATATCCACTGGCACCGCGATGGGCGATGACTATTTTTTCGTTGCTATCCGCCGCCATTGCACTGCTTCCCATGATCATTCCACTCATCATGATCGCCATGCTAAGGTTTTTCAGCGTCAATTTCATGCCATTAGCCTCCATTGCGTTTTTGCAGTAATTCCTGATGGCGACGTTTTTCGCCAATCATCACAACTATCAACAGGATAACCGCCAGGATGCTGCCGCCAATCATTACCATAAAACCGCCATCCCAGCCGAAGAAGTCCACGGTGTAACCAACAATCGCGCTCGCCGCCACCGAACCGCCCAGGTAACCAAACAGACCGGTAAAGCCCGCTGCCGTACCTGCCGCTTTTTTCGGTGCCAGTTCCAGCGCATGCAGACCGATCAACATCACAGGACCGTAGATCAAGAAGCCGATGACAATCATACAAATCATATCGACGTTGGGATTGCCCGCCGGGTTCATCCAGTAAACGATAGTTGCGATGGTCACCAGTGTCATAAAGAAGACGCCGGTTGCCCCACGGTTACCGCGGAAGACTTTATCCGACATCCAGCCGCATAACAGGGTGCCCGGAATGCCCGCATATTCATAAAGGAAGTAGGCCCAGGAGGATTTATCCAGCGCGAAATGCTTAACTTCTTTCAGGTAGGTCGGTGACCAGTCGAGGATGCCGTAACGCAGCAGATAAACGAACACGTTGGCGATGGCGATGTACCACAGCAGTTTGTTCGGCAGCACGTACTGCATGAAAATTTGCTTTGCGGTCAGCTCCTGTTCCGCTTTTTCGTTATAGTCGTCCGGATAATCGTTTTTGTACTCTTCGATCGGCGGCAAGCCACAGGATTGTGGGGTATCGCGCATCATCGCAAAGGCGAATAGTGCCACCAGAATGGCGCAGAAAGCGGGCATATAGAGGGCCGCGTGCCAGTCATTGAACCAGGCCATCCCCAGCAGGAACAGCAGCGGCGGAATACCACCACCGACGTTGTGCGCACAGTTCCACACCGACACAATGCCGCCACGTTCTTTCTGCGACCACCAGTGCACCATAGTACGACCACACGGCGGCCACCCCATCCCCTGGAACCAGCCGCAGAGGAACAACAGTACAAACATTACCGCAATGCTCGATGTCGCCCATGGCACAAAGCCCATAAACAGCATCACTGCCGCCGCCAGAATCAAACCTGCGGGGAGGAAAACGCGCGGATTCGAGCGATCCGACACCGAACCCATGATGAATTTCGAAAATCCATAGGCGATCGAGATCCCAGAAAGCGCGAAACCTAAATCACCGCGTGAGAATCCCTGCTCCACCAGGTAAGGCATAGCGAGCGCAAAGTTCTTACGAACCAAATAGTAAGCAGCATAGCCAAAGAATATCCCCAGGAAAATTTGCCAGCGCAATCGACGATAAGTCGGATCGATCTCCGCGGCAGGTAAGCGCGCTTTGTGTGGCGCCGGTTTAAAAATACTCAACATTGAAAGCCTCCGTGGCCCGTGGTCTTATTTATGATTAACAGCCTGATTCAGTGGGAGAACCTGCCGTTTCTTGAGTTGCCGCGATGTTAAGAAAACATTCAGAAATTAAATGTGAATTGCCGCACACATTATTAAATAAGATTTACAGAATGTTCAAAATGACGCATGAAATCACGTTTCACTTTCGAATTATGAGCGAATATGCGCGAAATCAAACAATTCATGTTTTTACTATGGCTAAATGGTAAAAAAACGAACTTCAGAGGGATAACAATGAAAACTCGCGACTCGCAATCAAGTGACGTGATTATCATTGGCGGCGGCGCAACGGGAGCCGGGATTGCCCGCGACTGTGCCCTGCGCGGGCTGCGCGTGATTTTGGTTGAGCGCCACGACATCGCAACGGGAGCCACCGGGCGTAACCACGGTCTGCTGCACAGCGGCGCACGCTATGCGGTTACCGATGCGGAATCGGCCCGCGAATGTATTAGTGAAAACCAGATATTAAAACGCATTGCGCGTCACTGTGTCGAACCAACCAACGGCCTGTTTATCACCCTGCCGGAAGATGATCTCTTCTTCCAGGCGACTTTTATTCGTGCTTGCGAAGAGGCTGGAATCAGTGCTGAAGCCATTGATCCGCAGCAAGCACGCATTATCGAACCTTCCGTTAACCCGGCACTGATTGGCGCGGTAAAAGTTCCGGATGGCACTGTTGACCCATTTCGCCTGACCGCAGCGAACATGCTCGATGCGAAAGAACACGGTGCCATTATCCTCACCGCGCACGAAGTGACAGGTCTGATTCGTGAAGGCGCGACGGTGTGTGGCGTTCGTGTACGTAACCATCTCACTGGCGAAATTCAGGCACTTCATGCGCCTGTCGTGGTTAATGCCGCCGGGATCTGGGGGCAACATATTGCCGAATATGCCGATCTGCGCATTCGTATGTTCCCGGCCAAAGGATCACTGCTGATCATGGATCATCGCATTAACCAGCATGTGATCAACCGTTGCCGTAAACCTTCCGACGCCGATATCCTGGTGCCAGGCGATACCATTTCGCTGATTGGCACCACCTCTTTACGTATTGATTACAACGAGATTGACGATAATCGAGTGACGGCAGAAGAAGTGGATATTCTGCTGCGTGAAGGGGAAAAACTGGCCCCCGTGATGGCGAAAACGCGTATTTTACGGGCCTACTCTGGCGTGCGTCCGCTGGTTGCCAGCGATGACGACCCGAGCGGACGTAACGTCAGCCGTGGCATCGTGCTGCTCGATCATGCTGAACGCGATGGTCTGGACGGATTTATCACCATCACCGGTGGCAAACTGATGACCTATCGGCTGATGGCGGAATGGGCTACCGATGCGGTATGTCGCAAGCTCGGCAATACGCGCCCCTGTACGACCGCCGATCTGGCACTTCCAGGTTCACAGGAACCCGCTGAAGTTACCTTGCGTAAAGTCATCTCCCTGCCTGCCCCGCTGCGCGGTTCTGCGGTTTATCGTCATGGCGATCGCACGCCTGCCTGGCTGAGCGAAGGCCGTCTGCACCGCAGCCTGGTATGTGAGTGCGAAGCGGTAACTGCGGGTGAAGTGCAGTACGCAGTAGAAAATTTAAACGTTAACAGCCTGTTGGATTTACGTCGTCGCACCCGTGTGGGGATGGGAACCTGCCAGGGCGAGCTCTGCGCCTGCCGCGCTGCCGGACTGCTACAGCGTTTTAACGTCACGACGTCCGCGCAATCTATCGAGCAACTTTCCACCTTCCTTAACGAACGCTGGAAAGGCGTGCAACCCATCGCCTGGGGAGACGCATTGCGCGAAAGCGAGTTTACCCGTTGGGTTTATCAGGGACTTTGTGGTCTGGAGAAGGAGCAGAAAGATGCGCTTTGATACTGTCATTATGGGCGGCGGGCTCGCCGGATTACTCTGTGGCCTGCAACTGCAAAAACACGGCCTGCGCTGTGCCATTGTCACTCGTGGTCAAAGCGCGCTGCATTTCTCATCCGGATCGCTGGATTTGCTGAGCCATCTGCCTGACGGTCAGCCGGTGACAGACATTCACAGTGGACTGGAATCTTTGTGTCATCAGGCACCTGCCCATCCATACTCTCTTCTCGGGCCACAACGCGTGCTCGATCTCGCTTGTCAGGCACAGACATTAATCGCTGAAAGCGGTGCGCAATTACAGGGCAGCGTAGAGCTGGCTCACCAGCGAGTTACGCCGCTCGGTACTCTGCGCTCTACCTGGCTAAGTTCGCCAGAAGTCCCCGTCTGGCCGCTGCCCGCGAAGAAAATTTGTGTAGTGGGAATTAGCGGCCTGATGGATTTTCAGGCGCATCTTGCGGCGGCTTCATTGCGCGAACTGGATCTTAATGTTGAAACCGCAGAAATAGAGCTGCCAGAACTGGATATCCTGCGCAATAACGCCACCGAGTTCCGCGCGGTGAATATCGCCCGTTTCCTTGATAACGAAGAAAACTGGCCTCTGTTAATTGATGCGCTTATTCCTGTCGCCAATACCAGCGAAATGATCCTGATGCCCGCCTGCTTCGGCCTGGCTGATGACAAACTCTGGCGGTGGCTGAACGAGCAATTGCCCTGTTCATTAATGTTACTGCCGACATTACCACCTTCAGTGCTGGGCATTCGTCTGCAAAACCAGTTACAGCGCCAGTTTGTGCGCCAGGGTGGCGTGTGGATGCCGGGCGATGAAGTGAAAAAAGTGACCTGTAAAAATGGCGTGGTGAATGAAATCTGGACCCGCAATCACGCCGATATCCCGCTGCGTCCACGCTTTGCCGTGCTCGCCAGCGGCAGTTTCTTTAGTGGCGGACTGGTAGCGGAACGTGAAGGCATTCGTGAACCAATTATTGGTCTTGATGTACTACAAACCGCTACGCGGGGTGAATGGTATAAGGGAGATTTTTTTGCGCCGCAGCCGTGGCAGCAGTTCGGTGTCACCACTGATGAGGCGCTGCGCCCGTCGCAGGCGGGGAAAACCATTGAGAACCTATTTGTCATCGGTTCGGTGCTGGGCGGATTTGATCCCATTGCCCAGGGATGCGGCGGCGGTGTTTGTGCCGTCAGTGCTTTACATGCCGCTCAACAAATTGCCCAACGCGCAGGAGGCCAACAATGAACGACACCAGCTTCGAAAACTGCATTAAGTGCACCGTCTGCACCACCGCCTGCCCGGTGAGCCGGGTGAATCCCAGCTATCCGGGGCCAAAACAAGCCGGGCCGGATGGCGAGCGTCTGCGTTTAAAAGATGGTGCACTGTATGACGAGGCACTGAAATATTGTATTAACTGCAAACGTTGCGAAGTCGCCTGCCCGTCCGATGTGAAGATTGGCGATATCATCCAGCGCGCGCGGGCGAAATATGACACCACGCGCCCGTCGCTGCGCAATTTTGTGTTGAGTCATACCGACCTGATGGGTAGCGTTTCCACGCCGTTTGCTCCAATCGTCAACACCGCTACCTCGCTGAAACCAGTGCGGCAGTTGCTTGATGCGGCGTTAAAAATCGATCATCGCCGCACGCTACCGAAATACTCCTTCGGTACGTTTCGTCGCTGGTATCGCAGCGTGGCGGCTCAGCAAGCGCAATATAAAGACCAGGTGGCTTTCTTTCACGGCTGCTTCGTTAACTACAACCATCCGCAGTTAGGTAAAGATTTAATTAAAGTGCTCAATGCGATGGGTACCGGCGTTCAACTGCTCAGCAAAGAAAAATGCTGCGGCGTGCCGCTCATCGCCAACGGCTTTACCGATAAAGCACGTAAACAAGCAATCACGAATGTAGAGTCGATCCGCGAAGCTGTGGGGGGAAAAGGCATTCCGGTGATTGCCACCTCCTCGACCTGTACGTTTGCTCTGCGCGACGAGTACCCGGAAGTGCTGAATGTCGACAACAGAGGCTTACGCGATCACATCGAACTGGCGACCCGTTGGCTGTGGCGCAAGCTGGACGAAGGAAAAACGTTACCGCTGAAAACGCTGCCACTAAAAGTGGTTTATCACACCCCGTGCCATATGGAAAAAATGGGCTGGACACTCTACACCCTGGAACTGTTGCGTAAAATCCCGGGGCTTGAGTTAACGGTGCTGGATTCCCAGTGCTGCGGTATTGCCGGAACTTACGGTTTCAAAAAAGAGAACTACCCAACCTCACAAGCCATCGGCGCACCACTGTTCCGTCAGATAGAAGAGAGCGGCGCAGATCTGGTGGTCACCGACTGCGAAACCTGCAAATGGCAGATTGAAATGTCTACAAGCCTTCGCTGCGAGCACCCGATTACGCTGCTGGCCCAGGCGCTGTCTTAATCTTCCTTGTGATGCCCGGTAAGCGCATTGCTTATCGGGCATTTTTGCGGGCGCGATTCCTCGCTCAATGTATGCGTTGCATCGCTTTGAAAATTCTTCTGAAAACGTCTCGCAAAGGCAGAAACTGGCAGATGTCATTGTTTCGAGATCCCCGTAATGTCGCGTCATCATAAATATCAGGTGACGGACAACCATGACCGAATCAACAACCTCCTCCCCGCATGATGCGGTGTTTAAAACCTTTATGTTCTCGCCCGAAACCGCGCGGGATTTTCTCGAAATACATCTACCGGAGCCACTGCGTAAACTTTGCAACCTGCAAACCTTACGCCTGGAACCCACCAGCTTTATTGAAAAAAGTTTACGCGCTTACTACTCGGATGTTTTGTGGTCGGTGGAAACCAGCGATGGTGACGGCTATATCTACTGCGTGATTGAACATCAAAGTTCCGCAGAAAAGAATATGGCTTTTCGGCTAATGCGCTATGCCACCGCCGCCATGCAGCGTCACCTGGACAAAGGCTATGACAGAGTCCCTCTGGTGGTGCCGTTGCTGTTTTATCACGGCGAAACCTCGCCCTACCCATACTCACTTAACTGGCTGGATGAGTTTGATGATCCGCAACTTGCCCGGCAGTTGTACACCGAAGCTTTTCCGTTGGTGGATATCACCATCGTGCCTGACGATGAGATCATGCAACATCGGCGTATAGCTCTGCTGGAACTGATTCAAAAGCATATTCGCGACCGCGATTTAATCGGTATGGTCGACAGGATCACCACGCTTTTGGTTAGAGGCTTCACTAATGACAGCCAGCTACAAACGCTGTTTAATTATCTGCTGCAATGCGGCGATACCTCCCGTTTCACCCGTTTTATTGAGGAGATTGCCGAACGTTCACCACTACAAAAGGAGAGATTGATGACTATTGCTGAACGGCTACGGCAGGAAGGGCATCAAATTGGCTGGCAGGAAGGCATGCATGAACAAGCCATTAAAATTGCCTTGCGCATGCTGGAACAGGGCATTGATCGTGACCAGGTGCTCGCAGCCATCCAGCTAAGCGAAGCCGATCTTGCAGCCAATAACCACTAATAAACACAGGCCCACATGCAATTCCCCGTGGGCCTTTGATATCAATAACTACCTTTTATGCGTGGCTCATTTTTGCCTGATTTAAACATCGCCAGTCGTTGATCCAGGGCATCGCTGTAGAGCATCGTGTCAACGCCAACAGCGACAAAGTTCGCTCCCCATGCCAGGCATTGCTGCGCCATATCAGGAGCCACAGCCAGAAAACCAGCCGCTTTACCCGCAGCACGGATCCGCCGAATACTGGTTTCAATAATTCGCTGCACTTCCGGGTGCCCGGCGTTATCCGGGTAGCCCAACGAGGCAGAAAGATCCGCAGGTCCAATAAACACGCCGTCAATCCCTTCGACGTCGAGGATTTCGTCCAGGTTATCCAGTGCTGTTTTACTTTCCACCTGCACCAACAGACAAAGCGAATCGTTGACTTGCGCCATGTAATTCTCAATGCGTCCCCAGCGCGCAGCCCGTGCCACACTGGCCCCGACACCACGCTCACCGTAGGGAGGATAGCGCGTGGCAGACACCACCTGACGTGCCTGATCGGCAGTATCGACCATCGGGATCAGTAGAGTTTGCGCGCCAATATCCAGGACTTGTTTAATCAGCGACTTACTGGCTTCCACCGGACGGATCACGGGTTGGCTGGCATAGGGCGCTACCGCCTGTAGCTGGTGATAAAGATCCTGAATGGTGTTTGGCGCGTGCTCCCCGTCAATCAGCAACCAGTCATAACCGGAGGTGGCGGCAATTTCTGCCATATAAGAAGTAGTCGAGCTTAACCACAGACCAATTTGCACTTCGCCCTTGCGTAAACGTTCTTTAAAGGGATTGGTTAATAATGCGTTCATGGTGTTCCTTAACCTATTAATGATGTGCCACGTCGGTCTGCGCAACAGTGCGATTTACACGCAGAGTGAAAATAATCAGCGAACCGATGACCGCCACCGCTGCCAGCGTCAGTAATCCAGCCGCATCGCTGGCAAACAACGTTTCTGCTTTCACGCGCAGGATCGGGGCAATAAACCCGCCCACTGCACCAAACAGGTTTACAAAACCAATCCCCGCCGCCAGCGCCGTACCGGAAAGCAGTTGTGTCGGCATCGTCCAGAACACCGGCTGCACGGCAATAAACCCGATGGCTGCAACACACAGCGCTACGATCGCCAGTACTGGAGAAAGCAGCCCGGAGAGACCAATACCAATGCCCGCCGCCAGTAATGTCAGCGCCGCGACATTACGCCGTTCGCCGGTTTTATCGGAATAGCGCGGAATAAGCCAGGTCCCAAACAAGGCCGCGACCCACGGAATGGCGGTGACCACCGACGCCGTAAAGCCCACTTTTGTCCCCAACAATGCAGCAACCTGCGTCGGCAGGAAGAAAATTAATCCGTAAACCGCCACCTGAATGGTCAGGTAGATAATCGCCAGTTGCCAGACTCGCCCATTACGCAGCGCATCGCTCAGTCGAGAAGTCACTTTCTGTTGTTCTTCACTTGCCAGTTGGTTGATAAGCAACGTTTTTTCTTCTTTACTCAGAAAACGAGCCTGCTCTGGCGTGTCATCAAGCCAAAAGAATGTGAATACACCAGCGCCGACTGCCAGCAATCCTTCAATCACAAACATCCAGAACCAGCCGGGATGCCCCATAAATCCATGCATCTCCAGCAGCGCGCCGGAAAGCGGTGATCCCAGTGTTAACGCCAACGGTGCGCCCATATAGAACAGCCCCATAATGCTGGCGCGATTACGCTGCGGAAACCATTGCGAGGTGAGATAAATCATACCAGGGAAGAACCCGGCCTCCGCAGCACCAAGCAGAGTGCGAACGATCAGAAATTTCGCTTCAGTATCGGCCCATGCCATGGCTGCCGAAAGAAATCCCCACAGCAGTGTTGTCGTACCAATCCAGGTTCTTGCCCCCAGTTTGCGCATCAAAAGATTCGCCGGAACACCCAGAAACGCATATACCACAAAAAAAATGCCTGCTCCCAGCGCATAAGCTTCATTACTCAGCCCGGTATCAATCTGGTAGGTCTGTTTGGCAAAACCGATATTCGAACGGTCGAGAAACGCCAGCACATACAGCGCCAACATAAACGGAATTAAACGCGCACGGTTTTTCTTCACCACGGCGTCAAGCAAAGCGGTGCTCATAAAAAGCTCCTTAAAATATGTGGGCGTTACCGTTGTCACAGCAACGCCCGGAATGATTAGTGGCTGTAGGGGCGTTTCAAATTGCAGTCACGATTGAGCTCGACGCCGAAACCGGGTTTATCAAGCACTGATTTATGAATACGACCATTCACTGGCACTGGCTCATTAAGCAGAATCGGATCAAATTGCGGACGCATCGTTGAACAATCCGGGCTGGTCATCAGGAATTCGCTGAATGGCGTATTGGTGAAGGTGATCACCGCATGGTGAGAGTAAACAGACGAACCGTGCGGCACCACCAGTTGCCCTCTGGATTTGGCGATTGCGGCAATTTCCACCAGCGTGGTTAAGCCACCGCACCAGCCAACATCCGGCTGCATAATGTCGATACCGGTTTCTGAAAGCGTACGGAAAGATTGCAGTGTGCCGTGATGCTCACCGCTGGTGACCATCATTCCGACTGGCGCGTTGCGTTTCAGTTCACGATAACCTTCATACTGCTGTGGCGGCAGGCACTCTTCGATCCATTTCAGGTTATAGGGCGCGCAAGCGTGGGCCAGTTTGGTGGCATAGTTCACGTCCTGACTCATCCAGCAGTCGAGCATTAACCAGAAATCCTCACCGCATTTTTCACGCATATCCGCGACCATAGCGGCATCTTTGCGGATCCCCGCATCGCCATCATGTGGCCCCCAGTGCGTCGGCATTTTGCCACCGATAAAGCCCATCTCTTTTGCCAGATCCGGACGCGCACCTGTGGCGTAGAACTGAATCTCATCACGAACTGCGCCGCCTAAAAGTTTATAAACCGGAAGCCCGACCACTTTGCCGAACAGATCCCACAGAGCCAGATCGACACAGGAAATCGTATTCATCACCAGGCCACCAGAGCCGGAGTAATACAGGGTGGCATTGAGCATTTGATCGTGGATCAGTTTGATATCACTGACACATTTACCCTCAATGAAACGGTTAAGGTGTTTTTCGACAATAAAACAGCCCATTTCACCGGCTGTCGAAACGGCGAATCCGGTCTGGCCGTTTTCTGCTTCGACTTCAATAATCAACGTGCCAAGAACGTTAATGCCAAATGACTGGCGTGACTGCTCGTAATCGCGGTATTTACTCATCGGGGTGGCAATATGATCGTCAATCCAGTGATTCGCCCCCTGGTCGTGATAATCACCGCCGCCAGCGCCTTTTTCTGCTGTCGCACCGCCAGTAAACCAGGCGCGAACCTGTTTGATTTTTGGTAGGGTCATGCTGTTCTCCATTGTTATGAGGCCTGTAAGTCAAAGGGACTTTTCCATCCCAACAGACGTGAAATATCCCTGGCGCAGGCAATGGCCTTGCCCGCCAGATAATCACGGTATTCTTCATTGATTTGTAAGCGGGTACCGACCACCGAGATCGCAGCGGTAAGCTCGTTATTGGCGTTAAACACCGGCGCAGCAACACAACGGACATCGGCGTAATCTTCGCCATTGTCATAGCTCCAGCCCTGACGGCGAATACGCGCCAGTTCTTCGTGAAGTTGCTGTGGATGAGTAATCGTTGTGGGTGTCACCTGCTCCCAGACCAGCCCTTCGATAATACTTTGCTGTACAGATGCAGGTTGCCAGGCTAGCAGGCATTTACCTATTCCGGAGCGATAAAGCGAAAGGCTTTTTCCTTCATGGGAACGCACGCTGATAGTGGCTGATGACTCCACTTTCAAAATGTAATAAGCGCTGCCGTTATCAATAATCCCCAGGTGACATAACAGCCCGGTGGTATCCATCAGTTGCGTCAAACGCGGTCGAGCCAGTTCCCGGAGATCCATCTTGCTTAACGCATGACCGGAAAGCTCCACCAGCTTGGTCCACAAACAAAAATTTTCCTGGTGATCAAGGCTAAGAAAACGCTGACGCCTGAGTTCATTAAGCAGCAAATAGGCCGTGCTTTTAGGGATCCCCAATGTGTCAATGATCGTCGCAGCACTACAGGGGCCAATGCGGGCAATCAAATTGAGAATATCAATAGCCCGTGTCAGGGCGGGAACTTTGCTTGATTCCAACATACTGGACTCCAGTCTTAGATACTGGAATCAGTCTCGTTGCTCAGGGGGAGTAAAATTGTGAAGCGCATCAAATCCCGCACCTCGTCCAGCGGACTGGAGAAATTACGCACAAATTTGTGAATCAGCGCACGGATTTTTTCTTATTGAGTACAACAGGTTGGACAAATTTTGCCGGAGGGGGAATGTGCCGGTGCAGTAAACCGGCACGGAGTGGCGGAATCAGACAGATAAAGTCATGGACTCAACAACCTCAATCCAGCCATGCTCACTGGCGATGTCCTGACCGTTTAACCAACGGCGCAGCATATTCAGTGCCATCATTGCGCAGACTTCCTGGCGAATAGCCAGACTGTAGCGCGTAGTGCTAAAACGCACACGCAAAGCGAAAGTGCCGTCTGGCGTGGCTAGCGCAAAGTTGAGATGTTCGTTCTCGAAACCCGAAACAGCCAGTGCCAGCCCGGCAAAATGGTTGGCACGCCGTTCTGTAATCCAGTGCGCAGTTTGCGCCAGGGTTTCTTCCTGTGAAGGAACTACTTCACACGCCAGCAATGGAGCACCTGCGCGAGAAAGTTGCAAAGCCATTAAACCACCGGTGAATTGCTCACTCAATGTCAGGCTGAACTGACGGCTTTGCAATTCGCGGCTGATCTGCGCGGGCAGTCCTTCAGTACCTTCGAAAATCACACTCTGTCCGGCAACACGTTTAACGTCCAGCCACAGTTTTTCCATCGCCTGTTGCTCGCTTGCCGGTCCGGTCAGCTTAAGTTCAATTATCGGCATAGAAGAGCGATAGCCCATTGTTACGCCCGGCGGCAGTTGCAGGGAGTCCAGGCTTTGCGCCAGATCGCTTTCCGAACGACCGAAGGTAGTCAAACGCAGACAAATCGGCGGCTGCGGTAAAGAAAAACGTTCGCGCAGGCGCGGCAGGATTTCGTGCTCGACCATCACCTTAAATTCCGACGGTACGCCGGGGGTAAAGAACATCAGACAACGATTAAGCTGCACGGCAAAACCACAAGCGGTGCCTACCGGGTTATTGATAAATTCTGCACTGGCTGGCAGCTCCGCTTGTTTACGGTTGCTCGGTGCCATCACCCGTCCACGTTCGCGGAAATAGCGTTCCATCTCTTTGAGCCAGGCCTCATGCAGCACCAGGCCTTCTCCTTTTGCAGTCGCAGCGGCGAGTGTGCTTAAATCATCACTGGTCGGCCCCAGCCCGCCGTTCACAATCAGCACATCGGCGTGCTGACTACGTTCACGAAGAATGGTCACTAAGTCATCGAGGTTATCCCCCACCGTATTACGGCGAGATAATGGCAACCCCTGATGAAAGAAAAAATCGGCCAGCCAGGCAGCGTTAGTGTCAACGATTTGCCCGTGTAACACTTCATCCCCGGTGGATAACATTTCCACTGTTAACATGGTTATCTCCTGCTTTTGTTATCGAATCACTATAACGCAAAGGGAGATAAGGCGTAGTAAGAAACTGAATGGCGCGACAGAATGCCGCGCCGGAAGGCATCAGAAACTGGCGTTAACCCCAACATATGGACCGTCAGCCACGGCGTTGTCGCGGTTACCATCTTTACCCGACAGATTCAGATAGCGATAACCTGCCTCAATACTGACTGGACGCATAATGGTGTAACGCGCACCCGCATTCGCTTCCTCATAACTTTGAATACCGCTGGAGAGCGAATCTGGAGAGTAGTAATACTCGCCAAACAAACGGAAGCTGTTGCCAATTTTCCACTGCAAACCACCACCAACAGCAGCGGCATAGCCTTCATCACCATCATTCGGATTGGTATAAATACCTTTACCGCCAACGGTCGCCATTAACGGACCAAGAGGCAGATTCAACCCCAGCCCCACACCCGCGACGTCACCGTCGTCGTCGTTATGTGTCCAGTTACCGCTTAACGCCAGGCCCGTCGATTCCGTACCAAAACCGACACCAATATTGGTGTATTCTTTACCCGCCTGACCGCTGATACTCATTGCATTGACCGATGCAGAAACCAACAGCATTCCGGCCAGACCTGCTAGCGCAATTTTTTTCATTTTCCCCTCTCCCACAAGCAATAAATCAAAATTCCCAAAGCTGCGGGATTGTACTGCCTGGCACAGAGGATTCAATGAGCGAAAAAAGGGATCTAGTCACTTATTGTAACTAAATACTTCTTAAATAATTAAACGCCGAAAAAATAAACACACTTTACCGATACACACAAAAATAATAATAAGTACAGTTATCATCGCAAAAGAGATTACTGTCACTTTCACATATTTCTAAGTTGCCGTATTCTCATGGTTTCTTTTTATTTATAAGGAATACTCCTGTGCGACAACGGACTATTGTATGCCCTTTGATTGAAAATGATGGTGCTTATTTGCTGTGTAAAATGGCCGACGATCGCGGCGTTTTCCCCGGTCAATGGGCGCTTTCGGGTGGCGGCGTGGAGCCTGGTGAACGAATTGAAGAGGCACTACGCCGCGAAATTCGCGAAGAACTGGGAGAACAGCTGCTTTTGACAGAAATCACGCCGTGGACCTTCAGCGATGATATTCGCACCAAGACGTATGCAGATGGCCGCAAGGAAGAGATTTATATGATTTACCTGATTTTTGACTGCGTTTCTGCCAACCGAGAAGTGAAAATAAACGAAGAGTTTCAGGACTACGCGTGGGTAAAACCTGAAGATCTGGTGCATTATGATTTGAATGTCGCCACCCGAAAAACGTTACGTTTGAAAGGTCTTCTGTAACAGTGATGGCAGCCATTACTGGCTGTCAGATTGAAAATTTAGTGGTTAACGAATTCCCCATCCAGATAAACTTTGCCTTTTTCTACATGCATGACTAAACCATCCAGATAATCAGGTTTAAATGTCGCATCACGCTTATCTTTAGCAATATATGTCAGGCAATGATTATGGGTAAAAATAACGATATTTTTATCAGGTGCTTTGCTTTGTAAGTCCTTAATTGCACTATAAATCTCATTACCGCATTGAAGAAGTCGTTTATCTACCGTCAGCTTTTTCCCCGCTGAAAACCAGGTCGCCGACTGAATGGTCCGGACGGTATTACTGGAATAAAGATCGAAATCAGGGATGTCAGCGCTAAAAGCGTTGCCCAGTTCACGGGCATCCTGGGTACCTTTGACCGTAATACCTGTTTTATCTGACAAGCATTGATTGGTTGAACGATCGCAACGTTCAGCATGGCGAAACAAAACGACAACCGGGTGCTGCTGTGCCAGTCTGGCCAGTGTTTTATTGTCGATACGTGGCAAACCATTGCTACTCCAGGCGGCATGAGTACCCAGTCCGGCAATTGCAGCGAGCGCCAGTAAAATGATGAAATATTTTTTTGACTTCAACGAAGAGCGGCAAAAAGCTAACACGTAAACTCCACCTATAGACAAGCGCAACCAGACAATTACCGTGAAATTGAGCGACATTTCTGGCGATAATTAGCAGTTGGTGTAATATTAAAAATCCTACGATGCCGGCAAAATGCCTCAAAATTTTGCCAAATGCAAAGCCTAAATAAGAAAAAATATAAAAATTTCAATATTTACGTCTAATATTAATTTCTTAAGGTTAAGTTAATATTCTATCCTTAGAATTTCGCTCCAAATGGCAAAATATACACAACACTCTTTATAGCAAATATAAGTGGACAGGTATTCAATGGCGGAAGGAAAAGCAATGTCAGAATTTTTGCCTTTTTCGCGACCAGCAATGGGCGTGGAGGAACTCGCAGCAGTTAAAGAGGTTCTCGAATCCGGTTGGATCACAACCGGTCCGAAGAATCAGGCGATTGAACAAGCCTTTTGCCAGTTGACGGGAAATCAGCATGCCATCGCGGTCAGTTCAGCCACCGCCGGAATGCATATCACGCTAATGGCGTTGGAAATTGGCAAGGGCGATGAAGTGATTACGCCTTCCCTGACCTGGGTTTCAACCCTCAATATGATCTCCTTGTTGGGTGCAACGCCGGTAATGGTGGATGTCGACCGCGATACGCTGATGGTCACGCCTGAAACGATCGAAGCAGCCATTACGCCACGCACTAAAGCCATCATTCCGGTGCATTATGCCGGTGCGCCAGCAGATATTGACGCCATTCGCGCCATTGGCGAACGTTACGGCATCGCAGTTATCGAAGATGCTGCCCATGCCGTCGGTACGTATTACAAAGGCCGACATATTGGCGCAAAAGGTACCGCTATTTTTTCGTTTCACGCCATCAAAAATATTACCTGTGCGGAAGGTGGCCTGATTGTTACTGATAATGAAAACCTTGCCCGCCAGCTACGGATGCTGAAATTTCACGGTCTGGGTGTCGATGCATATGACAGACAAACCTGGGGCCGTGCACCGCAAGCTGAAGTCTTAACGCCGGGCTATAAGTATAATCTGACCGATATTAACGCCGCGATTGCCCTGACCCAGTTAGCCAAATTAGAGCACCTCAACACCCGTCGGTGCGAAATTGCTCTGCAATATCAGCAAGCTCTGGCAGCTCTCCCCTTTGAGCCATTAAGCCTTCCCGCCTGGCCGCACGTTCACGCCTGGCATCTGTTTATTATTCGTGTCGATGAACAACGTTGTGGTATCAGTCGCGATGCGTTGATGGAAGCGTTAAAAGAAAGAGGCATTGGTACCGGGTTACATTTCCGCGCCGCTCACACACAAAAATATTATCGCGAGCGTTTTCCCGAGCTGTCGTTACCGAATACCGAATGGAATAGCGAACGCATCTGTTCGTTGCCGCTGTTCCCGGATATGACCACCGCCGATGCCGACCGCGTCATCACAGCCCTTCAGCAACTCGCAGGACAATAAGCCATGTTTGAAATCCACCCTGTTAAGAAAGTCTCGGTGGTTATTCCCGTTTATAACGAGCAGGAAAGCTTACCGGAATTAATCAGGCGCACCACCACAGCCTGTGAATCACTGGGGAAAGAGTATGAGATCCTGCTGATTGATGACGGCAGTAGCGATAATTCCGCGCAAATGTTGGTCGAAGCTTCGCTAGTAGAGGGCAGCCATATTGTGTCTATTTTGCTTAACCGCAATTACGGACAACATTCAGCGATTATGGCGGGTTTCAGTCACGTTACCGGCGACTTAATTATTACCCTCGATGCCGATCTCCAGAATCCTCCAGAAGAGATCCCCCGCCTGGTGGCAAAAGCCGATGAAGGTTACGACGTAGTAGGAACTGTACGCCAGAACCGCCAGGACAGCTGGTTTCGTAAAACCGCTTCGAAGATGATCAACCGACTTATTCAGCGCACCACCGGCAAAGCAATGGGTGACTACGGTTGTATGCTGCGCGCCTATCGCCGTCATATTGTCGATGCGATGTTGCACTGCCATGAACGCAGCACCTTTATCCCGATTCTGGCGAATATCTTCGCCCGCCGTGCCATTGAAATTCCAGTGCATCATGCCGAGCGTGAGTTTGGTGAATCCAAATACAGCTTTATGCGCCTGATTAATTTGATGTACGACCTGGTGACCTGCCTTACGACTACGCCGCTACGTATGCTGAGTCTGCTCGGCAGCATTATTGCGATTGGAGGTTTCAGCATCGCGGTACTGCTGGTGATTTTACGCCTGACCTTCGGCCCCCAATGGGCGGCAGAAGGCGTCTTTATGCTATTTGCCGTGCTGTTTACTTTTATTGGCGCTCAGTTTATCGGCATGGGACTACTCGGTGAATATATCGGCAGGATCTACACCGATGTCCGCGCCCGCCCCCGCTATTTTGTTCAGCAAGTTATCCGTCCATCCAGCAAGGAAAATGAATAATGAAAACCGTCGTTTTTGCCTACCACGATATGGGATGCCTCGGTATTGAAGCCCTGCTGGCTGCCGGTTACGAAATTAGCGCTATTTTTACTCATACTGATAATCCCGGTGAAAAAGCCTTTTATGGTTCGGTTGCCCGACTTGCAGCGGAAAGAGGCATTCCGGTTTACGCGCCGGATAACGTTAATCATCCACTATGGGTGGAGCGCATTGCCCAAATGTCGCCGGAGGTGATTTTCTCGTTTTATTATCGCCATCTTATTCACGACGAGATTTTGCAGCTCGCCCCTGCAGGCGCATTTAATCTGCATGGTTCGCTGTTACCAAAATATCGTGGTCGCGCGCCGCTGAACTGGGTGCTGGTGAACGGTGAAACGGAAACTGGCGTGACATTGCACCGAATGGTGAAACGTGCCGATGCTGGGGCCATTGTGGCCCAATTGCGCATTGCCATTGCGCCAGACGATATCGCCATTACGCTTCATCACAAGTTATGCCATGCCGCGCGCCAGCTACTGGAGCAGACATTACCCGCCATTAAAGACGGTAATATTCTGGAAATCGTCCAGCGCGAAAACGAAGCCACCTGTTTTGGTCGCAGAACGCCAGAAGACAGCTTCCTCGAGTGGCATAAACCGGCAGCAGTATTGCATAACATGGTGCGTGCCGTCGCCGATCCGTGGCCGGGAGCCTTCAGCTATGTTGGTAATCAAAAATTTACCGTCTGGTCGTCACGCGTACATCCTCATACATCCGCAGCGCAGCCGGGAAGCGTGATTTCTGTTGCGCCGTTGCTGATTGCCTGTGGCGATGGCGCGCTGGAAATCGTCACCGGACAGGCGGGCGACGGCATTACTATGCAAGGCTCGCAATTGGCGCAGACACTGGGGCTGGTGCAAGGTTCACGCTTGAATAGCCAGCCTGCCTGCGCCGCCCGACGCCGTACACGGGTACTCATCCTCGGGGTGAATGGCTTTATTGGCAACCATCTGACAGAACGCCTGCTGCGCGAAGATCACTATGAAGTCTACGGTCTGGATATCGGCAGCGATGCGATAAGCCGTTTTCTGAATCATCCGCATTTTCACTTTGTCGAAGGCGATATCAGTATTCATTCCGAATGGATTGAGTATCACGTCAAAAAATGTGATGTCGTCTTGCCTTTGGTGGCGATAGCCACGCCGATTGAATATACCCGCAACCCGCTGCGCGTATTTGAACTCGATTTTGAAGAGAATCTGCGCATTATCCGCTACTGCGTGAAGTACCGTAAGCGAATCATCTTCCCGTCGACTTCAGAAGTTTATGGGATGTGTAGCGATAAATACTTCGATGAAGACCATTCTAATTTAATCGTCGGCCCGGTGAATAAACCACGCTGGATCTATTCGGTGTCTAAACAATTACTTGATCGAGTGATCTGGGCCTATGGCGAAAAAGAGGGTTTACAGTTTACCCTCTTCCGCCCGTTTAACTGGATGGGGCCACGACTGGATAACCTTAATGCAGCGCGAATTGGCAGCTCCCGCGCTATTACGCAACTCATTCTCAACCTGGTGGAAGGTTCACCGATTAAGCTGATTGATGGCGGAAAACAAAAACGCTGCTTTACTGATATCCGGGATGGCATTGAAGCGTTGTATCGCATTATCGAAAATGCAGGCAATCGCTGCGACGGCGAAATTATCAACATTGGCAATCCTGATAACGAAGCGAGCATTGAGGAACTGGGCGAGATGCTGCTGGCGAGCTTCGAAAAACATCCGCTGCGCCATCACTTCCCACCGTTTGCGGGCTTTCGCGTTGTCGAAAGTAGCAGCTACTACGGCAAGGGATATCAGGACGTAGAGCATCGTAAACCAAGCATCCGTAATGCCCGCCGCTGCCTGGACTGGGAACCCAAAATTGATATGCAGGAAACCATCGACGAAACGCTGGATTTCTTCTTGCGCACCGTCGAGCTTACGGATAAACCATCATGACAAAAGTAGGCTTACGCATTGATGTCGATACCTTTCGTGGCACCCGTGAAGGCGTGCCGCGTCTGCTGGAAATCTTGAGTAAGCATAATATTCAGGCCAGCATTTTTTTCAGCGTCGGCCCGGACAATATGGGCCGCCATCTCTGGCGACTGGTGAAGCCACAGTTTTTGTGGAAGATGCTGCGCTCAAACGCGGCATCGCTTTATGGCTGGGATATTTTACTGGCAGGTACGGCCTGGCCAGGTAAAGAGATTGGTCATGCCAATGCCGATATCATTCGTGAAGCGGCTAAACATCACGAAGTCGGCCTGCACGCCTGGGATCACCATGCCTGGCAAGCCCATAGCAGTAACTGGGATCGGCAAACAATGGTCGACGATATCGCACGCGGCCTTCGCACCCTGGAAGAAATTATCGGCCAACCGGTAACCTGCTCCGCAGCCGCTGGCTGGCGTGCCGACCAGCAGGTGATCGAAGCAAAAGAAGCGTTCCATTTGCGCTACAACAGCGATTGTCGTGGGGCTATGCCGTTTCGTCCATTGCTCGAAACAGGAAAACCCGGCACGGCGCAAATTCCGGTGACCTTACCCACCTGGGATGAAGTGATTGGTCGGGATGTGAAAGCTGAAGATTTTAACGGTTGGTTACTCAACCGCATCCTGCGAGATAAAGGCACGCCGGTTTATACCATTCATGCAGAAGTTGAAGGCTGCGCTTATCAGCATAATTTTGTGGATCTCCTGAAACGCGCAGCCCAGGAAGGCGTGACATTTTGCCCTTTAAGCGAACTGTTATCAGGGACGTTGCCGCTCGGACAAGTTGTTCGCGGAAATATTGCCGGACGTGAAGGCTGGCTGGGTTGCCAACAAATTGCGGGTAGTCGCTGATGAAATCGGTACGTTACCTTATCGGCCTCTTCGCGTTTATTGCCTGCTATTACCTGTTACCGATCAGCACGCGTCTGCTCTGGCAACCAGATGAAACGCGTTATGCGGAAATCAGTCGGGAAATGCTGGCATCCGGCGACTGGATTGTGCCCCATATGTTAGGGCTACGTTATTTCGAAAAACCCATTGCCGGATACTGGATTAACAGTATTGGGCAATGGCTATTTGGCGCAAATAACTTTGGTGTGCGGGCAGGCGTTATCTTTGCGACCCTGTTAACTGCCGCGCTGGTGACCTGGTTTACCCTGCGCTTATGGCGCGATAAACGTCTGGCTCTACTCGCCGCAGTGATTTATCTCTCACTGTTTATTGTCTATGCCATTGGCACTTATGCCGTGCTCGATCCGTTTATTGCATTCTGGCTGGTGGCGGGAATGTGCAGCTTCTGGCTGGCAATGCAGGCACAGACGTGGAAAGGCAAAAGCGCGGGATTTTTACTGCTGGGAATCACCTGCGGCATGGGGGTGATGACCAAAGGTTTTCTCGCCCTTGCCGTGCCGGTATTAAGCGTGCTGCCATGGGTTGCAACGCAAAAACGCTGGAAAGATCTCTTTATTTACGGCTGGCTGGCGGTTATCAGTTGCGTACTGACGGTTCTCCCCTGGGGACTGGCGATAGCGCAGCGGGAGCCTGACTTCTGGCACTATTTTTTCTGGGTTGAGCATATTCAACGCTTTGCACTGGATGATGCCCAGCATAGAGCTCCGTTCTGGTACTACTTGCCGGTCATCATTGCCGGTAGCCTGCCGTGGCTGGGATTACTCCCCGGAGCACTGTACACAGGCTGGAAAAACCGCAAGCATTCCGCAACCGTCTATTTATTGAGCTGGGCGGTAATGCCGCTGCTGTTTTTCTCCGTTGCCAAAGGCAAATTGCCCACCTATATTCTTTCCTGCTTTGCACCTCTGGCAATGCTGATGGCGCATTACGCTTTGCTGGCAGCAAAAAATAATCCTCTGGCGTTGCGGATTAATGGCTGGATTAACATCGCTTTTGGCGTCACTGGCATTATTGCTACGTTTGTGGTCTCCCCCTGGGGACCTATGAGCACGCCGGTGTGGCAAACCTTCGAGAGCTATAAAGTCTTCTGTGCATGGTCGATTTTTTCGCTATGGGCATTTTTCGGCTGGTATACCTTAACAAACGTCGAAAAAAACTGGCCTTTTGCCGCACTTTGCCCGCTTGGGCTGGCGTTGCTGGTAGGATTTTCAATTCCTGACAGAGTCATGGAAGGAAAACATCCGCAATTTTTTGTCGAGACGACACAAGAATCACTGCAGCCAAGCCGCTATATTCTTACCGATAGCGTCGGCGTTGCTGCTGGTCTGGCATGGAGCCTGAGACGTGATGACATCATCATGTATCGCCAGACAGGGGAATTGAAATACGGCCTAAATTATCCGGATGCGAAAGGGAGATTTGTCAGCGGTGATGAGTTCGCAAACTGGCTTAATCAACATCGTCAGGAGGGGGTTATTACACTCGTGCTTTCGGTTGACCGCGATGAAGATATCAACAGTCTCGCCATTCCGCCCGCAGATGCCATCGATCGTCAGGAGCGTCTGGTGCTGATTCAGTATCGGCCCAAATGATCTGGCTAACATTAGTCTTTGCCAGCTTGCTTAGCGTTGCCGGGCAGTTGTGTCAGAAACAAGCAACCTGCTTTGTGGCGATAAACAAACGGCGCAGACATATCGTGCTGTGGCTGGGACTGGCGCTGGCTTGTCTTGGCCTTGCCATGGTGCTCTGGCTGCTGGTCTTGCAGAACGTACCGGTAGGCATTGCCTACCCGATGTTAAGTCTGAATTTTGTCTGGGTGACGCTGGCTGCAGTAAAACTGTGGCACGAGCCGGTATCACTGCGTCACTGGTGTGGGGTGGCGTTCATTATTGGCGGCATTGTGATCCTCGGGAGTACGGTGTAATGGGCCTGATGTGGGGATTATTCAGCGTCATTATTGCCTCAGCTGCGCAATTAAGCCTGGGTTATGCGGCGAGTCATCTACCGCCGATGACGCACTTATGGGATTTTATCGCGGCGCTGTTAGCTTTTGGCCTGGATGCCCGGATACTGTTACTCGGGCTGCTGGGTTATCTGCTTTCCGTTTTTTGTTGGTATAAAACACTACATAAACTTGCACTAAGCAAAGCCTATGCCTTGCTCAGTATGAGTTATGTGCTGGTATGGATTGCTTCAATGGTACTTCCCGGCTGGGAAGGGACTTTTTCGCTGAAAGCACTACTGGGAGTAGCCTGTATTATGAGCGGGTTGATGCTGATTTTCCTGCCCACGACAAAACAACGTTACTGAGTTTTCTCAGCCGATTGACACTGCCGTTCCCACTCATCGGGGCTGTAGCTGCATGCCGAGAGAACTTTCACCGTATGTAGCTTTTCACGATTAATGCAGTAAAGCGCATTCTGCAAAGGGGAGAGTAAATCGCCCACTTTCACGGCGAAGTCACTCTTCACTTCGGCGATCATTTTTATCGCGCCGCCAGCATCGCAGAGCATAAGTACATGTCTGTTATCTTGTTTATCGCAGCACGATTTTTTGACCAGCCATTCCATTGCATTATCCTGTTTGCTAAGAGTTTTCACATCAATTTACAGATTAACAGATAAACTCTTTATCAACGGCAATGGAATGGCAGAAATGAGAAGTGCAACGGATGGTTAATTATTGCTGGCGTTGCACCCACTCTTTTAGCGCCTGACGTGAAATTTTAATACCACCGTTTTTCAGTTCAGGTGGAAGCGTCAGCCAGCGCACCGGTTGTTGAAAACGGGCCAGCTTATCTTTCACCCATTCGCTGAGATCAACGCTTTGATGGTCATACTCCACCACCGCTACCGGTCGATGACCAAACTCCTTGTCCGCAACGGGGACGATAAACACCTGCAAAACCGCAGGATGTGCAGCAATTACACGCTCCACCTCTTCCGGCTGAATACCCTCGCCACCACTGAAGAACAGATTATCTAAGCGCCCGACAATGGTCAGTTTACCGTTATGCATCTCGCCGCGATCGCGCGTAGCGTACCAGCCTTCGTCATTGAGCAGCGGCACCAGTTGTCCGTTACGCCAGTAACCTTCTGCCATGCTGGCAGCCCGCAGCCACACTTCATCGTTAACGATTTTCACTTCCCGACCGGGCAGCGGCGAACCGACGTCCGCCAGACCGTCGGCTTCTTTCGCACACACCGTGGAAGCAAACTCGGTCAGACCATAGCCACAAAAGCAACGAATACCCTGCTCGCGCGCCTGTTCCGTCAACTCGACCGGGATCGCCGCGCCGCCAAGCAACACTGCTTTCAGGGAAACGGAACTGCGGTTAACCAGCAAACGCCAGAGCTGCGTCGGCACCAGCGATGCGTGAGTACAGCCTGCCAGCATGTGATCCAACGGCTGTTTATCACGTACCGTCATCCGCGCACCAGCGTATAACCAGCGCCACATAATTCCCTGACCGGAGACGTGAAACAGCGGCAAAGAGAGCAACCAGTCATCGTGATCGCCAAACGGAATCAGCGATAACACCCCTTCGGCGCTGGCAAGATGGGCCTGATAAGTATGGACAGCGGCTTTCGGCAACCCGGTAGAACCCGAGGTCAACGTCATTGAGCACAGACGAGTTGGCTGCCACGCCGCAGCATGTACGCCTTCAACCAGCTGAATGTGCAGCGACGTTAACGCCGAAAATGTGTTTTCCCCTTCCGGCACCAGCGCAAATTGCAGCGTTAGATTGGGCAGCAATTCTTCAAGCAACGGTTGCGGCAGCTGAGGGTTCACGGGCAACACCCGCGCCCCGCATTGCAGTAGCGCCAGCCAGGAGAGCAGCGTTTGCGGCGTATTCCACGCCCGCAACATCACGCCGCTGCCCTCAACCACGCCCTGCGCCGCAAAGCCTAAGGCTAATTCATCGACGTGAACACAAAGCTCGCGCCAGTTGAGTTGCTCATCATTGAGACGTAAGGCGATGGCTTCTCCCCGCACTTGCCGCCAGTGACGCCACGGCCAGTCAGAGAAGATCATAACAACCGCTCCAGTGCATCAACGTCGACAAAAGGCAGCGTGCTACCCGGCCAGCGACGAACCTGCTGCGCCTGCATCAGATCCAGCGTGTCCAGCCCCGGGATAGTGTCTGGCGTTAACCAGGCGGCAATCCGCGCCAGTTGCGTTAAGCCTAAGCTCGACTCAATAGATGAACTGATCACCGCCGTCAGCCCCAGCGCGTGCGCCGCCTGCACCTGCTCGCGCACTTTCTCCAGGCTGCCCGTGAGCGTGGGTTTGATCACCACCGCTCGCACGCCTTCTTCCGCCACAAAGGCAAAATCCGGCTCACGCAGGCTTTCATCCCAGGCAATGGCAATACCCGTTTCACGGGCAAAGGCGCGGGAATCCTCGCGGGTTTTGCACGGTTCTTCGAGAAACGCGATGCGGTGGCGATAATCCGGGTTAACGTATTTGGCAAACTGCTGGCCTTTCAGCGGTGTCCAGGCGCGATTCGCGTCAAGACGCAAATGCAGATCCGGAATGGCCTCCAGCAACAGATTCACCACCATGCCGTCGCGCACCGCTTCGTACAATCCCACTTTGACCTTCGCCACTTTCTCGCCTGGCATATCGGCAAGTTTGAGGATCAGATCGTCAGGATCACCATTACACAACGGTGCAGCACGGAAATTTGCCGCCTGTGGTAACGTGTCTGCCAGCTCAGCCAATGCACAGCTTACGCCAAAGGCGACGGAAGGCATTTGCGGTAATTCGCAATCGCCTGCCAGCCAGTTATTTACCCAGGCAAGCAGCGCACTTTGCGCCTCTTCCCAGGTTTCCTGACTGAAGCCCGGCAGTGGGGAGATCTCTCCCCACCCTTCGCGCTCGCCCTCGCGCAGGCAAACGTATAGCCCGTCGCGGGTTTTTAACCGCCTGTCGCGCAGAACCACCCCCGCGTCCATGGGGATCTGCCAGCGGTATACCTGCGCGCTACGCATTACGGATTCCGTTTAAATTTGCTGAAGTCAGGCTGACGTTTCTGGTTGAAGGCGTTGCGACCTTCCTGACCTTCTTCCGTCATGTAGAACAGCATGGTGGCGTTGCCCGCCAGTTCCTGCAGACCCGCCTGACCGTCACAGTCAGCGTTCAGCGCAGCTTTCAGGCAACGCAGCGCCATCGGGCTGTTTTGCAGCATTTCGCGGCACCAACGCACGGTTTCTTTTTCCAGATCTGCCAGCGGCACCACGGTGTTCACAAGGCCCATATCCAGCGCTTGTTTCGCGTCGTACTGACGGCACAGGAACCAGATTTCACGCGCTTTTTTCTGCCCAACAATGCGCGCCATATAGGAAGCGCCCCAGCCGCCATCGAAGGAACCGACTTTCGGGCCAGTCTGACCGAAGATGGCGTTTTCCGCCGCGATGGTCAGGTCGCACATCATGTGCAGAACGTGACCGCCGCCGATGGAGTAACCCGCTACCATCGCGACAACCGGTTTCGGACAGGTACGGATCTGACGCTGGAAGTCCAGCACATTCAGATGATGTACGCCGGAATCATCTTTATAGCCGCCGTAATCGCCACGCACTTTCTGGTCGCCACCAGAGCAGAACGCTTTATCGCCTGCACCAGTCAGAATGATCACGCCGATGTTGTCGTCATAACGCGCATCTGCCAGTGCCTGGATCATCTCTTTGACCGTCAGTGGACGGAAGGCATTGCGCACCTGCGGACGATTAATGGTGATTTTTGCGATACCGTCGGTGGATTTTTCATAACGAATGTCCTCGAAACCTTCGGAGCAGTCGTGCCATTCAACCGGTGCGTAAAGCATTGCTTCATCAGGATAAATCATATTGTGTCCTTTAGTCAGAAACGCAAGATCTGCGCCAGACTTGCGATTACGCCAGCGGGATTTTCCCGGTGCGCGTTATGTCCGGCGCGAGGAATGACATGGCAGTCGGCAGCCAGTTCCGCCGCCAGAGCGCGGAATTTGCTGTCACGTTCACCACATAAATAATAAAACGCAAATGTGCGGGCGCTAAGGTTAGCACGTAAATCAGGCTGGACGGCGAGAGAAGTGGCCTCCAGCATAGTAGCAAGCGTTACACCGTTATTGTGGCTACGCAGCGCCACCAGCTCCCGGCGTTGATCGTCATTGAGCGAGGCAAAGACAGGCTGTTGATACCAGTCGGCAAATACCGCCGTTAATGGTTCTGTGCGAAAACGCTGCGCCCATTGGCGATCGGAAAGCAGACGTTCCGTGCGTTGTTCAGCACTTTGCAGCCCGGGATGCCCACCTTCGACAATCACGCCACAAAGCCCCGCCATCCCCTGGCAAGCCGCCATCATCGCCACCCGTCCGCCGAGCGAGTACCCCACCAGCCAGAAGTTAAGGATGTTGTAACTAACCAGAGTTTTACGCAGTAAGCCGGTGACATCATCAAATCCATCGACGCTAATTGCTGCCGAACCACCGTGACCAGGGAGATCAACATACAACCGCGAGTAGTCGGCAAACGCCTCGCCCACTTCTTGCCATTCCTGGCAATCGCCGGAAAAACCGTGCAAAAACACCAGCCAGGGTAAACCTGGTTTGCCGTGTTTTGCCTGCGCGTGCAGGATCATAAATGGCTTACCTGCGCCAGCAGTTGCTGGAGGGTTTGCGCACCATCGGTGTCATTAACCACCATTTCAATTACCGTGGTGGTCGGCGTGCGCCAGGCGTCGGCAAGTGCCGTTTCAAGTTCCTGCCAGTTTTGCGGACGATGATATTTCAGCTCGAACATCGCGGCGGCGTGCTCAAAATGGACGTTTTGCGGCATCAGATAGAAACGCTCACGCTCGCTTTTCGGTGTCGGCAGCAGCGAGAAAATTTGCCCGCCGTTGTTGTTCACCACAATTAATACCAGCGGCGCGGAAACCTGGCGCAATAGCGCCAGCGCGTTGAGATCGTAAAGTGCTGAGAGATCGCCCACAATCGCCAGCGTCGGTTTGCCACTGGCCCGCTGAACGCCTGCGGCAGTAGATAGCAGCCCGTCAATACCGCTGGCCCCACGGTTGCTATACACCGGGTAACCCGCCGGAAGTTGCGAAAGCGCATCAATCAGACGTACCACCAGGCTGTTGCCAACAAACAGTTGCCCCTGTTCCGGCAAATAGTCGCTGATGCGATGCGCCAGTTGCGCTTCGCCAAACGCATCGCGACGGGCAATAACCGCCTGCATTGCCTGTTCCGCCAGGCGCGGGATTTCAACGCACCAGGGCTGGCGTTTTTCTGCCGGATGCAGCTCCAGCCAGTCGGCAATATTGGCAATTAAGCGGCGTCCGCGATGGTGTGCCGGATCAAGTCGCCCTTCAATGTCATCAACAATCCAGTACTCTTCTGGTTCACAGCTTGCCTGCCATTGCAGGAGCCGTTTGCCCGTCAGGCTGCTGCCCAGTTGCACCACAATCTGCGCCTGTTGCAGTTCGCTTGTCGCTTTGGCATTGCCTAACCAGAGATCGGCACACGGCAGCGGCTGTCCGGTTTGCGACAGGACGTCGCCAATCAGCGGCCAGCCAAGAGTTTGCGCCCACAGAGCAACTTTTTTGCCCTCTTCCGCACTCATGCGACCAGCAACTACCACGCCGCGCTTTTGTCGCCAGAAGAACCAGTCACGCTGTTTTTCACTTTCCAGACGAGGCGCTTCACGCAGCCACGGTTTATCGTCCTGCCACCAGTCGCCAAGACGCTGTTGCCAACTAAGCCCGGTGTCGTCCATCTCGCCATATAGCGGTTCAGCAAACGGGCAGTTGATATGAACTCCTCCAGCATGAAGCGTACCAAGGGCGTGGTCGATAGTAGAGACCAGCCAACGGGCAGAAATATCCTGCGTCGGGCGCGGCAGTGAAATGCTATGCGTAGGATGAGAGGCGAACATTCCCGGCTGACGAATCGCCTGATTCGCGCCGCAGTCAATGAGCTCCGGCGGGCGATCGGCGGTTAACAGGATCAGTTTTTCTCCGGTTAACCCAGCTTCTATTAGTGCCGGATAGAGATTTGCTACCGCCGTGCCGGAGGTCACTATCACCGCCACCGGCTGCTTGCTGACTTTCGCCAGCCCCAGCGCCAGATGCCCCAGTCCACGCTCATCAAAATGGGTGTGGTGAATGAATGCGGAATTCTCCGCTGCCGCTAACGTTAACGGTGTAGAACGCGAGCCAGGGGCGATACAGATGTGTCTGACGCCGTGACGCGTTAATGCTTCCAGAATGACCGCCGCCCAGCGTCGGTTAAATGCGCTTACTGACATGAGTTTGTCCGGTATCAATATTGCGGCTAAGTATAAGGAGCTACAAAAATAGATTATTGATATGAATCGGTAATGATGCGACTCATTACTCTTCCATTTGTAATAAAGTACGCAGCCCTGCCGCTTTGTTGTCGATTTCCTGCCACTCTTGCTCGGGGTCGGAGCCACGGACAATGCCCGCGCCAGCATATAACCGCACGACATTGCCGCTAATTTTTGCTGAGCGCAGGGAAACGCAGAATTCGCTTTGTTGTAACGAAAGATAGCCCGCGGAACCGGCATACCATTCACGGGTGAACGGTTCGTGACGGGCGATAAACTGCCGCGCCAGGTCACGCGGTAAGCCCGCAACCGCGGCCGTTGGCTGCAACTGATGTAAACAGATCACATCATCCGCTTTGTTGAGTGAAGTCCAGATACAGCGGCGCAGATGCTGCACTTTACGCAGACGCAGTACCTGCGGCGGTAAAACATCCAGCGTCTGGGTATCGGCCTGCAATCGTTGGCAAATATCTTCCACCACCAGCATGTTCTCGCGCTGGTTTTTATCATCCGCCATCAGCCACTCGCCCAACTGCTGCGCCTGCTTATCATCAGGATGATTTGCTACCGTTCCCGCCAGCGCTTCAGTACGCAGCGCTTTGGCACGCCGCCGCCATAGCCGCTCAGGAGACGAACCCAGAAACGCGGTCTCGCCATCAAAGGCCATAAAGAAATGATAGCAGTTCAGATTGAGCCGACGGCTGGCTGCCATCATCGCCGCTGCGTTAACCGGGCTTGCAAAATGCAGATCGGTCGCCCGTGCAAGAACGACTTTGTCGAGTTCACCTTCGGCGATAGTTTGCGTTGCCAGTTCGATTAATCGCGTCCAGCCCGTTTTGTCCGGCCAGTGTTGTTCTCGCGTGGTGGTTAAATGTAACCCTGGCAGGGACTTGATACTCACCAGTGTGGCGATAAATTCTTTTGCCTTTATCGCATCGTGCTGAAGGGAGCTTTCGCTGAATAGCGTCAGCCGCAGCGTGGCTTTACCGCCACAGCGTCGCCATTCCAGGCGGGGTAAAAGTAAATTGCCCTGCGACGGGTCAAACGCATTCAGCCCCCAGATGCGTAAGTCGGCATGTTCCGGGTGCTGGTGAAGAAAACGTTGCGCCTGGTCCAACGAGGTAAAATGGGTAATCGCGCCCAGGACGGCAGCTTCTTCATCACCATTACGTTGTTGCCAGTAGAATTGCGGATACGTTTGCTGACTGGCCAGCCAGCTCAAGGCATCAAAAGCATCTTTGAGAGGGAAAGGAGTATCAATAACCCGAATGCCGGGTGTCGCTGGAATCTCTTGCGACAAAAGGCGCAGTAGATTTTCCAGCGCCGTAGTGAGTGATTGCACGCGGACCTCTCCCTGTTAAAAGCCTCACATTATACGGGGTACTACAAAAAAATGCAGTACCCCGGTGTAGGGAGGTTTTAACGGCGTGCCAGCAACAGTCCTAATACCAGCCCAACGGCCGCGCCCACCCCAATTCCTTGCCAGGGTTTTTCGTGGACGTAGTCATCAGCACGATAAACAGCCTGCTTCGCCCGATAGTAATAACTGTCTGAAGCCTGGCTAACCCGTTTTTTCACATCATCCAGCGCTTTTTCTGCACGCGCTTTCAGCTCAACATATTTCTGATCGGCGGGATCGCCAGAGGAGCGGAGCACCTCTTCCAGTGTTTCACTAAGCAGCGTCAGGTCGTCATCGATACGTGTATCACCAAACTGATTAGACATTCTCGTTCTCCATTTGCGTAAAACCTGTCACTAACTATAGACAATGGTTATTGATTACGCCTGAATTACCTCGCGTGCCATCCCAATGTGTGGGATACCATCTTCTTCATAGACCTCCGTCACAGGGATAAAGCCAAAACTTTGGTAGAAGTTTTGCAGATGCGCCTGCGCCCCGAGGTAAACAGGTTTATCAGGCCAGTGACGCGTACATGTTTCGAGTGTTTTACTCATCAGCTGCTGCCCCACTTTTTCGCCACGCAACGCTTCACTGACAATCACCCGACCTATAACGACCGGCTCAAGATCATCATCACTTTTCAGAATCCTCGCATACGCCACCAGTTCATCATTTTTCCAACCGAGAATATGGCGATTATCCCCCGTCAAATCATCACCATCGATATCCTGATAAGGGCAATTCTGCTCAACAACAAAAACCGCGCAACGCAGTTGTAATAAGGCATAAAGCTGGGAAACCGATAATTCAGAGTGATGCAGATCTTGCCATTCAATCATAATGCTCTCCTTTTAGATGTATGCCTTATACTAGCCGGAATATTTTTTGAAACGTGATGAACTCATGGAATTAATTTTTTTAGGTACTTCAGCCGGTGTGCCAACCCGTACGCGCAATGTCACGGCAATATTGCTTAACCTGCAACATCCGACCCAGAGCGGGCTTTGGTTGTTTGACTGCGGTGAAGGCACCCAGCATCAGCTACTGCATACCGCCTTTAACCCTGGAAAACTGGACAAGATTTTTATCAGCCATCTTCATGGCGATCATCTCTTTGGTTTACCCGGCTTGCTGTGCAGTCGTTCTATGTCTGGTATTGTCCAACCCTTAACGATTTATGGTCCGCAAGGTCTCCGTGAATTTGTGGAGACTGCGCTGCGGATTAGCGGCTCATGGACCGATTATCCGCTGGAAATTGTCGAAATTGGCGCTGGCGAAATTTTCGATGATGGCCTGCGCAAAGTAACCGCTTATCCGCTGGTACACCCACTGGAATGTTATGGCTATCGTATTGAAGAACATGATAAACCGGGTGCATTAAATGCCCAGGCATTAAAAGCTGCTGGCGTGCCGCCTGGCCCACTGTTTCAGGAATTAAAAGCGGGCAAAACAATCACGCTGGAAGATGGAAGGCAGATTAACGGCGCAGATTACTTAGCTGCTCCAGTGCCAGGTAAAGCGCTCGCTATTTTCGGCGATACCGGCCCCTGCGATGCCGCACTTGACCTGGCTAAAGGTGTCGATGTCATGGTGCACGAAGCGACGCTGGATATAACCATGGAAGCCAAAGCCAATAGTCGCGGTCATAGCTCTACACGCCAGGCTGCGACACTGGCCCGTGAGGCTGGAGTCGGTAAGCTAATCATTACCCACGTCAGCTCGCGCTATGATGACAAAGGTTGTCAGCACCTGTTACGTGAATGCAGGTCAATTTTCCCGGCGACTGAACTGGCGCATGATTTCACCGTGTTTAACGTTTAACTCTGCTTCCTACTAAAACAGGGCGAAACTTGCCCTGTTATCGCAACCCGCGCCACATATATCCACCCACACGGGCATATTGAGCGATTTTTGATATTTATTCATCTCCGCACGCACTATATTCAGAGCAATAAGTTGCCTCTTTTTATCTTCATTCAGCACAATCTTTGCAACTAAAAGGAGCCTATGATGGTTACAGTTGTCAGCAATTATTGTCAATTATCTCAAACCCAACTCTGTCAGACATTTGCAGAAAAATTTACTGTGACCGAGGAATTACTGCAGTCTTTAAAAAAAACAGCGTTATCCGGAGATGAAGAAAGCATTGAGTTACTGCATAATATTGCGTTAGGTTATGATGAATTTGGAAAAAAAGCTGAAGATATTCTTTACCATATTGTTAGAAACCCAACAAATGATACCCTATCGATTATCAAGCTTATAAAAAATGCCTGTTTAAAATTATATAATTTGGCACATACCGCAACCAAACACCCCCTCAAATCACATAATTCAGATAATCTCCTGTTCAAAAAACTATTCTCCCCTTCGAAATTAATGACAATTATCGGTGAGGACATTCCTCTCATATCAGAAAAACAGTCGCTTTCAAAGGTACTTTTAAATGATAAGAATAATGAACTGAGCGATGGTACAAACTTCTGGGATAAAAATCGTCAATTAACCACGGATGAAATAGATTGCTATCTTCAGAAGATCGCCGCTAATGCAAAAAATACTCAAGTCAATTATCCTACTGGTCTCTACCTCCCCGATTCCAACAGCACTTACCTGGAAATCGCTCTCAATGATAATATTAAGAGCGATCCATCATGGCCGAAAGAAGTCCAGTTATTCCCCATAAATACTGGCGGACACTGGATATTAGTTTCGCTACAAAAAATAGTTAATGAAAAAAATAACACACAACAAATAAAATGCGTCATATTCAACTCATTACGTGCACTAGGCCATGATAAAGAAAATTCACTTAAGCGTGTCATTAATAGTTTCAATTCTAAATTCATGGGGGAAATGCCGAATAATAAGAATATAACAGATCATTTAACTGAACAAGAGATAACATTTTTACATGCCGATCTTCAGCAATACTTAAGCCAAAGTTGCGGTGCATTTGTGTGCATGGCAGCCAAAGAAGTAATTGAACAAAGGGAAAGCAATTCTGACAGCGCTCCCTATACGTTATTAAAAAACTATGCTGACAGATTTAAAAAATATTCAGCAGAAGAGCAGTACGAAATTGATTTTCAACATCGACAGGTAAACAGAAATTGTTATTTAGATAAATATGGCGATGCAAATATCAATGATTATTATAGAGACTTAGAAATAAAACACTCACAACCCCAAAATAGAGCATCAGGCAAAAGAGTAAGTTAACATCATTGTTAGTCAATTCGACCAGTCAGCAAATATGCTGACTGATCGAACATAGTTTGCTAAAAAGTCATCACGGACTGATGCCAGTCACCCCATCCGCCAGTTCAACCAGGCGAATAAATTCCGCCCTGTAACCCTGTGGATCTTCCCCTTTTGCCTGCTGAGCCCACTGTTTTATCTGCTGCCATGAGATTTCGTCCAGGTATTCAGAACCGCGTAACTTTTGCCCATATGCAGCTACTGCTGCGCGAAAACGCATATCTTCAGAGGGCGCGTTTATTATTGGCCCCAGCGGGAATTCAACTAACTGACTTTCTTTTCCCTGCGGGTATTTCCAGCGAATTTTTAACCAGGCCAGTTCTTTCGTTTTGTCCGATTTCGCTGATTTGTTATCCGGGGCATAGCGTAACTTATCAATTGATGCTTTTTGCCCGTTCAGCGTTAATTCAAATAACAACGTTATATGTTTGCCTGCGCCAATATCCCCCGCATCAACGTTGTCGTTATTAAAATCTTCCGCCCGAAGTTGGCGCTTTTCATAACCAATCTGACGGTATTCCGTTACCCACGCGGGGTTAAACTCAATTTGCGCTTTGACATCTTTTGCTACGGTAATCAACGTCTGCCGCATTTCACTGTTCAATACTTTCTGCGCTTCAGAGAGGGTATCAATGTAGCTGTAGTTACCGTTGCCAACATCGGCAATTCGCACCATCATTGCCTCGTTGTAATTGTCATCCCCCACGCCAAACGTCGACAGAGTAACACCGGACTCCCGCTGTTTTTTGACCATTGATTCAATCGATTTTGGATCGTCAATACCAACGTTAAAGTCACCGTCAGTGGCCAATAAAATGCGATTGATACCGCCCTTAATAAACCCCTTCGCCGCCTGCTGATAAGCCAGTTCCAGCCCGGCACCGCCATTGGTACTGCCTTCGGCATCCAGCGAATCAATTGCGGCATTAATTTCCGCCTTATGACTCCCGGAGATAGAAGGCAATGCAATACGGGAGTCGCCAGCGTAGGTCACGATAGCAATGTTATCCTGCTCACGAAGTTCTTTGACCAATAATTTCAACGAAGACTGGATAAGTGGCAAACGTTCATCAGAAATCATTGAACCAGAAGTGTCGATAAGAAAGACCAGATTAGAAGCTGGTAACTCTTCACTTTTGCGATCTTTCGCCAGGATATCAACTTTCAGCAATGTTCGCTGTTCATTCCATGGCGCAGGTGCCAATTCGTAGCGCATAGCGAAAGGTATTGGCTTAGAGGCCGGAATAGATTGTTTGTCTTTGATATCCCAATCAGACGGGAAATAATTGACTATCTCCTCCACCCGCACAGCGTCTGGCGGAGGTAACAGCCCTTGATTGAGGAAACGCCGTACATTCGCATAACTGCCAGTGTCAACGTCAAGACTAAACGTCGCCAACGGATTTTGCGCTACCTGCTTAACCGGATTATCATCGAACTGCTGATAGCGAGCGGTTCCTGGATTTGCGACATGTGTAGCTTTTGCTTTAGCCGCTCTTGCAAATGTTGGCGCTTCCTGCAATCGCCCCTGTAAAGCCTGTTTGTCTGAATATTGTTGCACTTCTTGCTGGGCCAAGACTTTCGCGGCGGCGGCGCTTTGCTCAGCCTCTTTTATTGCAGCTTGCTGCGCGGCAAGCACTTGCTGCTCTGTTGGAGTACTGGGTTGTTGTTGCTGACTTTCCTTATTCTCAGGTTCCGGCCCACATCCTGACAAAATCAAACTACTCATAAGCAACATGATTATATTTTTATTTCGCATATAAAATCCTTTTAAATAAACTCAGGCACCAGACATAAAATATACTCTTTGTATAATCCTGCTAATCTTAATAAAATACAATATCGAAACCTATAACAAATAATGATTCAATAACGCAACCCATTAATAATTTGCATATGAAAAAAATAAACTTTGCTTTTATTATATTAATTCTGTTTTCACTCCCTCTGATTATTTTTTACCAACCCTGGGTCAATGCATTACCGCCAACGCCCCGACACACAAGTCCTGAGCAATTAGAAAAAACAGTTCGTTATCTTACACAAACTGTGCATCCCCGTAGTGCCGACAATATTGATAATCTGAAAAGGTCCGCAGAATATATAAAAGAGGTCTTTATCAGTAGCGGTGCCAGCGTTACCGCGCAGGACGTCCCCATTACGGGAGGTCCCTACAAAAACATTGTTGCTGATTATGGTCCTGCCGATGGACCGCTGATTATTATTGGTGCGCACTATGATTCTGTCAGCAGTTATGAAAACGATCAATTGACCTATACGCCGGGCGCGGATGATAACGCCAGCGGCGTGGCAGGATTACTCGAACTGGCACGTTTGTTACAGCAGCAAGCACCGAAAACTGGCGTGCAGCTGGTCGCCTATGCGTCGGAAGAACCGCCCTTCTTTCGTAGCGATGAAATGGGGAGCGCGGTACATGCAGCTTCGCTTGAGCGTCCAGTTAGATTAATGATAGCGCTGGAGATGATTGGCTATTACGACTCTGCGCCTGGTAGTCAGGATTACCCTTACCCGGCAATGTCCTGGCTTTATCCCGATCGGGGAGACTTTATTGCCGTGGTCGGCAGAATGCAGGATATCAACGCCGTTCGTCAGCTAAAAGCGGCATTGTTGTCATCTCAGGATTTATCTGTTTATTCTATGAATGCCCCAGGGTTTATTCCCGGTATTGATTTCTCTGATCACCTTAATTATTGGCAACACGATATTCCCGCCGTAATGATTACCGACACCGCTTTTTATCGTAATAAACAATACCACTTGCCCGGTGATACCGCAGACAGATTGAATTATCAGAAAATGGCTCAGGTAGTGGATGGGGTTATAACTTTGTTATACAACAGTAAATAATAAAAATTTCTCGAGGCGGGTCCAGAAAAAGCGACATGTACATTTTATTTTCCCTCGTCTGTTTTAAGATGCGAAACATGAAATTCAACGGAGGAAAATAAAATGGGAATGATTGGCTATTTTGCAGAAATTGACTCAGAAAAGATTAACCAACTTCTTGAGTCTACTCAAAAACCTTTGATGGATAATATACATGACACGCTTTCAGGATTACGCCGACTGGATATTGATAAACGCTGGGATTTTTTACACTTTGGGCTGACAGGCACCTCTGCTTTTGATCCCGCGAAGAATGATCCGCTGAGTCGTGCCGTGCTTGGTGAACACAGCCTCGAAGATGGCATAGATGGATTCCTGGGATTGACCTGGAATCAGGAGTTAGCCGCGACAATCGACCGACTGGAAGCTCTTGACCGAAATGTGCTGCGTAAACAGTTTTCCATTAAACGACTCAATGAAATGGAGATTTATCCGGGAGTAACCTTTTCAGAAGAGTTAGAGGGGCAACTCTTTGCTTCGATCATGCTCGATATGGAAAAGCTGATTAGCGCGTATCGACGTATGCTGCGGCAAGGGAATCATGCGCTGACGGTTATTGTTGGGTGATGGGGGTCAGGGCACCAAAAAAAACCGCCGAACTTGTCGGCGGCTTTCTGACTTACGAACTGACAGCTTACATCAGCGGCATTGCTAACCGCACAATGCTAATCAGCGGTTGCGGCCATACACCCAGCACCAGTACCAACAGTGCAGAGATCAGCACCACGATACCACCCGCGCTGTACTGCCAGTTTGACGGTGCGTCGCGACCCGGTTGCTCCGGGGCGTGCAGGTATAAGCTCACCGCTACGCGCAGGTAGTAGTAGAGGCCGATTGCCGAACCGACAACCACCGCACCCACCAGCCACCACAAGTGTGCCTGGACACCGACCGCCAGCACATAGAACTTACCGATAAAGCCCAGCGTCATTGGGATACCCGCCAGTGACAGCATCATCACCGTCATCACTGCCGCGAGGATCGGACGATGCCAGAACAGACCGCGGTAAGAGAACAGGGAATCAGCATCCGGGCCACGATACGGGCTGGACATCAGGCTGACCACGCCGAACGCGCCGAGGCTGCTGAACAGATAACCGGCCAGGTAAACCCCTACCGCTTCCATCGACATCTCGCCAGTTTGCAGCGCAATCAGCGCCACCAGCAGATAGCCGAGGTGAGAGATAGATGAGTAACCGAGCAGACGTTTGATATTGGTCTGGCTCAGCGCCATCAGGTTACCGAAGATGATAGAGGCAAAGGCGATAATCGCCAGCACCACGCGAATCGCTTCGCTGTCGCCCACTGGTGCGTAAAGGAACAGACGCATCACCACGCCGAAGATAGCGATTTTGCTCGCCGTCGCCAGGAAAGTGGAAACCGGCGCAGGCGCGCCCTGGTATACGTCTGGCGTCCACAGGTGGAACGGCACCAGAGAGAGTTTGAAGCCAAGGCCAACAATCATCAGGCCGAAACCTGCCAGCAACAGCGGCTCGTTGAGCATACCGTCGCCGAGGTTTTTACCCAGCGCGACAAACGACAGGTCGCCAGACTGCGCATACACCAGCGCCATACCGAACAGCAGGAAAGAAGACGCTGCGGCAGAAAGGATAGTGTATTTGATACTGGCTTCCAGCGAACGTTTCTGGCGGAAAGCGTAACCGACCAGGCCAAACAGCGGCAAAGAGATCAGTTCAATACCGAGGAACAGAGACGCCAGATGGTTGGCATTCGCCAGCAGGATCCCGCCCAGCGCGGCAATTAACACCAACAGGTAGAACTCGTCCTTGTTGTCGTTATAGCCTTCAAGCCACGGGTAGGCGAAAGTACAGGTGGCGAGGCTCGCCAACAATACCAGCCCGGTGTAAAGCATGGCGAAACCATCAACGCGCATCAGCGGCGTAACGTCCATAGCGCCCGCCTGGCCGACAAACCAGAGCGAAACCAGCGCCGCGTTAAGCCCAATAACCGAGATCGTAGCGTTGAGGAAATGATTGCGTCGCCACGCAATGGAGAGCATCACAACCACCACCGTCAAGCCGACGATCAGCAACGGTAGCAGTGCGATCAGGTTTTGTGGAGTTATTGTCATGGCGATTTACGGCCTTGTAGTAGTAACGGAATTAACAAACCACTGCTGGATATTGCCAATCGCGGAGTGCGAGGTATCCAGAATCGGCTGCGGATAGAAGCCCAGCAGTACCAGCAGCACCACCAGCAACAGGATCATAAACAGCTCACGCAGCGACATCCCTGGCAGTTCCTGGCTGGCAATCTGGCTTTTCGCTTTACCGAAGTAAGCGCGATGCAACATCGCCAGCGAATAAACAGATGCAAAGACCAGCCCAAAGGTAGAGATAACGGTAATCACCGGGACAACCTGGAAGCTGCCGAACAGAATCATAAATTCGCCGACGAAGTTACCGGTGCCCGGCATCCCAAGCGTTGCCACCGCAAAGAACAGTGACAGTGCTGGCAGCCATTTCATTTTGCTCCACAGACCGCCCATCATGCGCATATCGCGGGTATGGATACGCTCATAAAGCTGACCGCAGAGAATAAACAGACCCGCCGCCGACAAGCCGTGAGCAATCATCTGAATGACCGCGCCCTGGTAGGCTAACTGGCTGCCGGTGTAGATAGCAATCAGCACGAAGCCCATGTGGGAAACCGAGGTGTAGGCGATCAGACGTTTGATATCGGTCTGGGCGAAGGCCATCCACGCACCGTAGAAGATGCCGATAACACCCAGCCACATAGCGATTGGTGCAAACTCTGCCGACGCGTTCGGGAACAGCGGCAGGGAGAAACGCAGCAAACCGTAAGCGGCAGTTTTCAGCAAGATCCCCGCGAGGTCAACGGAACCGGCGGTCGGAGCCTGGGAGTGCGCATCCGGCAGCCAGCCATGCAGCGGAACCACCGGCATTTTCACCGCAAATGCGATGAAGAAGCCCAGCATCAGCAAATATTCCACGCCGTTAGACATTGGCGTATTCAGCAGCTCTTCATAGTTGAAGGTCCAGACGCCAGTCGCATTGTAGTGAACAAAAACCAGCGCCAGGATGGCGATCAGCATCACCAGACCACTCGCCTGGGTGTAAATGAAGAACTTGGTTGCCGCCGTGATACGCGTTTTACCGTCAGAGGCTTTATGCCCCCACAGTGCGATCAGGAAGTACATCGGCACCAGCATCATTTCCCAGAAGAAGAAGAACAGGAACATGTCGATGGCAAGGAACACGCCGATAACGCCGCCCAGGATCCACATCAGGTTGAGGTGGAAGAAGCCCTGATATTTTTCGATCTCTTTCCACGAACAGAGTACCGCCAGCACACCGAGCAGACCGGTCAGCACGACCATCAGCAGCGATAGCCCGTCAATGGCGAGATGGATAGAGATACCAAAACGCGGGATCCACGGCATGTCGAATTCAGACTGCCACTGCGGAATTCCGGCGGATTGCGTCAGTGAATAACCGCCCTGCAACCACAGTTGCAGCGACAGCGCCAGCGTCAATCCCATGGTGATCAGCGCGATCCAGCGCGGCACCTTGACGCCAAAGCGTTCGGTCTGCCAGCACAGGAAGCCGCCGATAAAGGGAATTAATATTAGCCAGGGTAGTAACATGGCGATCTTTATTCCTTGTAAAAGTCCCGTCAGGACCGGATTTTCAACGAATTCTCACGACAGAAAATTCTCTTCGGATTGTGGTTGTAGTGTCGGATGCGCCGCGAAGGCGGCTTATCCGACCTACGTTCTTATATGCCCAGGGGCAAGCCCACAATCCTTAACTCAACGCAGTACCATCAACAGTGCCAGCACCACGACCGCACCGATGCTCATGGATGCCACATACCAGCGCAGATAACCGTTCTCGCTTAACAGCAGACCTTTACCTGCAAAGCGGGAAAGGACAGCCGGGATGTTCATCATTGAGTTCAGCGGATCGCGTTTCAGCAACCAGGCAATACCCAGGAACGGCTTGACGAACACTTTGTCGTACAGCCAGTCAAAGCCCCAGGCGTTGTACCACCAGGTACCCAGCAGACGGCCCGGCGCACTGTTGGCGATGGAGGTCACCAGAGTACGTTTACCCAGCCACAGCCAGGCTGCCAGCAGAATACCAACCACCGCGACCACGCCAGAGGTAATTTCCAGGGTCAACATGCTGCCGTGCGCCAGTTCCGTAGTTTGCGGAAGCACGCCCTGCAGCGGCGGTACAATCAGTGCGCCAACGAAGGTGGAAAGGATCAGCAGCACAATCAGCGGCAGGCTGTGAGTAATCCCTTTCACGGCGTGAGCGTGAATTTGTTCTTTCCCGTGGAAGACGATGAAAATCATACGGAAGGTGTAGAGAGAGGTCATAAACGCACCGACCAGACCTGCCACCATCAGATTGATATGACCATTCGCCATCGCACCAGCGAGGATCTCATCCTTACTGAAGAAGCCCGCAGTAACCAGCGGCAGTGCCGACAGTGCTGCACCACCCACCAGGAAGCAGAGATAAACCAGCGGAATAGATTTACGCAGACCGCCCATCTTGAAGATGTTCTGTTCGTGATGGCAGGCCAGAATGACGGAACCGGATGCCAGGAACAGCAGCGCTTTAAAGAACGCGTGGGTCATCAAGTGGAAAATCGCCGCATCCCATGCCTGTACGCCAAGCGCAAGGAACATGTAGCCAATCTGGCTCATGGTGGAGTAAGCGAGAACACGTTTGATGTCGGTCTGTACCAGCGCGGCAAAACCGGCCAGCAGCAGCGTAACTGCCCCGACAATACCCACCAGATGCAGAACTTCTGGTGTCATCAGGAACAGGCCGTGGGTACGGGCGATCAGGTAGACACCCGCGGTTACCATCGTTGCGGCGTGGATCAGCGCGGAGACAGGTGTCGGGCCAGCCATCGCGTCGGCAAGCCATGTCTGCAACGGTAGCTGCGCAGATTTACCAACCGCACCGCCCAGCAGCATCAGCGTCGCCCACATCAGCATGTTATTGCCGTCAGCAAAGTGCGCGGGTGCCAGTTCCACCATTTCACGGAAGTTCAGGGTGCCCAGTTCGTTGTAGAGAATGAACAGCGCGAAAGCGAGGAACACGTCACCCACACGGGTCACGACAAACGCTTTCATTGCCGCTGCGCCATTCTTCGGATCGGTGTAATAGAAACCGATCAACAGATAGGAGCACAGGCCCACGCCTTCCCAGCCGAGGTACATCAGCAGCAGGTTGTCGGCAAGAACCAGAACCACCATGCTGGCGATGAACAGGTTGGTGTAGGCGAAGAAGCGAGAGTAGCCCTCTTCACCACGCATATACCAGGAGGCGTACATGTGAATAAGGAAACCGACACCGGTGACCACCGAGAGCATGGTCAGCGACAGGCCGTCCAGCACCAGATTGAAACCGATGTTAAAGTCGCCTACCGACATCCATGTCCACAGCGGCTGGCTGTATGCCTGCTCGCCGTTAGCGAAGAAGTCAACGCCGATAAAGGCGGTTACCAGCGCCGCCAGGCCCACAGAGCCTACGCCCACGATCGCCGAGACATTTTCAGACCAGCGCCCACGGGAGAACGCCAGCAAGACGAAGCCAATCAATGGCAAAATAATGGTTAAGGCAAGCATGTTCATCCGCGCATCTCACTTACTGAATCGATGTTCAGGTTCTGGCGACGACGGTGAAGTTGCAGCAGCAGCGCAAGGCCGATACTCGCTTCCGCCGCCGCGAGGCTGATGGCGAGAATGTACATCACCTGACCGTCGGTCTGACCCCAGTAGCTTCCGGCGACCACAAAGGCCAGCGCAGAGGCGTTAATCATGATTTCCAGACCAATCAGCATAAAGAGCAGATTGCGACGGATAACCAGACCGGTTAAGCCAAGAACGAATAAGATTGCCGCGAGGATCAGTCCATGTTGTAAGGGGATCATGCGTGCTCCTCCGTTTTTCTTTTCGCGCTGTCGTCTTTACGATTGCTCAGCACTTCACCCGCACGCTCTTCACGACCGACGTGGAAGGCCACAACCAGACCAGCCAGCAGCAGCATAGAAGCCAGTTCCACCGCCAGTACGTAAGGCCCGAACAGCGTAATACCCACTGCTTTAGCACTGATTGGCGTACCGTCGATACCCTGATCGTTAACACCGAGAATGGCGTAAACAATCACCACCAGCATGATGGCTGACAAAATTGCCGGACCAATCCACACCTGCGGTTTCAGCCACTGGCGTTCCTGTTCGATTTCCGAACCGCCCAGGTTGAGCATCATCACCACGAACACGAACAGCACCATAATGGCACCCGCGTAGACGATAATTTCCAGCGCACCGGCGAAGTAAGCGCCCAGTGAGAAGAACACCCCGGAAATCGCCAGCAGCGAAATAATCAGGTACAGCAATGCGTGTACCGGATTGGTATGGGTGATCACTCGCAAGGTCGCAAGTATGGCTATCAGGCCACAGATATAAAAAGCGAACTCCATTGCCCCTCTCCTTACGGTAACAGGCTCTTGACGTCGATAGGCTTGGCTTCGTTCTCTGCTTCGCCCTTATCTTTGCCGTCGATTGCCATACCTGCCATCCGGTAGAAGTTATATTCCGGGTATTTGCCCGGACCGGAGATCAGCAGATCCTCTTTCTCATAAACCAGATCCTGGCGCTTGTATTCCCCCATTTCGAAATCCGGGGTTAACTGAATCGCCGTGGTCGGACAGGCTTCTTCGCACAGACCACAGAAAATGCAGCGTGAGAAGTTGATGCGGAAAAATTCCGGATACCAGCGACCGTCTTTGGTTTCTGCTTTTTGCAGCGAGATACAGCCGACCGGGCAGGCGACCGCGCAGAGGTTACAGGCTACGCAACGCTCTTCGCCATCCGGGTCGCGGGTCAGAACGATGCGACCACGATAACGGGGCGGCAGATAGACCGGCTCTTCCGGGTACATTCGCGTTTCGCGTTTGGCGAACGCGTGCAGGCCGATCATCCAGATACTACGAACCTGGGTGCCGAAACCTACTAACAATTCTTTTAAGGTCATGGTCTTAGTGCCCCTTATTGCGCCTGCCAGAGAATGACAGCCGCCGTTACCAGCAAGTTGATCAGCGTCAGCGGCAGGCAGATTTTCCAGCCGAAGGACATTACCTGGTCATAACGCGGACGCGGTAACGACGCACGAATCAAAATGAACATCATCATAAAGAACGCGGTTTTCAGCGCGAACCAGATGAATGGCGGTAAGAACGGGCCTTGCCAGCCACCGAAGAACAGCGTCACCATCAATGCGGAGATGGTCACAATCCCGATGTATTCGCCCACGAAGAACAGACCGAACTTCATGCCGGAATATTCAATGTGGTAACCATCCGCCAGTTCCTGCTCGGCTTCCGGCTGGTCAAACGGGTGACGGTGACACACCGCCACGCCCGCGATGGCAAAGGTAATAAAACCAAAGAATTGCGGGATGACGTTCCACACGTGCGCCTGGCTGTTAACGATGTCGGTCATGTTGAATGAACCGGCCTGCGCCACCACGCCCATCAGGGAAAGCCCGAGGAACACTTCGTAGCTCAGGGTCTGCGCAGAAGCACGCATCGCACCCAGCAGCGAGTATTTGTTGTTACTTGACCAGCCCGCAAACAGCACCGCGTAAACCGCCAGACCTGCCATCATCAGGAAGAACAAAATCCCGATGTTCAGGTCGGCAACTACCCAACCCGGACTGACTGGCACAATCGCAAAGGCCAGCAGCAGCGAGGTAAAGGCAATCATCGGTGCCAGGGTAAAGATGACGCGATCCGAGAATTTCGGGATCCAGTCTTCTTTAAAGAACATTTTGATCATGTCCGCGACCAGCTGGAGCGAACCGCCCCAGCCAACACGGTTAGGTCCGTAACGGTTCTGGAACAGACCCAGCAGGCGACGTTCGCCAAAGCTCATGAATGCCCCGCAGGTGACAACTACCAGCAGGATCACCACCGCTTTGAGGATGGTCAGCAGGATCTCAATCAGTTCCGGTGATATCCAACTCATTGTTGTGCCTCCTTGAGATCCTCAAGATGCGCGCCAGCCAGCACCGGAGCAATACCGGACATGCCCATCGGCAAGCCCACCTGCCCTGCCGTCAGTCCTTCGGCGATTTCAACCGGCAGCGTGACCGTGTTGCCATCGTAACTAAAGGAGACGCGTGTACCCGCGTTCACTCCCAACTTCGCGGCATCCGCTGGGTTGAGTTTGATGTACGGTTGCGGCATACGGCTATGGAAGACCGGGGCACGCTGTGACAATTCATCGCTGCCAAACAGGTGGTAGTACGGCGCGATACGCCATTTCCCTTCCTGCGGCTGGAAGCGTGCCGGTACGCTGGTGAAGTAATCCAGACCGTTTTCGCTGGTTTCAAACAGACGCACGCCCGGATCGCCAAAGCGCAGTTTGCCGCCCACTTCGTCCTGGAATTTGTTCCACGCCTGCGGGGAGTTCCAGCCCGGCGCCCAGGCAAACGGCACTTGCGAACGGTGCGCGGTCGGCTGGTTGTTACCCTCCATCGAGAAGGTGAACATGGTGTCAATATCCTGCGGCTGACGCGGCTCATGAACGCTGATGTTGGCGCGCATGGCGGTACGACCACTGTAACGGTGCGGCTCACGGGCCAGTTTCTGACCACGAATACGGAATGTCGCATCCGGCGCAGCATCTTTGATACCTGCCAGTTCCGGGATTTTCGCCACAACAGCGTCAATCACATGGTCGAGCTGCGTCCAGTCCACTTCACGGCTCAGTAGGGTGCTGTGCAGCGAGTGCAGCCAGCGCCAGCTTTCCAGCATCACAGTTTTGCTGTCGTAATAAGCCGGATCGTAAACCTGGAAGAAACGTTGGGCACGGCCTTCATTGTTGATCACCGTACCGTCGCTTTCAGCAAAGCTGGCGGCAGAAAGCACCAGATGGGCGTTTTCCATGATCGCCGTGCGTTGATGGTCAACCACCATCACCAGCGGCGCTTTCGCCAGCGCAGCATTCACGCGGGTAGCGGAAGCGTGACGATGCAGATCGTTTTCCAGCACCACCACCGCGTCGGCGCGTCCGGTTTCCAGTTCGGTTAACGCTTCTTCAAGCGATCCACCGCCCATAATGCCCAGCCCCATGCTGTTGACGGAACGGGCAATCATGGTGATACCGACGTCAGCGCCGCGACCTTTCAGGGCTTTCGCCACGTTAGCCGCTGCCTGAATCACTTCAGCGCTACCAGCGTTCGTCCCGGAGATAATTAACGGTTTCTTCGCACCTGCCAGTGCCTGCACGATGACGTCGATTTTGCTTTGCAGTTCAGGCTCGATACCGTCAACCGCTGGCGCGGAGTTATCCAGAGCATGGGCAATGGCAAAACCTAAACGCGCCTGATCTTCAACCGGTGCGCGGTAAGTCCACGCCGCGATATCATCCAGACGGGTGTCATCAACGTTAGTCACAAACAGCGGATGCTTCGCACGTTGGCCAATGTTGAGGATTGCCGCAATCTGCCAGTCAGCCACTTTCTGTGCTGCCGCCATTTCGCGTGCTTTACCTTTCACCGCCTGACGCACTGCCAGCGCAACGCGCGCGCCGGTCTGGGTAACGTCTTCGCCCAGCACCAGTACCGCATCATAAGATTCGATTTCGCGCAGAGCCGGAGTATAAATGCCGCCTTCACGCAGCACTTTTAGTGCCAGTTGCAGACGTTCCTGCTCACCGTGAGCGATACCGGTATAGAAGTTTTCTTCGCCCACCAGCTCACGCAGCGCAAAGTTGCTTTCCACGCTGGCACGCGGAGAACCGATGCCGATGACTTTCTTCGACTGACGCAGAATATCTGCCGCGCCCTGCATTGCCTGCTCGGCGTTGAGGGTAATGAAATCATCGCCACGACGCTGTACTGGCTGACGCGGACGATCTTTCAGGTTGACGTAGCCGTAACCGAAACGACCTCGGTCGCAGAGGAAGTAGTGGTTTACCGTACCGTTGTAACGGTTTTCGATACGACGCAGTTCGCCATAACGCTCGCCGGGGCTGATGTTACAGCCGATGGAACATTGCTGGCAGATGCTCGGCGCAAACTGCATATCCCATTTACGGTTATAACGCTCGGAGTGCGTTTTGTCGGTGAATACGCCGGTCGGGCAAATTTCGACCAGGTTACCGGAGAATTCGCTTTCCAGGGTGCCGTCTTCCGGGCGACCGAAGTAGACGTTGTCATGTGCACCGTAAACGCCCAGATCTGTACCGTCAGCGTAATCTTTGTAGTAACGCACGCAGCGGTAGCAGGCGATGCAACGGTTCATTTCGTGAGAGATGAACGGCCCCAGATCCTGATTGCGGTGGGTACGTTTGGTGAAACGGTAGCGACGGAAGCTGTGTCCGGTCATCACGGTCATATCCTGAAGATGGCAGTTACCGCCCTCTTCACATACCGGACAATCGTGCGGGTGGTTGGTCATCAACCACTCGACCACGCTTTCACGGAACTGTTTCGCTTCTTCGTCGTCAATGGAAATAAAGGTGCCATCGGAAGCCGGTGTCATACAGGACATCACCAGGCGACCACGCGTGTCTTCCGCGTTTTGGTATTGCTTCACCGCACACTGGCGGCAAGCACCGACGCTTCCCAGCGCCGGATGCCAGCAAAAGTAAGGAATATCAAGGCCCAGAGACAGACAAGCTTCCAGCAGGTTGTCCGCTCCGTTGACCTCGTATTCTTTGCCGTCTACATGAATTGTAGCCATTAGCATGCTTCCAGTTTTCTCAGTCAGAGACTGAGCGTTAATCGAAATTCGGTTACCAGCGCTCTTTCAGCAGGTTCGGCTGAATCCCATTAATCAAATGGGTATTGCTGAACGGCTGTTTGATTCCCGCCTCAAATTCTTCGCGGAAATATTTGATGGCGCTCTGTAACGGCTCCACTGCACCAGGTGCGTGGGCACAGAAAGTTTTACCCGGCCCCAAGAATCGACACAGTTGCTCAAGTGTTTCGATATCGCCCGGCTGACCTTCGCCACGCTCCAGCGCGCGCAGAATTTTCACGCTCCACGGCAAACCGTCGCGGCACGGCGTACACCAGCCGCAGGACTCACGGGCGAAAAATTCTTCCAGGTTTCGTACCAGCGACACCATGTTGATCTCGTGATCAACCGCCATCGCCAGCGCCGTACCCAGACGGCTGCCCGCTTTACCGATACTTTCGAATTCCATCGGCAGGTCAAGGTGCGCTTCGGTCAGGAAGTCAGTGCCCGCACCGCCTGGCTGCCAGGCTTTGAATTTCAGGCCGTCACGCATACCACCGGCGTAATCTTCGAGGATCTCGCGTGCGGTAGTGCCGAACGGCAGTTCCCACAGGCCCGGATTTTTCACCCGACCGGAGAAGCCCATCAGCTTGGTGCCAGCATCTTTACTTTTCGAGATGTTCTGATACCACTCCACGCCGTTAGCGAGGATCGCCGGAACGTTACACAGGGTTTCGACGTTGTTGACACAGGTCGGTTTGCCCCATACGCCGGAGGTTGCCGGGAAGGGGGGTTTCGAGCGTGGGTTAGCACGACGCCCTTCCAGGGAGTTGATTAACGCTGTTTCTTCCCCGCAGATGTAGCGCCCTGCCCCGGTATGGACGAACAGTTCGAAATCGAACCCTGTTCCCATAATGTTTTTGCCAAGCAGACCCGCTTCGGTCGCTTCGGCAATGGCGCGGCGCAGATTCACTGCCGCTTCAATATATTCGCCACGCAGGAAGATGTAGCCACGATAAGCTTTCAGCGCAAATGCGGAAATGAGCATACCTTCCACCAGCAGGTGCGGCAGTTGCTCCATCAGCAGGCGGTCTTTATAGGTGCCCGGCTCCATTTCATCGGCGTTACACAGCAGGTAACGGATGTTCATGGATTCGTCTTTCGGCATCAGGCTCCACTTCAGACCAGTCGAAAAGCCCGCACCGCCGCGCCCTTTCAGGCCAGCGTCTTTAACCTGATTGACGATCTCGTCCGGAGACAGTCCGGTCAGCGCCTTACGCGCTCCTTCGTAACCGTTTTTGCTGCGATATTCGTCCAGCCACACTGGCTGTTTGTCATCACGCAGACGCCAGGTCAGCGGATGCGTTTCGGGAGTACGGATAATGTTTTTCATTTATACCGCTCCAGCAGTTCAGGAATCGCTTCCGGGGTCAGATGCGCGTGAGTGTCCTCATCGATCATCATGTTTGGCCCTTTATCACAGTTCCCCAGGCAGCAAGTTGGCAGCAGCGTAAAGCGACCGTCAAACGTCGTTTGCCCTGGTTTGATGTTCAGTTTTTTCTCCAGTGCCGCCTGAATGCCCTGGTAACCGTTAATGTGACAGACCACGCTGTCGCAATAACGGATCACATGGCGACCAACCGGCTGGCGGAAGATCTGGCTGTAGAAAGTAGCCACGCCTTCGACATCACTTGCGGGAATACCCAGAACGTCAGCGATCGCGTGGATCGCGCCGTCTGGCACCCATCCACGCTGTTTCTGAACGATTTTCAGCGCTTCAATGGACGCCGCACGCGGGTCTTCGTAGTGGTGCATCTCGTGCTCAATCGCTTCACGCTCAGCCGCACTCAGCTCAAAAGCCTCGGTTTGTGGTTGTTGATTCTCGTGCATAATTAGCGGTCCACATCTGACATAACAAAATCGATACTGCCCAGATAAACAATCAGGTCAGACACCAGGCTGCCGCGGATCGCCGCCGGAATTTGCTGCAAATGCGCATAACTCGGCGTACGGATACGGGTGCGATAACTCATAGTGCTGCCGTCGCTGGTCAGGTAGTAACTGTTGATCCCTTTGGTCGCCTCAATCATCTGGAAAGATTCATTGGCAGGCATCACCGGCCCCCACGACACTTGCAGGAAGTGGGTGATCAGGGTTTCGATATGTTGCAGCGTGCGCTCTTTCGGCGGCGGCGTGGTCAGCGGGTGATCCGCTTTGAACGGGCCTTCCGGCATGTTGTTGAGGCACTGCTCAAGAATGCGCAGACTCTGACGCAGTTCTTCCACTTTCAGCATTACGCGGGTGTAGCAGTCAGAAACACCACCACCAACCGGGATTTCAAAGTCGAAGTTTTCATAGCCAGAATAAGGGCGCGCCTTACGCACATCGAAGTCGATCCCGGTAGCACGCAAACCAGCACCAGTGGTGCCCCACTCCAGCGCCTCTTTCGCGCCGTAGGCGGCTACGCCCTGGGAACGGCCTTTCAAAATGGTGTTTTGCAGCGCCGCTTTCTCATAAGACGCCAGACGTTTCGGCATCCAGTCGAGGAACTCACGCAGCAGGCGATCCCAGCCGCGCGGCAGGTCGTGCGCTACGCCGCCAATACGGAACCACGCCGGGTGCATACGGAAACCAGTGATTGCTTCCACCAGATCGTAAATTTTCTGACGATCGGTAAAGGCGAAGAACACTGGCGTCATCGCGCCGACGTCCTGAATAAAGGTCGAGATATACAGCAGGTGGCTGTTGATGCGGAACAGCTCAGAAAGCATTACGCGAATGACGTTAACGCGATCCGGCACGGTGATCCCGGCCAGTTTCTCTACCGCCAGTACATACGGCATCTCGTTAACACAGCCACCGAGATATTCGATACGGTCGGTATACGGAATGTAGCTGTGCCATGACTGGCGCTCGCCCATTTTCTCCGCACCACGATGGTGGTAACCGATGTCTGGTACGCAGTCGACAATCTCTTCGCCATCGAGTTGCAAAACGATACGGAAAGCACCGTGCGCCGACGGGTGGTTCGGACCGAGGTTGAGGAACATGAAGTCTTCATTTTCGGTGCCACGCTTCATCCCCCACTCTTCCGGTTTGAAGGTCAGGGCTTCCATCTCCAGATCCTGTTTGGCTTTGGTCAGCTCAAACGGCGAGAATTCGGTAGCGCGCGCCGGGTAATCTTTACGCAGCGGGTGACCTTTCCAGGTTTGCGGCATCATGATGCGGCGCAAATTGGGGTGACCATCGAAAGTAATGCCAAACAGATCCCAGGTTTCACGCTCATACCAGTTAGCGTTCGGGAACAGCTTGGTGAAGGTCGGTACGTGCAGGTCGTTTTCTGCCAGCGCCACCTTCAGCATGATGTCGCGGTTACGATCGATAGAAATCAGATGGTAGAAAACGGAAAAATCCGCGGCAGGTAACCCTTCGCGGTGTGTGCGCAGACGTTCGTCCATGCCGTGTAAGTCAAACAGCATGACGTAAGGTTTCGGCAGTTTCTTTAAGAAATCACCCACTTCCAGTAATTGTTCACGCTTGATCCACACAACGGGAACCCCGGTGCGAGTCGCCTGAACAGTAAAGGCATCCGGCCCAAAACGGTTGCGCAGTTCGCCAATCACCGGATCATCAAGATGATCGCGGGTCTGCCAGGCGGGTTCTTGCGCGGTTAAGTCGGTCATATTGTTCACCATTGCAAATGGTCCGTGGTGACTGTCGGCGCAGTAAGCTTCGCGAAATAGATTTAGGAATAAGCGAAGAAAAATCCCTTTGCCGACAGGCGCAAATTAAATCTCGTCAGGTGTACGCAGGTTGGTAACGGCAATGCGTTCACCGCGCTTGCGTTCGCGCTCTGATTGCATATTGGCGCGATAAACGCCCTGATCGCCAACCACCCAGGAGAGCGGACGACGTTCTTTACCGATAGATTCCTGCAACAGCATCAGTGCCTGCATGTACGCTTCAGGACGTGGCGGGCAGCCCGGGATATACACATCAACCGGGATGAATTTATCAACGCCCTGCACAACGGAATAAATATCGTACATACCGCCAGAGTTGGCACAGGCCCCCATTGAGATAACCCATTTTGGTTCCAGCATCTGGTCATACAGACGCTGAATAACCGGTGCCATTTTGGTAAAGCAGGTTCCTGCAACCACCATCAGGTCAGCCTGACGCGGCGAAGCACGCAATACTTCTGCGCCAAAACGTGCCACGTCATGCACCGCGGTAAACGAAGTCACCATCTCAACGTAACAGCAGGAAAGACCGAAGTTATACGGCCAAATTGAGTTTTTACGACCCCAGTTAACCATGTCATTGAGCTTGCCCATAAACACGTTTTTGTTAACTTCTTGCTCCAGAGGGTCGGTTACGATCTCCTGCTTTTGCAGGGGGTAACGGTCGTTCTCACCGTTGGGATCTATGCGGGTGAGCGTATAATCCATCTTAATGCCTCGCGGTTAGCGTTGACGATTAGCGATACTGTTCGTTTCCGGGTTCATACGCTCGCGGCGTGAACGCGCGGGCGTCCAGTCCAGCGCGCCAATACGCACCAGATAAACCAGACCAGCCAGTAACACAAAAATAAAAATTGCAGCTTCCACAAAGCCTACCCAGCCGCTTTCGCGGATAGAGGTTGACCATGCGAACAGATACAGCGCTTCAACGTCGAAGATAACGAAGAACATGGCCACCAGATAAAACTTGGCGGACAGGCGTAAGCGGGCGGAGCCGACCGAGTCGATACCGGATTCAAACGGAACGTTTTTCGACCTCGCGCGTGCGCGACCGCCTAAAAACCAACCGCCTACCAGCATCAGGCAACACAGGCCAATGGCAACGATAAGAAAGATAGCGAATGCCCAGTGATGAGCGATGACTTCAGTGGATGTTGACATACTCATTGCTTACTCATCAAAAGTAGCGCCAGATTCACTGCTCTTCACGGCAGATGGACGCCACATCGATTCATGGGGAGGAATAAAAAAAACCTTACAATCACTGTAGAAACTCTTTTATACAGCTAATTGATGTGGTCTTTTACTCCTTTCTATAACCTTTTGTCAACTTTAACAAAAGTTTCTTCACATTAGTTTACATAATATCAACACTATTAGCATTTAATGCCCTTTCACCCCAGATCCTTGACGACTCCAGGATAATTAGATGTTGTTGAATCGTGTCCGTTGTGAAGCAATGGAAAAAATACGGGTCTATTTTGACAGGAATTTGTGTCGATTCCTCCCCCCAAAAGAGAGTATTTTCTTGATCTGTGACACGCTTTTGTCATTCCATAACAAAAACGCAGCAACAAATTTACGTATTTTTTAACATCATTGTAGCAGGTGATTTTTTTCAGGCGATTATTTGTGCGTTCGGGACGTGAATCTCTGGTGATTGAAAAATGAACAGTTTTGTGCGTTCTGCACGATACGAGGAAGGCTTTTTACTAAAAAAAAGCCGCTGGGGTTTAAAACACCCCCAGCGGCTCGTTTTTACACTATTGTCTTAGAAATTATCTATGGTCCGTCGATTACTCGATATCCCTTTCAATTAACAATGAGTCATCGCCTTCCGGAGCAGACATTGGGCTGTATTGCCACGGATTATGGTAGCTCTCCATCGCCTGATAAATCACCTGAGCCAGCTCATTATTACTGGACGGGTCATAGCACAACAAATATTCGGTATCGGGTAGCGGCGGTAAGCCATCTACCCCACTCAGCACACGCAGATCAGGACTCATCATCTCGACCGGCCTTGCTGTCACACCAAGACCGGCTTTCACTGCCGCACGAACGGCCGGAAGCGTCGAGGCGACATAAGCCAGTCGCCATGGAATATCTGCTTTATTAAGCGTCGCCAGCACCATATCGCGAAACGGGCTAGGATCATCCAGCAATACAAGAGGGATCGGCTCGCCTTTTTGCAATACGTATTCCGCTGCGCAGTACCAGTGTGTTGGCGAGGTACGCAGGTTCAATGCCTTAAACGTTGAAGGACGATGGGTGGTTACCATCAAATCCACTTCCTGGGATTCCAGCATTTCTGCCATGTAGGCATTACGTTTAACGCGGACATCCAGCGCTAGTTTCGGATAAACCGAACTCACGCGATTTAACAGGAAAGGTAAGATCGTATCGGCAGATTCATCTGAAGCACCGATAGTTAACACGCCCTGAAGATTACTGAACATTAATGATGAGCAGGCCTCATCATTAAAACGCAGGATTTTCCTGGCGTAACCAAGAAGTTGAATGCCATGTTCAGTTAACAGTTTGTTGCGACCGTGACGAGCGAACAGTTCTTTCCCAACGAGTTGTTCCAGACGCTGCATTTGCTGACTTACGGCGGACTGAGTACGACACACAGCGGCAGCTGCGGCAGCAAAAGTGTTCAGATCGGCAACAGCAACAAATGTTCTCAGCAGATCGAGGTCGAGGTTAATTATCGGACGATTTGCACTTATCATATATTATCACTTACTGGCGGCTCGTACTGAGCTGGTTAATGCTGTGCACACACAAACAAGCAATTCCATTTGTAATGTGCCTCCCTGGCAGTTTCATCCGGAACCCGGACGAAAGTAAAAATGCATATGAGTTGCACTAAAAAAGCGACTCACATTGTTCCGTTATAATGCCTGAAGTAGATCACAGAATATATCTTCAGGAATCGCATATCTATTAAGTTACTCACTCTTTTGTATTTATGACATGCGCGTGTTTGTATAAATGTAAATGTGAGTCCTTGTTCCACTCTCGTGCAGCATCGCTGGTCATACGCGAACACGTACAAACAGCAATGGTGAGGCGGCATCAAGAGCAGGGATCCGTCATTTATGCGAGCATTTTACCCCAAAAACCTTTTATTTATAAGGGTCATTGCGAATTATCTGATGCAAAGTTATGTTATGTTAGGCAAAGTAATCTTCTATTATTAATAAGCACAACAAAACCTTTTTGAATATTAAATAATAATTAATTAGCATCATCCTCATTCATTAATCCCGCTTAACAATAGTTTCACACCTTGCACCCATTACGACACCTCGGAAATCATCACGCTGTTAAACTCTCCGTAATGCGGAAATATCATCATCACGATTCATTAGTGAATTCTTAAACGAGGCATTTTCAAACAATTATCTTACAGATAAAAAAACCACACTCACAATTAAGAATCAGAACAATTCACTACATAACATTAATTACTAAGCATATACACCTCATTATTTTGCCATTATTAAGTTATTAACAGCACAATCGAGTCTTCCCCTCTGGCAAAATCTTATTCTGCAGACCTTCAAAACGCCGTCCTGGGGGAGTACATTGTTCTAAGCTGACTTCCACGGCAGGGAGTGGCGATAACAGCAAAAAAGGTCAAGATTCATGTCCCCCATTGAAAAATCCAGCAAATTAGAGAATGTCTGTTACGACATCCGTGGTCCGGTGCTGAAAGAAGCAAAACGCCTGGAAGAAGAAGGTAACAAGGTACTGAAACTGAACATCGGCAACCCTGCCCCGTTCGGTTTTGACGCGCCAGATGAAATCCTCGTTGACGTGATTCGCAACCTGCCTACCGCTCAAGGGTATTGCGATTCCAAAGGGCTTTACTCCGCGCGTAAAGCCATCATGCAGCACTACCAGGCTCGTGGCATGCGTGATGTTACCGTGGAAGATATTTACATCGGCAATGGTGTATCGGAGCTTATCGTTCAGGCAATGCAGGCATTGCTGAACAGCGGGGACGAAATGTTGGTTCCTGCACCTGATTACCCACTATGGACCGCAGCGGTTTCGCTCTCCAGCGGTAAAGCGGTGCATTATCTTTGCGATGAATCCTCTGACTGGTTCCCGGACCTTGATGATATTCGCGCTAAAATTACGCCTCGTACGCGTGGGATCGTTATTATCAACCCAAATAACCCAACCGGCGCGGTATATTCCAAAGAGCTTTTAATGGAGATAGTGGAGATTGCACGTCAGCATAATCTCATTATCTTCGCCGATGAAATTTATGACAAAATTCTCTACGACGACGCTGAGCATCACTCAATTGCGCCGCTGGCACCTGATCTGCTGACCATTACCTTTAACGGATTGTCGAAAACGTACCGCGTTGCAGGCTTCCGTCAGGGGTGGATGGTGTTGAACGGGCCGAAAAAACACGCCAAAGGTTACATCGAAGGTCTGGAAATGCTGGCTTCAATGCGCCTGTGTGCTAACGTTCCTGCGCAACACGCCATTCAGACAGCACTAGGCGGTTATCAGAGCATCAGTGAATTTATTACTCCCGGCGGGCGTCTTTATGAGCAGCGTAACCGCGCGTGGGAATTGATCAACGACATTCCGGGCGTTTCCTGCGTGAAACCGCGCGGTGCGCTGTATATGTTCCCGAAAATCGACGCTAAACGCTTTAACATTCACGACGACCAGAAAATGGTGCTGGATTTCCTGTTGCAGGAAAAAGTCCTGCTGGTTCAAGGGACAGCATTCAACTGGCCGTGGCCGGATCACTTCCGCATTGTCACACTACCACGTGTTGATGATATCGAGCTGTCTTTGAGTAAGTTCGCGCGTTTCCTTTCTGGTTATCATCAGCTGTAATCTTAATTTCACTGCCGGAGATTGCATCCGGCAGTGTTATCCCGCCACAATGACCTGATGATGTCATCATACGTAAGGTCACTATGAAACAGAGCCATTTTTTTGCCCATCTCTCCCGCCTGAAACTCATTAACCGCTGGCCGCTAATGCGCAACGTGCGGACGGAAAATGTGTCCGAACACAGTTTGCAGGTAGCGATGGTCGCCCATGCGCTGGCAGCTATCAAAAATCGTAAATTTGGCGGTAATGTCAACGCCGAACGTATCGCTTTACTGGCGATGTACCACGATGCCTCAGAAGTGCTTACCGGCGATCTCCCTACCCCGGTGAAATACTTCAATTCGCAAATCGCTCAGGAATACAAGGCTATTGAAAAAATCGCTCAGCAAAAACTGGTCGATATGGTTCCGGAAGAGCTGCAGGATATTTTTGCGCCGTTAATTGACGAGCATGCATACAGCGATGAAGAGAAATCTCTGGTGAAACAGGCAGATGCACTGTGTGCATATCTGAAATGTCTGGAAGAACTCGCGGCGGGAAATAATGAATTCTTGCTGGCAAAAACGCGACTGGAAGCGACGCTTGAAGCGCGCCGCAGCCAGGAGATGGACTACTTCATGGAAGTCTTTGTTCCCAGCTTCCATCTTTCGCTCGATGAGATTAGCCAGGATTCACCGCTGTAAGCAGCCGGAGTCTGCGTCGCATCAGGCAATAAGCGCCGGATGCGACATCAGGCTCTTGTCAAAACGGAAACAGCATCGGGATCATCACCACACAAACCGCCATCACGATAATGGTGAACGGTACCCCCAACTTCACAAAGTCACTGAAGCTGTAATTTCCCGGGCCTAAAACCAGTGTGTTAACAGGTGAAGAAACCGGTGTCATAAAGGCGGCGGATGCTGCCATCGCCACGACCATCGCAAATGGATAAGGCGACACACCCATCGTTTTGGCAGCAGCCAGCGCAATCGGAGCCATCAACACTGCCGTTGCGGTATTAGAGATAAATAGCCCAATAACCGCCGACAAGACAAACAAACAACCCAGCATCATATGTGGCCCGTAACCGCCGCCAATGTCCATCAGCCCTTTCACCGCCAGCGCGACACCTCCCGTTTTCTGTAATGCCACAGCAAACGGCATCATCCCAACGATCAAAATAATGCTCGGCCAGTGAATGGATTTATAGGCGCTTTCAGCATCGATACAACGGAATTTCCCCATCAGCAGGCAGGCGATGATAGCGGCAACAGGATTAGGGATTTCATCGGTAAGCATTAACGCTACCATCAACACCAGGCAAAAAATGGCATGAGGTGCCTGACTGTGTGCTGGCGATGCTTCACTCACCTCTTCGGGTAAGTTCAGCGCCACAAAGTCACGCCCCTGTTTTGCCAGCATACCGATCAGTTTCCAGTTACCTACAACCAGGATGATATCGCCCAGCAGCAGAGGCTCATCCGCCAGCGAACCTTCCATCGCCTCGCCATTGCGCTTTAGCCCCACCACATTCAGTCCGTAGCGGGTACGAAAACCAATTTCGCGCACCGATTTACCAATAAGTTCTGACTCAGGAATTAATGAAATCTCTGCCATGCCCACATCAAGTGCCTGGTCAGAAAAATACTCGCCGCGTAGTACCATCGGCTCCAGCAACTGCTCACTACAAAATTGCCGGAGATCGACATCAGCCGCAGACATATCAATAAGCAAAACGTCACGCGCGCGAAATTCAGAAACCCCGTTAACATTCACGATAACGCGACGAAAACGCCGCCAGCGTTCAACACCGATGACGTTAGCGCCATAACGCTCACGTAATTTGAGATCGTCCAGCCGTTGACCAATCATTGGCGAACCGGGGCGAATAGCCAGACGACGCGCACGCCCGGTCAGTCGATATTCACGAATAAGATCGCGAAAGGTTCGACGCGTCCAGCCTTCGCGCTGTGGGGTCTGGGTATCCCCTTTCAGCATGAAACGCATCACTAACATATACAAAATACCCAGCACCAGCACGACCAGGCCAATAGGTGTTACGCTAAAGAAACTAAAACCATGATAGCCTTCACGCAGCAATTCACTGTTGACTACCAGGTTCGGCGGCGTCGCCACCAGCGTCATCATGCCGCTTATCAGCCCGGCAAAACTTAACGGCATCATCAGGCGCGACGGCGACGTTTGCATACGCATGGCAACGCTTAACACTACGGGAATAAAGATAGCGACAACGCCGGTTGAACTCATAAACGCGCCAAGCCCCGCGACGGTCAGCATCAACAAAACCAACATTTTGATTTCACTGTTGCCTGCCACTTTGACCAGCCATGTCCCCATTACGGTGGCAACACCGGTACGGACCAAACCATCGCCAATAATGAACAAGGCGGCAATCAGGACAACGTTAGGATCGGAAAAGCCGGAAAATACTTCGGGGACCGTCAGCGTTCCGCTTAATGCAAACGCGACAATAACAAACAAAGCGACCGCATCCATACGCACTCTGCCCGTCGCAAACAAGACGATGGCAACGGCCAGTAATGAAAGAACCCAAATCAATTCACCGTTCACAACTTATCCTTGTTAATTGAGGGGGATGACTTGATTCTGCCATAAAAAAGCCCCGACGAGACGGGGCTAAATCATGATCAGGTGTTTCACTGAATAATAACATCGCCATTTGGCTGTTTGGTCACAGTAATTTGCTCCAGACTGTGGAGGACTAAATCGACCTCATTCAGGCGCGGGGTATCTGCCGGAGCGTTAACCGCAATTACATGACAACCCGCCGCCAGGCCTGAAAGCACGCCAGCGGGAGCATCTTCCACCACCACACATTCCTGCGGCGCAAGCCCCAGCAGCTGCGCGCCTAACAGATACGCATCAGGTTCTGGTTTTCCGCGCTTCACTCGCTCAGCGGTTACAAACACCTCTGGCGCGGGAAGCCCCGCTATTTTATGGCGCGCTCGCGCTACCGGCATGGAGCCAGACGTCACAATGGCCCACGGAATACCTGCTTTATTCAGATGATTGAGTAAGGCGATTGCCCCCGGAAGCGCGGTAATACCTTCGGTTTCCGTGGCCTCGATTTGCTCCAGACGCGTAAATTCGGCAGCAATGTCTGCCTCGGATTTGCCCACCATAAAATGGCGCAAAGAGGTGATGGCCTGTTTACCGTGAATGAAAGCCAGCACCTCTTCCGGCGCTAACCCATGACGTCTGGCCCAGTTGCTCCACGCCCGTTCTACCGCAGGCAGGGAGTCCACCAGCGTTCCATCAAGATCAAACAGAAAACCTTTGCACCGCACATGGGCCTCCTCAGGCGTTGATAATTTGATTAATTTCGTTGGCACTCAGATGATACTGACGCGGGCAGGCATGCCACACATTAAGCATACGCTGATATTTTTCCCACATTGGCGTCTGGGCGTTAAAACCGTGAGTTCCGGCGTCAAAATGGGTATAGCGCCCCTCCACGTTAACCATAAAGCGCACATAACCGAGATAACGAGCTTCGGTGGCGGCGTCAAAGCCGAGGAAGGTAACACGACGTTCATCGATGGACTGCTGGTCCTGCAAATTAGACCAGGACACATGCAGCGCGTGATACATCTCCATAATGTCGATGATAGTGCGGCAGGTTTCTTCTTTCAGCTCGCCAAACTCGCGATCCAGTTCACGCATCTGTAATCCATAACCACGCTCAATGATTGTTTGCAGGCGACGGTAACGTTCAGCATTTGCCGGATCGAGCATAGTCATCATCTTGTACTGGTTAGACAAAATAAGACGTTGCGCGTTGGTCATTTCCATTGTTGACTCCTGTATCACTCTACTACGGTGAAAAAAAAGAAGGCTGAGTATGCCTTCTTTTATATGCGTAATCAGGGGTCAATTACAAATCATCAAGGAAAGTTTTATCCAGTTGTTTGAAGGCACGCTTAAGCGTGTCAGCTAATGCCTGGTAATCAGGCTTGCCTTCAACGGGTGCCAACACCTGTCCAGACTCTTGCAATTTACCGCGAACTTCATAAAACCAGTTAAGGATTGCAGGAGGTAATGGCGTTACAGAACGCTTGCCCAGCCACCATAGTCCTTGCATGGGTAAACTTAAGGCGAACAGCGCAGTGGCAACTGCCGGGCCCAGTTGACCGCCCAGGGCAATCTGCCAGCAGAGAGTAAATACGGCGATTGGCGGCATAAAACGGATCGCATAGCGCGTCATCTTGATAACGCGATTTTCGACAAAGACCGGGGCAAGGCGTTTTTCCAGCGGCCACGTCTTTGAGTAATGCTGTCCCCGGCGAAACAAGCTAAAAAAATTAACAGAACGATTATCCGGCGTTGACATGCTTCACCTCAACTTCACATATAAAGATTCAAAAATTTGTGCAAATTCACAACTCAGCGGGACAACGTTCAAAACATTTTGTCTTCCATACCCACTATCAGGTATCCTTTAGCAGCCTGAAGGCCTAAGTAGTACATATTCATTGAGTCGTCAAATTCATATACATTATGCCATTGGCTGAAAATTACGCAAAATGGCATAGACTCAAGATATTTCTTCCATCATGCAAAAAAAATTTGCAGTGCATGATGTTAATCATAAATGTCAGTGTCATCATGCGCTACGCTCTATGGCTCCCTGACGTTTTTTTAGCCACGTATCAATTATAGGTACTTCCATGTCGAGTAAGTTAGTACTGGTTCTGAACTGCGGTAGTTCTTCACTGAAATTTGCAATCATCGATGCAGTGAATGGTGAAGAGTACCTTTCTGGTTTAGCCGAATGTTTCCACCTGCCCGAAGCACGTATCAAATGGAAAATGGACGGCAATAAACAGGAAGCGGCTTTAGGTGCAGGCGCCGCTCACAGCGAAGCGCTCAACTTTATCGTTAATACTATTCTGGCACAAAAACCAGAACTGTCTGCGCAGCTGACCGCTATCGGTCACCGTATCGTACACGGCGGCGAAAAGTATACCAGCTCCGTAGTGATCGATGAGTCTGTTATTCAGGGTATCAAAGATGCAGCTTCTTTTGCACCGCTGCACAACCCGGCTCACCTGATCGGTATCGAAGAAGCACTGAAATCTTTCCCTCAGCTGAAAGACAAAAACGTTGCTGTATTTGACACCGCGTTCCACCAGACTATGCCGGAAGAGTCTTACCTCTACGCCCTGCCGCACAACCTGTACAAAGAGCATGGCATCCGTCGTTACGGCGCGCACGGCACCAGCCACTTCTATGTAACCCAGGAAGCGGCAAAAATGCTGAACAAACCGGTAGAAGAGCTGAACATCATCACCTGCCACCTGGGTAACGGTGGTTCCGTTTCTGCTATCCGCAACGGTAAATGCGTTGACACCTCTATGGGTCTGACCCCGCTGGAAGGTCTGGTAATGGGTACTCGCTCTGGCGATATCGATCCTGCGATCATCTTCCACCTGCACGACACTCTGGGCATGAGCGTTGACGCAATCAACAAAATGCTGACCAAAGAGTCTGGCCTGCTGGGTCTGACCGAAGTCACCAGCGACTGCCGTTATGTTGAAGACAACTACGCGACAAAAGAAGACGCGAAGCGCGCAATGGACGTTTACTGCCACCGTCTGGCGAAATACATCGGTGCCTACACCGCGCTGATGGATGGTCGTCTGGACGCTGTTGTATTCACCGGTGGTATCGGTGAAAATGCCGCGATGGTTCGTGAACTGTCTCTGGGCAAACTGGGCGTGCTGGGCTTTGAAGTTGATCATGAGCGCAACCTGGCTGCACGTTTCGGCAAATCTGGTTTCATCAACAAAGAAGGCACCCGCCCTGCTGTTGTGATCCCGACCAACGAAGAGCTGGTTATCGCGCAAGACGCCTGCCGCTTGACCGCCTGATTCCACACCGCCAGCTCAGCTGGCGGTGCTGTTTTGTAACCCGCCAAACCGGCGGTAACGAAAGAGGATAAACCGTGTCCCGTATTATTATGCTGATCCCTACCGGAACCAGCGTCGGTCTGACCAGCGTCAGCCTTGGCGTGATCCGTGCAATGGAACGCAAAGGCGTTCGTCTGAGCGTTTTCAAACCTATCGCTCAGCCGCGTACCGGTGGCGATGCGCCCGATCAGACCACGACTATCGTGCGTGCGAACTCTTCCACCACGACAGCCGCTGAACCACTGAAAATGAGCTACGTTGAAGGTCTGCTTTCCAGCAATCAGAAAGATGTGCTGATGGAAGAGATCGTCGCGAACTACCACGCTAACACCAAAGACGCTGAAGTCGTTCTGGTTGAAGGTCTGGTCCCGACACGTAAGCATCAGTTTGCCCAGTCTCTGAACTACGAAATCGCTAAAACGCTGAACGCGGAAATCGTCTTCGTTATGTCTCAGGGCACTGACACCCCGGAACAGCTGAAAGAGCGTATCGAACTGACTCGCAACAGCTTCGGTGGTGCAAAAAACACCAACATCACTGGCGTTATCGTTAACAAACTGAACGCACCGGTTGATGAACAGGGTCGTACTCGCCCGGATCTGTCCGAGATTTTCGACGACTCTTCCAAAGCAAAAGTAAACAATGTTGATCCGGCGAAGCTGCAAGAATCCAGCCCGCTGCCGGTTCTCGGCGCGGTGCCGTGGAGCTTTGATCTGATCGCGACCCGTGCGATCGATATGGCTCGCCACCTGAACGCCACCATCATCAACGAAGGCGACATCAATACTCGCCGCGTTAAATCCGTCACTTTCTGCGCACGCAGCATTCCGCACATGCTGGAGCACTTCCGTGCCGGTTCTCTGCTGGTAACTTCCGCAGACCGTCCTGACGTACTGGTTGCAGCTTGCCTGGCTGCCATGAACGGCGTAGAAATCGGTGCCCTGCTGCTGACTGGCGGCTACGAAATGGACGCGCGCATTTCCAAACTGTGCGAACGTGCTTTCGCTACCGGCCTTCCGGTATTTATGGTGAATACCAACACCTGGCAGACTTCTCTGAGCCTGCAGAGCTTCAACCTCGAAGTTCCGGTTGACGATCACGAGCGTATCGAGAAAGTTCAGGAATACGTTGCTAACTACATCAACGCTGACTGGATTGACTCTCTGACTGCCACTTCCGAGCGCAGCCGTCGTCTGTCTCCGCCAGCGTTCCGTTATCAGCTGACCGAACTGGCGCGCAAAGCGGGCAAACGTATCGTGCTGCCGGAAGGTGACGAACCGCGTACCGTTAAAGCAGCCGCTATCTGTGCTGAACGTGGTATCGCAACTTGCGTACTGCTGGGTAACCCGGCTGAGATCAACCGCGTTGCAGCATCTCAGGGCGTAGAGCTGGGTGCTGGCATTGAAATTGTCGATCCAGAAGTGGTTCGCGAAAGCTATGTTGGCCGCCTGGTTGAACTGCGTAAGAACAAAGGCATGACCGAAACCGTTGCCCGCGAACAGCTGGAAGACAACGTGGTTCTCGGTACGCTGATGCTGGAACAGGATGAAGTTGACGGTCTGGTTTCCGGTGCTGTTCACACCACCGCAAACACCATTCGTCCGCCGCTGCAGCTGATCAAAACTGCACCGGGTAGCTCCCTGGTATCTTCCGTGTTCTTCATGCTGCTGCCGGAACAGGTTTACGTTTACGGTGACTGTGCGATCAACCCGGATCCGACCGCAGAACAGCTGGCAGAAATCGCGATTCAGTCCGCTGATTCCGCCGCGGCCTTCGGTATCGAACCGCGCGTTGCAATGCTCTCCTACTCCACCGGTACTTCTGGTGCAGGTAGCGACGTAGAGAAAGTTCGCGAAGCAACTCGTCTGGCGCAGGAAAAACGTCCTGACCTGATGATCGACGGTCCGCTGCAGTACGACGCTGCGGTAATGGCTGACGTTGCGAAATCCAAAGCGCCGAATTCTCCGGTTGCTGGTCGCGCTACCGTGTTCATCTTCCCGGATCTGAACACCGGTAACACCACATACAAAGCGGTACAACGTTCTGCCGATCTGATCTCCATCGGGCCGATGCTGCAGGGTATGCGCAAGCCGGTTAACGATCTGTCCCGTGGCGCACTGGTTGACGATATCGTCTACACCATCGCGCTGACTGCGATTCAGTCTGCACAGCAGCAGTAATCTCGTCATCATCCGCAGCTTTGCGCTGCGGATACCTGAACCGGAAATAGTCACTATTTCCGGTTTTTTATTCTCTTAAATTGCATTAATCCTTTCTGATTATCTTGCTTAACTGCGCTGCATCAATGAATTGCGCCATCTCACTTTGCATACTTACCACTTTGTTTTGTGCAAGGGAATATCTGCGCTATGTCCGCAATCACTGAATCCAAACCAACCAGAAGATGGGCAATGCCCGATACGCTGGTGATTATCTTTTTTGTTGCTATTTTAACCAGCCTTGCCACCTGGGTAGTTCCGGTGGGGATGTTTGACAGTCAGGAAGTGCAGTATCAGGTTGATGGTCAAACAAAAACACGCAAAGTCGTAGATCCGCACTCATTTCGCATTCTGACTAACGAGGCGGGCGAACCTGAGTATCACCGCGTGCAACTGTTCTCGACGGGCGATGAACGCCCGGGCCTGATGAATTTCCCGTTTGAAGGATTAACCTCAGGATCGAAATACGGGACAGCCGTTGGCATCATCATGTTTATGCTGGTGATTGGCGGCGCGTTTGGCATCGTGATGCGTACAGGAACCATTGATAACGGCATCCTGGCACTTATTCGGCATACACGCGGGAATGAAATTCTCTTTATCCCTGCCTTGTTTATTCTCTTTTCACTTGGCGGCGCGGTATTTGGTATGGGGGAAGAGGCCGTCGCCTTTGCCATTATCATCGCACCGCTAATGGTCCGGCTGGGCTATGACAGTATTACCACCGTCCTGGTGACTTATATCGCCACGCAAATCGGTTTTGCCAGTTCGTGGATGAACCCGTTTTGTGTGGTTGTTGCTCAGGGGATCGCTGGTGTTCCGGTGCTTTCTGGCTCCGGTTTGCGCATCGTGGTATGGGTAATCTCTACTCTGATTGGTCTGGTCTTCACTATGGTGTACGCCTCGCGGGTGAAAAAGAATCCGCTGTTGTCACGCGTTCATGAGTCCGATCGTTTCTTCCGCGAAAAACAGGCGGATGTAGAACAGCGTCCATTTACCTTTGGTGACTGGCTGGTATTGATTGTTTTAACCGCCGTCATGATCTGGGTAATTTGGGGCGTTATCGTCAATGCCTGGTTTATTCCAGAAATAGCCAGCCAGTTCTTCACGATGGGGCTAGTTATTGGCATCATCGGCGTTGTTTTCCGCCTAAACGGTATGACGGTTAATACCATGGCTTCATCCTTCACCGAAGGGGCGCGAATGATGATCGCCCCTGCCCTACTGGTGGGTTTCGCCAAAGGGATTTTGTTGCTGGTCGGTAACGGTGAAGCGGGTGATGCCAGTGTGTTAAATACCATTCTAAACAGCATTGCCAATGCCATTAGCGGTCTGGATAACGCAGTTGCAGCCTGGTTTATGTTGCTCTTCCAGGCGGTATTTAATTTCTTCGTGACATCCGGTTCTGGTCAGGCGGCGTTAACCATGCCGTTACTGGCACCGCTTGGCGATCTGGTCGGTGTTAACCGTCAGGTTACCGTGCTGGCGTTCCAGTTTGGTGATGGCTTCAGTCACATCATTTACCCGACCTCGGCTTCGTTAATGGCAACGCTCGGTGTTTGTCGGGTGGACTTCCGTAACTGGCTGAAGGTGGGCGCGACACTGCTTGGACTGCTGTTTATTATGTCCAGCGTCGTGGTTATCGGTGCTCAGTTGATGGGCTACCACTAAAAATGTTAAGAGCCGCAATTGCGGCTCTTTTTTCATTCTGCCGTTTCAGTCTCTACGGCTTCATTTTTGGCATTGCGCTTCATCCACAACGCCAGCGCTTTCAGCGAGTCTGGAGTGAACTCATCGCAGCGTGCGGTGATTTCTTCCGGCGTCAGCCAGCAAACTTCACTGACTTCATCTTCCTGTAGGGCGAAGGGACCGTGCGAGACACAACTGAACAACGCGCCCCAGACACGGCAATTTTTATCTTCGAAATAGAACTGCCCGTGCTCGGCAAAGGGGACACCGGCAATGCCCAACTCTTCTTCCGCTTCGCGACGCGCGGACTCCAGCAGTTGCTCATCGGCCTGGACCACACCGCCTGCGGTCGCATCTAACATGCCGGGTAAAAAGTCTTTTGTCTCGGTACGACGCTGGACCAGAATTTTGCCCATGCCATCATGCACGACGATGTAAGTTGCACGATGACGCAGACACTGTGCCCGCATTTGTTCCCGGCTGGCTTGTGCAATGACTTCATTCTCTTCATTGACAATATCCACCCATTCAGTACTTGCCAAACGACGCTGTTCCATTATCAGGAAACCTTCTTTTTCTGGCGCTCTTACGGCGCATTTTGAGTTGTGGGTAAATTACGGATTAATCGCGACCTGCGCAATGATACTTTGATCATTGAGTGCGATTACACTCAGTACGTCATTATCCAGCATGCCATAACTCGCCGGATTACCGCCTTTCGGAATACTCACCGAGCCGGGGTTGAAGTGGAATATCTCCCCCCGCTGTTCTGCCACTGGCAAATGGGTATGACCGTACACCAGCACATCGTTCTGGTTTAAAGCGGGCAGATTTTCCGGACCAAATAGATGACCATGCGTCAAAAACAGACGTTGTTTTTCCAGTAATACCTGTTGCCACGGCGCGGTTATTGGGAAATGCAGCAGCATTTGATCCACTTCGCTGTCGCAGTTGCCGCGCACAGCGATAACTTTATGTGCCACTTCATTAAGCCGTTCAGCGACTTTGGCTGGCGCGTAACCCTCCGGTAAAGCATTACGCGGGCCGTGATTCAACACGTCGCCAAGGATCACCAGCCACTGGGCACCGCTTTGGGCAAACAACTCCAGAACACGTTCCGTCGCCGGTAACGACCCATGAATGTCCGATGCAAACATCAGTTTCATCACTCACTCCTCGTCGAAAAAACGTAAGCTATGATACTGGATTCTGTCGTTGCTATCAGCCAGATTGCTTCGCCGAAAGTGCAATAAAACGCTGGACAGACGCTCGCTGCCACTGGAATGTTGCATAATCCACCAGGCGTTCTGGCACCTCATCGCCATGTAGTACCAGGCGGTTAATCATTAGCGCCAGATCAGTATCAGCAATGCACCATTCACCAAATAAATTCGGCTGACCCAGTGCTAACAAATGTTCTGCCATCGCGAACAGTTTCTCTGCACTGGCTTTTCCCTCCGCCGTTAATGGCGCTTTTTTCGCACCCGCAAAGACAACATCCGTCGGACGTTCTTCGCGGATGGGCATCAGATCGCTACGCAGCCAGGCCTGAATCTGTCGTGCACGCGCACGATTTTCTAAATCAAGCGGATAAATGCGTTCCCAGGTCGGTGGCGCAAATCGATCTTCCAGATACTCCGCAATGGCAGAAGATTCACTCAACTCAAAATCATCGATTTGTAATAACGGCACACGGCGTGTCTGACCGTAACCTTGCCACGTCGGCTGCAAATGTTCACCGCTGTCGAGGTCGATGGTCTTGATATGAAACGACAGGCCTTTTTCCTGCAACGCCACCCAGGCGGATAACACATAAGGGGAGAAAAAATGGGCATCTGACCAAAGCGTGATAGCGGGTTTACTCATTATGTCCTCGGCAATAAAGGGGGCTTGCTATCAAACTATAGAGCCTTTTTGTCACTGTCACGTGACGAATACTCACGCAAGTCGTCGCGCTTTCTATACTTGTGGTGTTCAGATGATTAGACAACCGGAGCTGCAATGATCGATCTCTATTTCGCCCCGACGCCAAATGGTCACAAAATTACGTTGTTTCTCGAAGAGGCAGGACTGGATTATCGCTTGATTAAGGTAGACCTGGGGAAAGGTGGCCAGTTTCACCCGGAATTTTTGCGCATTTCGCCTAACAACAAAATTCCGGCAATTGTTGATCATTCCCCAGCCGATGGCGGCGAACCGTTAAGCCTCTTTGAGTCCGGGGCCATATTGTTGTATCTGGCGGAGAAAACGGGACTCTTTTTGAGTCATGAAATGCGTGAACGCGCCACCACATTACAGTGGCTATTCTGGCAGGTAGGCGGGCTGGGGCCGATGCTTGGGCAAAATCATCATTTTAATCACGCTGCACCACAAACCATTCCTTACGCTATTGAACGTTATCAAGTTGAAACTCAGCGTCTGTATCACGTGCTGAACAAGCGGCTGGAAAACTCGCCCTGGCTGGGCGGAGAAAATTACAGCATTGCGGATATTGCCTGCTGGCCGTGGGTTAATGCCTGGACTCGCCAGCGCATTGACCTCGCAATGTATCCTGCAGTTAAGAACTGGCATGAGCGGATCCGTTCGCGCCCTGCCACCGGGCAGGCACTGCTAAAAGCACAACTCAGTGATGAGCGTTCGGATAGTTAACAGAAACAGGTTCTCGTGTATTATTTAATCCTAAGTAAAACAACGGAGAACCTGCAATGGCACAACCTGCCGCTATTATTCGTATAAAGAACCTTCGTTTACGTACGTTTATCGGAATTAAGGAAGAAGAAATTAACAACCGTCAGGATATAGTTATCAACGTGACGATCCACTACCCCGCCGATAAAGCGCGCACCAGCGAAGATATCAACGATGCGCTGAATTATCGCACCGTAACGAAAAACATTATTCAGCACGTAGAGAATAACCGTTTCTCTTTGCTGGAGAAATTAACTCAGGATGTGCTCGATATCGCACGTGAACATCACTGGGTAACGTATGCTGAAGTAGAGATCGATAAACTGCACGCGCTGCGCTACGCTGATTCGGTATCCATGACCTTAAGCTGGCAGCGTTAACCGCCATATCGGGAGGCTGCATGAACATAGTGATCACCGGAGGGACGGGATTAATTGGTCGCCATTTGATTCCACGTTTGCTGGAGCTGGGCCATCAAATCACGGTAGTGACACGTAACCCGCAGAAAGCCAGTTCCGCTCTCGGCCCCCGGGTGACACTATGGCAAGGGCTTGCAGATCAAAGCAACCTCAATGGCGTTGATGCGGTAATCAACCTGGCTGGAGAACCGATTGCCGATAAACGCTGGACTCACGAGCAAAAAGATCGTCTCTGCCAAAGCCGCTGGAATATCACGCAAAAACTGGTCGATGTAATTAATGCCAGCGACACGCCGCCGTCGGTACTCATTTCCGGTTCGGCAACGGGCTATTATGGCGACTTAGGTGAAGTGGTGGTTACCGAAGAGGAACCGCCGCATAACGAATTTACCCACAAACTCTGCGCTCGTTGGGAAGAGATTGCCTGTCGGGCGCAAAGCGACAAAACACGTGTGTGCCTGCTGCGTACCGGCGTGGTGCTGGCACCGGACGGCGGGATCCTCGGTAAAATGCTGCCGCCGTTTCGTCTTGGCCTGGGCGGGCCGATTGGCTCCGGTCGGCAGTATCTGGCCTGGATTCATATCGATGATATGGTCAACGGTATTCTCTGGCTGCTGGATAACGAGCTGCGCGGGCCGTTTAATATGGTTTCGCCCTACCCGGTACGCAATGAACAATTTGCCCATGCGCTCGGTCATGCGCTGCATCGCCCGGCCATTTTGCGCGTCCCCGCGACCGCTATTCGACTGTTAATGGGCGAATCTTCAGTACTGGTATTAGGTGGACAACGAGCATTGCCTAAACGGCTGGAAGAAGCGGGTTTTGCGTTTCGCTGGTACGATTTAGAAGAAGCGCTGGCGGATGTTGTTCACTGATGTGGTGTACTGCAAACATCCGCCAGTTAATTCCCGGTGTTACAGGATTAGTGGCTTTGCGCGATTAGGTCGTCTGGTGAAAGTCGGGTCAGCGTCAGGATGACTTCGTGGTCAAATCCTTTTTCCAGCATCTCCTGAGCAATACGCAGAGCTTCTTCGTGTTTGCCCTGCATTGCGCCTTCTTCACGTAATCTGTCAGCAATGGTCATCAGTTTCTCCTTTTCTTGTGGTGCTCGTTCCGCTATCTCACCAATAAATGCACGGAAACGCTGGGCATCTCCCGTTTGTAATACGTAATTAAACAGGGCTTTTAGCTGTCTGTCATTAGTGTTCCCTGTAACTAGCAGCGAAACAATTTGGTCGACTAATCCCAACAGATCGCGCTGACGAATATGTTTCTGAATTAACTCCAACAGCGCCATTTTGCGATGTTGCATAATCTCGTCATCCGGCACCACGGTAATATCCACCAGCGGAAAAGCCGATGAATATATTTTGCGGGCTATAGCAGGCTCGGCAAATTCATCAAGCCAGCAGAGTGAATAAGGATAAGGACTTCTGCAACCATGATAAAACAGCATTGGGATCACCAATGGAAGCTCTTTATAGCCTGCATCCAGATGGTTTTGCATCGCCGCGATGGAATAGCGCATCATGCGAAAAGCCATTAATTCCTCCGGCTTACTTTGGTGCTCTATCACCACATAAATATAACCCGCTCCCTCCTGCGTTTTCACAGACCACAAGAGGTCGGAATAATATTGCCGCAGATCTTCATCAATAAAACTGTTTGGTTCCAGTTTGAGCGTCGTTAAATCACACAGTTTGCGCAGCGGCGCGGGAAGATGAATATCAATAAAATCCCGCGCGGTGTCTGGATGGCGTAAAAAAGATTTAAATACCGCATCATGCGGCGTGGAAGTTGTCGATATTGTCATGGCGTTCCGTCACCCCTCAAATTTAAGATGACGCGACAATAACCACGATTTACACCCAATGCAGCAGGCAGTTTTTATCTTTGGACAGCGAATTCAGAAGTATTTTTAGCGGACTGCAACTTTTACATTTCAGCGGAAACGGACTCGCAAATTTCCCTTGAAAATACTCCGGCAGCGTTAGCCACCGGAGGGGGAGTTATTTCAGCGATCCCTTAAGGAACTGTTGCAGACGAGGGCTTTTCGGGTTGCCAAATAACTGCTCCGGCGCGCCTTCTTCCTCTATTTTCCCCTGATGGAGAAAAATGACGTGAGTAGAAACATGGCGAGCAAAGCCCATTTCGTGAGTCACCACCACCATGGTTTTTCCCTCTTCTGCCAGTTGCTGCATAATACGCAGCACTTCGCCTACCAGTTCAGGATCGAGCGCCGAGGTAGGTTCATCAAACAGTAAAACTTCCGGTTCCATCGCCAGCGCCCGCGCGATGGAAACACGCTGTTGCTGACCACCGGACAGATGCACCGGGTATTTCCCCTGCGCACGTTCGTCTATCCCGACTTTCGCCAGATACTTCACCGCCCGCTCGCGCGCTTCCTGCTTGCTCAGGCCTAACACCTGAATCGGCGCTTCCATGACGTTTTCCAGCACCGTCATATGGCTCCAGAGATTGAAGTGCTGGAATACCATCGTCAGGCGTGTGCGCAGTAAGCGCAGCTGATTTTTATCGGCGACTTTGAGTTGACCGTCTTTATCGCGCACCAGATTGATCGTCTGGCCGTTAACGACGATCGATCCTTCGCTCGGTTTTTCGAGGAAGTTAATGCAGCGCAGAAAGGTACTTTTCCCCGATCCCGACGATCCGATGATACTTATGACATCACCGGCATTCGCTTGCAGTGAGACCCCTTTCAGCACTTCGTGTTCGCCGTAGCGTTTGTGCAAATCGATAACGTTTAATTTATTCTCGGACATCGTATTCTCAGTGCGTTGAAGAAGGTTTCACATGCTGCAACCAGCGTTTTTCCGCTTTGCGGAACAGACTGATCAGGACATAAGAGATGATTAAATAGAGCACCGCGGCGATACCGAAGGCGGTAAAAGGTTGATACGTGGCGGCGTTAATATCACGAGCTATTTTCAGCAGATCCGGCACCGTGGCCGTAAACGCCAGCGCAGTAGAGTGCAGCATCAGGATTACTTCATTACTGTAGGCCGGTAACGCAATACGCAGCGCTGAAGGCAAAATAATGCAGCGATACATTTTAAAGGTCGAAAAGCCATAGGCTCTGGCGGCTTCAATTTCTCCGTGCGGTACCGAACGGATTGCTCCGGCAAAAATCTCGGTGGTGTAAGCACAGGTGTTAAGCGTCAGCGCCAGCACAGTACAATTCAGGCCACTGCGGAAAAAGGCGTTAAGGAACTCGGTACCCTTAACAATCTCCAGCGTGTACATGCCGGAATAGAACACCAGCAATTGAACATACAGCGGTGTACCGCGAAAAATATAAGTAAATAACCAGATTGGAAACTGGATGTATTTATTGCTGGAGACGCGACCAATCGCCAGAAACAGCGCCAGGACTCCGCCTATCACTACCGACAAAATCAGCAGCCACAGGGTGATCGCCACGCCAGTAAAGCGATAACCGTCGGTCCACAGCAGTGGTTTCCAGTATTCATGTAAGATTTCGATCACAGGTCAGCCCTCTTCACACCCACGGAGTAGCGGCGCTCAAGGAACAGCAGCACACCATTGGAAACGGTGGTGAAAACCAGGTAAATCACGCCACAGACGATGGCGAAATAGAACGGTTCCCAGGTACTTTTGCCTGCCAGTTGCGTGGCTTTGACCACATCTTCCAGGCCAAGTAACGAAACCAGGGCGGTAGATTTGAGGATCACCTGCCAGTTGTTGCCAATGCCTGGCAGGGCGTAACGCATCATCGCCGGAAACATAATCCGCCGAAACACTTGCCCACGAGTAAAACCAAACGCCGTTGCCGCCTCTATATGTCCTTTTGGCACTGCCATAAACGCGCCACGAAACGTTTCGGTGAAGTAAGCACCGTAGATAAAACCGAGCGTGATAATACCTGCGACCATCGGATCGATATCAATCTGCCCGACGCCCATCGCCTCCGTCACCGTGTTTAGCGCAATCTGCAAACCGTAGAAAATCAGCAGCATCAACACTAAATCCGGCACGCCACGAATCAGCGTGGTATACCCTTCAAAAATCAGTCCCGAAAACCGATTTTGCGAGAGCTTACCGCCAGCGCCAATTAAACCGATGATTACAGCGAGCACTACAGAGCTGATCGCCAGCTCCAGCGTGACGAGCGCACCCTGTAAAATAACACCTGAAAACCCATACAACATGCTGCCTGTCCTGTCGTGTGTGGTGAATTACCGCCTCTTGTCTCCCTCCGGTTACCCGAAGGGAGCGGGCTTTCTTTCACCGATGGCGATTAACCACCATAAACATCAAAATCGAAGTACTTTTTCGCTAATTTCTCGTAAGTACCGTCAGCGCGCATTTCGGCAAAGGCTTTGTTCAGTGCCTCGCGCAATTCGTTATCTTCTTTACGCAGACCCATGCCGGTACCTACGCCAAACAGTTTTTCATCTTTAACAGACGGGCCACCGAATTTGTAATCTTTACCGACGGGTTGTTTGAGGAAACCTTCGCTGGCGGCGACCTCATCCTGGAATGCGGCATCAATACGTCCGGCAGTCAGGTCAGAATAAATGTTGTCCTGCCCCTGATAAGAGACGATTTCAATGCCTTTTGGTGCCCAGTGTTCGTTACCGAACGTCTCCTGGGTGGTGCCCTGCAATACGCCTACGCGCTTGCCTTTCAGCGACTCGACTGTCGGCTGAATGTCGGAATTTTTCGCCACTACCAGACGAGAGTCGGCAGCGTACAGTTTGTCGGTGAAGGCAATTTCCTGCTGACGTTTTTCCGTAATGGAAAGCGATGACATGATGGCGTCAATCTTCTTCGCTTTTAAGGACGGGATTAACGCATCCAGCGGGTTTTCGACAAACGTACATTGCGTATTGATGCGTTTGCACAATTCCTTCGCCAGATCGATGTCGAAGCCAACCAGTTCACCTTGTGAATTTTTTGATTCAAATGGCGCATAGGTCGGATCGGTACCGATGCGGATGTTTTGCGGAATCGCAGCAAACGCCGCCGTTGCGCTGGAGAAGGCCAGAACCAGAGAGAGCGATAGCACCAGTTTTTTCATAATGTCCTCAACTGACAGTCTTTTTATAGGGAATATTTACAGGTTTGTTACACTTATCGTGCCATAAAATTGACCATCAAGGCAAAATATCCCGCCCCGTTAGACGTATTATTTTTCATTAAAAATGCTTAAGTATGCATTTTAATGCACCACGATAGTGCAACAAACCTGGCGTGCACCATGATCATTCCATCAGGTACAGCTTCCCTGCGACGTATCAGTCACCGTAGACATTAAAGTCGAAATACTTTTTCGCCATCTTGTCGTAGGTGCCGTCCTGACGCAGCTCGCCAAGCGCCTTATTAAACGCAGCCGTCAGTTCAGCATCATCTTTACGTAGCCCGACACCGGTGCCGTCACCGAAGTATTTTTTGTCTTTCACTGAAGGGCCTGCAAAAGCGAAATCTTTACCGGCAGGTTGCTTGAGGAAACCTTCGCTGGCAGCAACCTCATCTTGCAGAGCGGCATCCAGGCGTCCTGCAGCCAGATCGGAATAGACCAAATCCTGGTTAGCATAGGCCACCACATCGACACCCTTACTGCGCCAGTTATCATTGGCATACGCTTCCTGGGTTGATCCCTGCAGCACACCAACATGTTTACCTTTCAGTGAATCCAGCGTTGGCTGAATCGGTGAACCTTTGGCAGCAATCAGACGAGAGTCTGCGGCGTACAGTTTGTCGGAGAAGGCAATCTCCTGCTGACGTTTATCCGTAATGGAGAGCGACGAAATAATGGCGTCGATCTTTTTCGCTTTCAGTGAGGGGATCAGCGCGTCAAAGTCACTGGCAACCCAGGTACATTTCACCTGCATCCGTTTGCACATCTCGTTACCGAGATCGATATCAAAGCCAACAAAGTCACCTTTGGCATCTTTCGATGAGAACGGTGCATAGGTGGTATCCGTTCCGATACGTACCGTCTCCGGCAGTGCCGCGTAGCTGGAAGCTGCTGCGGAAATCCCGACTAACAAAGACAGAGCGAGAATCGACTTCTTCATACATAACCCTCAAGTGAAATGGCTTTTTTATATTGTGTATTGTGTTGTGTGTTTGCAGGCTCGTTCATGCAGGTCTTATGCCATCTTGACGACAACAGTAACATTCAACGTTAAATATGTTAATAAGACGTTGCATTATTGTCCTGAAGTTGAAGATAGCAGGTATGGCGGTTGGATCGCAGCGTTTAGATTGAATGGCAGGAACAAAATGTTGAGGATTTGATCGCGGTTGCAAAATTGCCCTGAAACAGGGCAACAGCGGAGTTATGCGCCCTGCCAGCGGGCAAAGAGATCTTCGGGTAGATTTATCGCAAACTGGTCAAGAACACGGTTAACCGTCTGATTTATCACATCATCAAGGGATTGTGGGCGATGATAAAATGCCGGAACGGGAGGCATAATTACCGCACCGATTTCTGCCGCCTGAGTCATTAAACGCAGGTGGCCTAAGTGCAACGGTGTTTCACGCACGCAGAGCACCAGCGGGCGACGCTCTTTCAGCACCACATCTGCCGCACGGGTCAGTAAGCCATCCGTATAGCTATGCACAATGCCGGACAGGGTTTTGATTGAACAGGGTAAAATCACCATCCCCAACGTCTGGAAAGAACCGGAAGAGATGCTGGCGGCAATATCGCGCGCATCGTGCGTGACATCGGCTAATGCCTGCACATCACGCAGGGAGAAATCCGTTTCAAGGGATAAGGTCTGGCGCGCGGCCTGGCTCATTACCAGATGCGTTTCAACATCTGCGACATCACGCAGAACCTGTAATAAACGCACGCCATAAATCGCGCCGCTGGCACCGCTGATGCCCACAATAAGTCGTTTCATAAATAGTTGCCCTGTCAGACTTGCAGCCAGACTTTGCAGGATTTCGGCGGGAGTTGCAAGTCAGGGTGCCAGACCGGCACCCTGAGCGAAGTCATCATCCTTCGTTATGCATTTCGAGATTTTCCACTTCGTTCTGACGTTGCACGGCTTTAGCGTCGTCATTACGTAAAGTATCAAGGAAATCGAGGTAGCCCTGATCAACATCTTTGGTGACGTAAACGCCGTTGAACACCGAGCATTCAAACTGCTGGATATCCGGGTTTTCCGCACGGACGGCTTCGATCAGATCATTCAGATCCTGGAAAATCAAACCATCAGCACCGATGATCTGGCGAATTTCATCCACTTCACGACCGTGGGCGATAAGCTCCGTGGCGCTTGGCATATCAATCCCGTAAACGTTCGGGAAGCGAATTTCCGGTGCCGCAGAAGCGAGGTAAACTTTCTTCGCTCCGGCTTCACGCGCCATCTCGATAATCTGCTCAGAAGTAGTACCACGCACGATGGAGTCATCGACCAGCAGGACGTTTTTATCGCGGAATTCAGCGCGGTTGGCGTTCAGTTTACGGCGCACGGACTTACGACGCAGCTGCTGGCCCGGCATGATAAACGTGCGGCCAACATAGCGGTTTTTCACAAAGCCCTGGCGGTACGGTTTGCCCAGAATACGGGCGATTTCCAGCGCGATATCACAAGAGGTTTCCGGAATTGGGATCACCACGTCGATATCCAGATCTTCCCATTCACGAGCAATTTTCTCGCCCAGCTTGGTGCCCATATTCACACGCGCGCTGTAAACGGAAATTTTGTCGATGAACGAGTCTGGTCGGGCAAAGTAAACATACTCGAACAGGCACGGATTGCTGACCGGGTTGTCAGCGCACTGACGGGTAAACAGCTGCCCTTCTTCAGTGATGTAAATCGCCTCGCCTGGGGCGACATCACGCAGGAACTCAAAGCCCAGGGTATCGAGCGCAACGCTTTCGGAAGCGACCATATATTCTGTGCGATTGTCGTCGATATCACGTTTCCCCAGTACCAGCGGACGAATACCGTTAGGATCGCGGAAAGCCACCATACCGTGGCCGATAATCATCGCCACACAGGCATACGCGCCGCGGATTAAGCGGTTTGTAGCAGCAATGGCGGCGAAGATGTTGTCGGCTTCCAGCGGGTAGTGGCGGAAGTTGTCCAGCTCGCTGGCGAAGATATTAAGCAGAATTTCCGAGTCGGAAGTGGTGTTGATGTGGCGGCGTTTTTCTTCAAACAGTTTTTTACGCAACTCGTGAGCGTTGGTCAGATTGCCGTTGTGGGCAAGCGTGATGCCATACGGGGAGTTAACGTAAAACGGCTGCGCTTCAGAGGCGCTGGAGCTACCAGCCGTGGGGTAACGCACATGACCAATGCCCATATTGCCCTGCAAACGCTGCATATGGCGAGCTTCGAAGACATCGCTCACCAGCCCGTTCGCTTTACGCAAACGGAAGCAGTTATTGGCATCAATGGTGATGATGCCGGCGGCATCCTGACCGCGATGCTGAAGCACCGTTAAGGCATCATAAATCGACTGGTTAACCGGCATAACACCGGCGATACCGACAATACCGCACATACGTCTTTTTCCTCGTTAAGCCACATCTCAGAGCACTTACGCTCTGGGCAAGAAACTTGACGAGCTTTGCAGATAATCAAAAAACCATCTGATGATAAAACTGAACTGCGGGATCAGCTGTGATTTGCTCCAGTCTTCGCTTTTCGACACTCCGGTAAAAGAGTCGAGAAAGAAGAGAATGGCAGCAACAATCAACACACCGCGCAACGCACCGAAACAGACGCCCAGCACCCGGTCGGTGCCCGTCAGGTGGGTTTTCTCAACCAACTGACCTATCACGAAGTTCACGATAGCGCCAACGATCAGTGTCGCGATAAACAGTACCGCGATGGCAATCCCATTTCGAACCAGTTCGTCTTCAAAGCCCGTAAACCAGACTGACAGGTAAGTGTAGTAATGACTGGCGACAAAGAAAGCACAACCCCATGTCACCAGCGATAACGTTTCACGAACAAAGCCGCGGATCAGGCTAACCAGAGAGGAAAAAGCAATCACCGCGATTATGGCGTAATCAATCCAGACCATATGTGTCCCACGATTTTACGCCCTGTCATCCTGTTCGGGGCGCATTCTAACAGAAAAAGAAAACGTTTGCGTAGGGATTTCCTTCCCACGCATCAATAAAAATGGCGCTGAAAAAATATTCAACGCCATCGACTTTTTATGCCTTTGCAGCATCGGGCAATGCGTGTCGGATGCGGCGTGAACGCCTTATCCGACCTACGGTTCTACCCCTGTGTAGGCCTGATAAGACGCGCCAGCGTCGCATCAGGCAACGACTGTCGGATGCGGCGTGAACGCCTTATCCGACCTACGGTTCTACTCCTGCACAGGCCTGATAAGACGCGCCAGCGTCGCATCAGGCAACGACTGTCGGATGCGGCGTGAACGCCTTATCCGACCTACGGTTCTACTCCTGCACAGGCCTGATAAGACGCGCCGGCGTCGCATCAGGCAACGGCTGTCGGATGCGGCGTGAACGCCTTATCCGACCTACGGTTCTACTCCTGCACAGACCTCGTCGCATCAGGCAAAACCGTACTAATTCGGTGTATAGCCCATCACCACGCCACTTAAGCCAGAAAGCTGCTTGAGTTCACCCAGCGAACCTTTCAGCTTATCTTTCGAGGCATCTGGCCCAACCAGAATACGGGTAATTTTACCCTGCACCGGCGTGGATGGCGACGTATAAACCCGATAGCCGGCACCGCGCAGCTTACCGACAATCTCATTCACTTTATCGGCATTTTTCAGCGCGCCCAGTTGCACAACATAAGCTTTACCCGTTGGCGCTGCTTTTTCTTCCACGACCGGCTTCGGTTCTGGCTTCGGCGCAGGTGGTGCTTCAACCTTCGGTTTAGGCGGTTCCACCGGTTTCGGCTTCGGTGGGGCGACCGGTGCAGGTTCCGGTTCAAACTCGGTGTTATTAGCTGCAATAGTGGCCGGATCGAGCGACGGCGCGGCAGCATCACCTGCCCGCACCTCTTCCGCTGCGCCTTCCGGCGGCTGTGTCGGCAACGCCTGGGTGGCGGCTGGCATCATATCAGGCTCATCGCGATCGCCCGCTTTCGGCACCAGAGGGATTGCCGCGAACTCATCCTGATAATGCTTTTTCTGCCCGTCCAGCAACCCTGGAAGTACAATCACCCCCAGCGCCACCAGCACGATCGTACCCACTAACCGATTCTGAAACTTACTTGCCACCGCTTCTCCTCGCGTCAATCACTTCCATGACATGTGCGACCGTGTGGAACGAACCACACACCAGCACGGTATCTTCCGCTTTAGCGTCCGCCATTGCGGCATCCCATGCCTGCGCCACGCTATCAAATGATTTGCCGTTACCCAAATGCTCAAGCAGTTGTTCTGCCGTGGCACCGCGCGGCCCTTCCAGTGGCGCACAATACCAGTCATCAACCACGCTTTTCAACCAGGCCAGAGTTCCGGCAATATCTTTATCATGTAGCATACCGATAACCGCCAGCACGCGCCCGTTTTTCGGTAGCGCTTTCATACGCCCGGTGAGATATTCCGCCGCATGTGGATTATGCGCGACATCAAAAATAACGCGTGGCGACTCGCTCACAATCTGGAAACGTCCCGGCAAAATTGCGCTGGCAATCCCGTCGCGAATGGCATTTTCACTGACCTCCAGCCCGCTGGCACGCAGTGCCGCCAGTGCCGTTGCGGCATTCGGTTGCGGGACAAGCGGCAACGGCAGATTTTCCAGCGTGCCGTAAGCATCGCTGAACGTCCAGTCATTGTCACTGACGGAATAGTTCCACTCAACGCCCCGACGTTGTAGCAGTGCGCCTTTTTCCTGCGCCACATCAGCAATGGTAGAAGGCATTTCAGGCTCTCCGACAATTGCCGGTTTTTCATTGCGGAAAATCCCTGCTTTCTCACGACCAATGCTTTCGCGATCTGGCCCCAACCAGTCGGTATGATCCAGCGCAATGCTGGTCACCACCGCAACATCAGCATCGACAATATTGGTTGCATCCAGACGTCCGCCCAGCCCTACTTCCAGAATCACCACGTCAAGTTGTGCCTGTTTGAACAGCCACAACGCCGACAACGTACCGTACTCGAAATAGGTCAGGGAAATATCACCGCGTGCCGATTCAATCTCCGCAAAAGAGGCTGTGTGGGCCGATTCCGGCAATTCCTGGCCCTGCACACGTACGCGCTCGGTATAACGCACCAGATGCGGCGAACTGTAGACGCCCACTCTGTACCCTGCCGCCATCAGAATCGACTCCAGCGTACGGCAGGTGGTGCCTTTGCCATTCGTACCCGCAACGGTAAATACAAATGGCGCTGGTTTCAGAACGCCAAGACGTGCCGCGACCTGGCTTACGCGCTCAAGGCCAAGATCGATAGTTTTACTGTGCAGGTTTTCCAGATAAGAAAGCCACGAAGCCAGAGGCGACGCGGCTTGAGGAGTGCGTTTGATAATCATGGTATCCGCTGATTCGTTACGGTGAGAATAGCAAAAGGGCAGAGCCAGTGGCCCTGCCCTTATCAGTTATCAGGCCTCAGGTTCCTGATCCGGTACCGGTGGCACCACTACGCCTTCACGCGGCGCTTCAGGATTCGGCGCTGGCAAATTCATCAACTTCGCCAGAATGCTCGCCAGTTTCAGGCGCATTTCCGGACGACGGACGATCATGTCGATGGCGCCTTTCTCGATCAGGAATTCACTGCGCTGGAATCCTGGCGGCAGTTTTTCGCGAACGGTCTGTTCGATAACACGCGGACCGGCAAAGCCGATTAACGCTTTCGGTTCAGCAATATTGAGATCGCCCAGCATGGCGAAACTTGCAGAAACACCGCCCATGGTCGGGTCGGTCAGCACGGAGATGTACGGCAAGCCGCGCTCCTGCATTTTTGCCAGTGCCGCAGAGGTTTTCGCCATCTGCATCAGCGACATCAGTGCTTCCTGCATACGTGCGCCACCAGAGGCGGAGAAGCAGATCAGCGGGCAGTTATCTTCCAGCGCCTGCTCAACGGCACGTACGAAACGTGCACCTACCACAGACCCCATGGAACCGCCCATAAAGGCGAACTCGAATGCCGCAGCGACAACCGGCATTCCATACAGGGTGCCTTTCATCACCACCAGCGCATCTTTTTCGCCGGTTTCTTTCTGCGCAGATGCCAGACGGTCTTTATATTTCTTGGAGTCACGAAACTTCAGCACATCTTTCGGCTCAAGCTCGCTACCCAGCTCCACAAGGCTTCCTTCATCTAACAGGCTATGCAGGCGATTACGCGCTGTCATACGCATGTGATGGTCACACTTCGGACAGACCTCAAGATTACGTTCCAGCTCAGCGCGGTATAAAACCTGACCGCAGCTATCACACTTAGTCCACACCCCTTCAGGAATGCTCGCCTTGCGGGTGGGAGTAATGTTGCTTTTAATTCGTTCAATCCAGCTCATTAGGGACCTTTCTGTCTGAACCTGGTTCGATGCCAGTTTTATCTTTGGGGACGCATAATGCCATTTTTGCCCCCAACAGACCATGAATGTTGCACATTAAAACATAACAGCCCGAAACTTTGGATAAAAAAGTGGTCGAACCGCGGAGTTACTTTTTATTTTGCGGCGCGTGCCGCAGCGCGTTTGTGACGGATAATTTCGATGACGCCCGGCAAAATGGAAACCACAATAATCCCGACGATCAGCAGCTTAAGGTTATCCTGAACCATCGGAATTGTACCGAAGAAATAGCCTGCGTAGGTAAAAAGCAGTACCCACAACAGTGCGCCGATCACGTTATAGGCAGCGAAATGACGGTACGACATGTGGCCCATCCCTGCAACAAAGGGGGCAAACGTTCTGACGATCGGCACAAAACGGGCGAGAATAATGGTTTTGCCGCCGTGTTTTTCATAAAACTGATGAGTTTTGTCGAGATAGCTACGACGAAAAATTTTCGAGTTCGGATTACTGAATAATTTCTCACCGAACAACCGTCCTATGGTGTAGTTGACCGCATCACCAACAATCGCGGCAATTAACATCAGTACCACCATCATATGAACATTGAGATCGTTGGTTTCAAGCGAGGCCAGTGCCCCTGCAACAAACAGCAGCGAATCTCCCGGTAAGAACGGCGTTACCACCAGACCGGTTTCACAGAACAAAATCAAAAACAGGATGGCATAAACCCAGACGCCATACTCTGCGACCAGTTCTGCCAGATGCACGTCAATGTGCAGGATAAAATCGATGAGGAAATAAATCAGGTCCATATTAGCCTATGCCTTGTACTCGTCATCTTTCAGGCCGTAACTACGTTGGCTACAGCCTGAAATTTTCCGAGCTTTATTCTCGTTAGTCCGCCAGAAATAGCGGGCCCATTGGCGGTTTTGGAAGATCAAACCGGTCAGGGTAATCCACCGCGACCAGATACAGCCCTTCCGCTTTTGCCGTTGCTGCCGCCAGCGTTCTGTCCTTTGCTGCCAGCAGTTCTGCTATCCAGCTCTCCGGCTGGTTGTTGGCACCGACTTCCATCAGGCTGCCGACAATATTCCTCACCATATGATGTACAAAGGCATTTGCTTTGATATCTACCACCACATAAGGACCGTGACGCGTGACGTTAATATGCATAACATTGCGCCACGGGGTTCGGGACTGGCACTGCACCGCACGGAACGAGGTGAAATCATTCTCGCCCAGCAGGCATTGCGCGGCCCGATGCATCCGTTCAGCGTCCAGCGGTTCGTAAAAATGGGTTACCCCTTTACTCAGCACTGCCGGACGCAGCCGATGATTGTAGATGATGTAGCGATAACGGCGAGCCGTGGCGCTAAATCGAGCATGAAAATCATCAGGTACAGCTTTAACCCAACGCACGGCGATGTCACCAGGTAAATTCGCATTTACGCCCAACGTCCACGCAGCGTCTTTGCGCTGCGCGGTCGTTTCGAAATGCACAACCTGCCCGGTGCCGTGTACACCTGCGTCAGTACGCCCGGCGCAGAAGACGGTGATCGGTTCGTTCGCCACCTGGGAGAGCGCCTTTTCCAGCTTCTCCTGCACACTGCGTACTTCGTTCTGCCGTTGCCAGCCGTAATACTTACTACCGTCGTACTCAATGCCCAGCGCAATTTTGTAAACTGGCGGTTGTTGCTGGTCGGACATTAGTACAGATACTCCTGCACCAGTTTCTCGGCGATTTTTACTGCCATCAGCGCGCCGCCAAAGCGAACGTTATCGGCCACTGACCAGAACTGGACTTGCTCCGGCATACCGTAGTCATTGCGTACGCAGCCAACGGAAAGATGCGGCGTACCAGAAGCATCCCCCACCTGCGTCGGGAATTCGTTCTCTTCAGAGAGCACAATATCTTCGCCCTGGGCAAACGCATCACGCGCTTCTTCTGCCGCCAGCGGACGCAGAGCTTCAAAGTTGACCATCTGGGCATGACCGTAAAATACCGGTGCCTGAACAACACTTGCCGAAATCATCAGCCCTTCGTCTTGCAGGATTTTGCGTACTTCGTCAACGATACGACGTTCTTCACGCACGCTACCTTCGCTATCCGGCAGTAACGGCAGCATGTTGAACGCCAGTTGACGCCCGAAGAAATCTTCTTCGTCAATCGGAATGCCGTTGAGCAATTTAGCACTCTGCCCCGCTAACGCATCGACCGCTTTTTTACCCTGGGCGGAGGCAGAAATCAGGCTGGTGACGCTGATACGTGACAAACCGCCCTGATCGATTAACGGTTTCAGTGCTGCCAACAGCTGGCTGGTCAGGCTGTCCGGTACGGCGATGACATTTCGGTTGCGGTAATCGGTCAGTACAAACGGGTTAACTTCCGGCACCACCAGCGGTACGTCAGGTTCGAGAGCAAACAATCCGCTGCTGTCGATCACCAGGCAACCTGAGTTGGTCGCTTCTTCAACCCAGGCAGCGGTAGCTTCTTTGCCTGCGACAAAAAACGCCAGCTGTGCCTGCGTCCAGTCGAATTCAGCGGCATCCTGCACGGTGATTGTCTTACCACCAAAGCGCAGTTGTTCGCCTGCGCTTTCGTTACGTGCCAGTGCATAAATTTCCCCAACCGGGAACTGACGTTCAGCCAGCGTTTCAAGCAGGGCTTCGCCCACAGCGCCAGTTGCGCCCAGGACGGCAATGTTCCAGCCTTCAGACATGGTGGTTTACTCCAGAAATAGCAAAGCTCCCTGCCAATATTACAGCAGAGAGCATGAAGAAGAGATTAACGTGCCGGATGATGAACGGCGTTAAAACCCAGTTTACACAGCAATGATGCCGCACTGGCGTCATCACAAATCACATACAGAGATGACCATTCACGGCGCTCAAGATAGTTTTTGCGCAGTTTATCGAACTCACCCGGTATCCCGGCGACTTTACGCAGCGGTGCGTCATCGCGGCGCACATCATACACCAAATGCACCAGCCTTTTCAGCGTCGGTTGATCGAGCGGACCATGCAGTGTAATACGGCCAAACTCTGGCGCGGGTAGCAACGTATCAAGCGCAACGTGTTGCTCATGCCCAATAAACTTGCTATACGCTTCAAATACTTGCGTAGTGCCACGGGCTTTACCTTCGAGGGTGTAGCCCGCAATATGCGGCGTGCCGATATCCACTTTTTTCAGCAATTCTACGTTGAGTTCCGGTTCGCCTTCCCAGACATCCAGCACTACGCTTAACTTCTGACCTTCATTCAGACAGGTCAACAGGGCAGTATTATCAACGACTGCGCCACGGCAGGCGTTAATCAAGATCGCTCCCGGCTTCAGGTTACGAATCAGTTTTTCGTCCGCCAGATGCAGCGTTTTGTAAGGTCCGTCTTTAAAGAGTGGCGTATGGAATGTCAGGATATCCGCATGCTGGACTAATTCATCCAACGAACGGAAATCGCCCTCATCCCCACGATCGGCACGCGGCGGATCGCAAAGCAAGGTTTTGATCCCCAGCGCTTCCAGTCGCGCCTGTAAACGCCGACCAACGTTACCAACGCCCACGATCCCCACGGTACGCTCATGCAGTGAAAATCCATCGCGTTCAGCAAGCATCAGCAGTGAGGAGAAAACATATTCCACCACCGCAATCGCATTACAGCCAGGTGCTGCGGAAAAACCAATTCCCGCCTGCTTTAACCATGCTTCATCGACATGGTCGGTTCCCGCTGTGGCTGTGCCAACAAATTTAATGGGTTTTCCTGCCAGCAAAGATTCATTCACTTTCGTGACCGAACGCACCATCAGCGCATCCGCATCTGCCAGTTGAGCTACTGGGATTGGACGCCCCGGAACCGCAGTCACCTCACCCAAACGGCTAAATAAGTCGCGGGCATAAGGCATATTTTCATCAACAAGGATTTTCACGTTTGTGTTACCTGTATGAGACGAGAGTTAACCGGACAAGTGTGCCATAATCTCGCGGCCAGGCATACTTGCGATGATTTCAGGTATAAGGATACGTAATGATACAACCTATTTCCGGCCCTCCTCCTGGGCAACCACCAGGTCAGGGAGATAACCTGCCGTCTGGCGCGGGCAATCAGCCTTTATCCAGTCAGCAACGTACTTCGCTGGAAAGCTTAATGACGAAAGTGACTTCGCTGACGCAACAGCAAAGAGCAGAACTGTGGGCGGGTATCAGGCATGATATTGGCCTGTCGGGAGATTCGCCGCTGCTTTCGCGTCACTTTCCCGCCGCTGAGCATAATCTGGCGCAACGTTTGCTGACCGCGCAAAAAAGCCATTCTGCCCGCCAGCTTTTAGCCCAATTGGGTGAGTATTTACGCCTGGGGAATAATCGTCAGGCGGTCACGGATTATATTCGTCATAACTTTGGTCAGACGCCACTGAATCAGCTCTCACCGGAGCAATTAAAAACCATTCTCACCCTGTTGCAGGAAGGGAAGATGGTTATCCCGCAACCGCAGCAGCGCGAGGCGACCGACCGTCCGTTATTACCGGCGGAGCACAATACGCTCAAACAGCTGGTTACCAAACTTGCGGCGGCAACGGGAGAACCCAGCAAGCAGATCTGGCAATCGATGCTGGAACTTTCCGGGGTGAAAGATGGTGAGTTAATTCCAGCGAAACTGTTTAACCATCTGGTGACCTGGCTGCAGGCGCGTCAGACGCTAAGCCAGCAAAATACGCCGACGCTGGAATCACTACAGATGGCGCTGAAACAACCTTTAGACGCCAGTGAACTGGCGGCGTTATCGGCATATATCCAGCAAAAATATGGCCTTTCTGCGCAATCATCGCTTTCTTCAGCCCAGGCTGAGGATATCCTTAATCAGCTTTATCAACGGCGGGTTAAAGGGATTGATCCGCGTGATATGCAACCGCTGCTTAATCCTTTTCCACCGATGATGGACACGTTGCAAAACATGGCAACGCGTCCCGCGCTGTGGATACTATTAGTCGCGATTATCCTGATGCTGGTCTGGCTGGTTCGTTAACCCCGACGAAACGACAGTATCGTGACAATAATTCCCAGCACCGCAGAGATCGCCCCGGCAAGAAATACCGATGAGTAACCAAACGTGGTCGCCAGCATTCCCGCCAGCGGCCCGGAGACGCCGAGGGCGATATCCTGAAACGCGGCGTATCCGCCCAGTGCGGTGCCACGAACTTGTGACGGTACACGTTTAACCACCTCCACGCCCAGCGCTGGAAAGATAAGCGAACATCCAGCTCCGGTTAAGGCCGCGCCCGCTAATGCGACCCACGCACCTGGCGCCTGCCAGAGCAGCAACAAGCCCACTGTTTCTACAAGCAGAGAGACGATCGCCACTTTCACGCCGCCAAAACGGTCCGGCATCCAGCCAAACATTACGCGCATCACGACAAATGCCCCGCCAAACGCGGTAAGAGTAAAGCCCGCCATCGCCCATCCTTTGCTGGCAAAGTAGAGCGAAACGAAAGTTCCGATAACCGCAAAACCAACACCTTGTAGCGCCAGACCTAACCCTGGTTTCCAGATAAGCCCGACAACGCTCCACAGCGATGGACGTTCTCCCGCCAGGGCCGGTACTTTGCGCACTGTGCCGTTACAGGCCCACGCCAGTATGGGTAATGCCATTGTGGTGAGCGCCAGGGCAGCAAAACCGTAATGGCTATGAATCAACAGGCCAAGCGGCGCACCAACAGCGAGGGCACCGTAAATCGCCATTCCGTTCCATGACATCACTTTGCCGGAATGTTTTGGCCCAACGATGCCCAATCCCCAGGTCAGAGCGCCCGTCAGTAACTGGCTTTCACCAAAGCCAAGAATCAAACGTCCGACGACCAACAGAGCAAATTTGAACGGTGCGGAGATGGGCAAAATCGCCGCCAACAGCAGTGCGCCCCCCGCCAGACCACAAGCTAACATCCCCTGAAGCGCCGAACGTTTTGCACCATATTGATCGGCCAGTCGCCCGGCATAGCCACGCGTCAGCACCGTAGCCAAAAACTGAATGCCGACGGCAATCCCGACCATAGTGTTGCCATAGCCCAGCTCATGATGAACAAACAGCGGGATAACCGGCAATGGTAACCCTACGGTCATGTAGGTGAGAAAAACCGCAAAAGCGATGCGGAAAAGCGAAAAATTGGCAGAAGATCGTGTTTCGGTTTGGCTTACAGCAGTCATGCATTACTCCAGAATGCAGCGCAAGGCGAGGAATTTCCCCGTCTCATCTCTCTGGTTTCAGGGTTACGGTACGCGTTGGCAGGATTTAACGCGTACGTCTTTTCAGAAGGAAATCGACAAAGCGGGAAGTTTGCCTGGAACAGGCGGCGATTGTCAATGATGTGAAAAAGGGAACCATCGGGTTCCCTTTTTCTTTAGCGCGTATCGTCGGATGCGACGCTGACGCGTCTTATCCGACCTACTCCGAATTAATCTTTCAGCTTACGCATTACCAGCGTGGCGTTGGTGCCACCGAAGCCGAAGCTGTTAGACATAACGGTAGTCAGTTCGCGATCGGTCGTTTCGGTCACAATGTTCAGACCCGCAGCCTGCTCGTCCAGCTCTTCAATGTTGATGCTCGGTGCGATAAAGCCGTGTTCCAGCATCAGCAGAGAGTAGATAGCTTCCTGCACACCCGCAGCGCCCAGAGAGTGACCGGTCATTGCTTTGGTTGCAGAAATCGCCGGGCTCTTATCACCGAATACTTCACGGATAGCCGCCAGCTCTTTCACGTCGCCAACCGGAGTTGAAGTACCGTGAGAGTTCAGGTAGTCGATTGGCGTATCAACACCGTGCATCGCCATCTGCATGCAGCGAACTGCGCCTTCGCCAGACGGAGCAACCATGTCTGCACCATCAGACGTTGCGCCGTAACCAACGATTTCAGCATAGATGTGAGCCCCACGCGCCAGCGCGTGTTCCAGCTCTTCAACCACCACCATACCGCCGCCGCCAGCGATAACGAAACCGTCGCGGTGAGCGTCGTAAGTACGGGAGGCTTTTTCCGGGGTGTCGTTGTATTTAGTAGACAGCGCGCCCATCGCGTCGAATTCGCAAGCCATTTCCCAGCACAGCTCTTCGCCGCCGCCAGCAAACACGATGTCCTGTTTGCCCAGTTGGATCTGCTCTACTGCGTTACCGATACAGTGTGCGGAAGTCGCACACGCGGAGCTGATGGAGTAGTTAACGCCGTGAATTTTAAACGGCGTGGCGAGGCAGGCAGAAACGCCAGATGCCATCGCTTTGGTGACCACATACGGGCCAACCGCTTTCAGGCCGCGCGGGCTACGCATAGCGTCAGCGCCGAACACCTGGAAACGCGGGGAACCGCCGCCAGAACCTGCAATCAGGCCAACGCGCGGGTTATTCTGATAAGCTTCCGGGGAGAGGCCAGCATCTGCAATTGCCTGCTCCATAGAAAGGAATGCATAAATGGATGCGTCGCTCATAAAGCGCACAACTTTGCGGTCAATGAGGCCAGTGGTATCCAGTTTTACGTTGCCCCAGACGTGGCTACGCATGCCGGAATCCTTCAGCTCCTGAGAGAAAGTGATCCCTGAACGTCCTTCACGCAGAGATGCCAGGACTTCCTGCTGGTTATTACCGATGCTGGAAACAATGCCCAGGCCAGTAATCACTGCACGTTTCATTCAATACCTCTGTAAGTCGCACATAGAGTAAGTTTCGAATGCACAATAGCGTACACTTGTACGCCGAACAAGTCCGATCAGCCAATTAATAGAGAAATTTGCGCAGCCTGACACACATCGCTAAGATCGAGCCACCGCCTGTAAGACGAGTAACTTACGTGAAACACTACGCCATACAACCTGCCAACCTCGAATTTAATGCTGAGGGTACACCTGTTTCCCGAGATTTTGACGATGTCTATTTTTCCAACGATAACGGACTGGAAGAGACACGCTATGTTTTTCTTGGGGGTAACCAATTAGAGGCACGCTTTCCTGAACATCCGCATCCTCTGTTTGTGGTAGCAGAGAGCGGCTTCGGCACCGGATTAAACTTCCTGACGCTATGGCAGGCATTTGATCAGTTTCGCGAAGCTCATCCGCAAGCGCAATTACAACGCTTACATTTCATTAGTTTTGAGAAATTTCCCCTCACTCGTGCGGATTTAGCCTTAGCGCATCAACACTGGCCGGAACTGGCTCCGTGGGCAGAAAAACTTCAGGCGCAGTGGCCTTTGCCCTTGCCCGGTTGCCATCGTTTATTGCTCGATGAAGGCCGCGTGACGCTGGATTTATGGTTTGGCGATATTAACGAACTGACCAGCCAACTGGACGATTCGCTAAATCAAAAGGTAGATGCCTGGTTTCTGGACGGCTTTGCGCCAGCGAAGAACCCGGATATGTGGACGCAAAATCTGTTTAACGCCATGGCAAGGCTGGCGCGTCCGGGTGGCACTCTGGCGACATTTACGTCTGCCGGTTTTGTCCGCCGGGGTTTGCAGGAAGCCGGATTCACCATGCAAAAGCGCAAAGGGTTTGGGCGTAAACGGGAAATGCTTTGTGGGGTGATGGAACAGACATTACCCCTCCCCTGCTCCACGCCGTGGTTTAACCGTACGGGTAGTGGCAAACGGGAAGCGGCGATTATTGGCGGTGGTATCGCCAGCGCATTATTGTCGCTGGCGCTATTACGTCGTGGATGGCAGGTTACACTTTATTGTGCGGATGAGGCCCCCGCGCTCGGTGCTTCCGGCAATCGCCAGGGGGCGCTGTATCCGCTCTTAAGTAAACATGATGAAGCACTAAACCGGTTTTTCTCCAATGCGTTTACATTTGCTCGTCGGCTTTACGATTTATTGCCTGTTAAATTTGATCATGACTGGTGCGGCGTCACGCAGTTAGGCTGGGATGAGAAAAGTCAGCACAAAATCGCACAAATGCTGTCGATGGATTTACCCGCAGAACTGGCTGTGGCCGTTGATGCTAAGGCGGTTGAACAAATTACGGGCGTTGCGACAAATTGCAGCGGTATTACTTATCCGCAAGGTGGTTGGCTGTGTCCGGCAGAGCTGACCCGTAATGTGCTTAAGCTGGCACAACAGCAGGGTTTGCAGATTTGTTATCAACATCAGTTAAAGGATTTATCCCGTCAGGATGACTGTTGGTTGTTGAATTTTGCAGGAGATCAGCAAGCAACACATAGTGTGGTGGTACTGGCGAACGGGCATCAAATCAGCGGTTTCAGCCAAACGTCGTCTCTGCCGGTGTATTCCGTTGCCGGTCAGGTCAGCCATATTCCAACAACGCCGGAACTGGCGAAGCTGAAGCAGGTGCTGTGCTATGACGGTTATCTCACACCACAAAATCCGACGAATCAATATCATTGTATTGGTGCCAGTTATCATCGCGGCAGCGAAGATACGGCGTACAGTGATGAAGATCAGCAGCAGAATCGCCAGCGGTTGATTGATTGTTTCCCACAGGCGCAGTGGGCAAAAGAGGTTGATGTCAGTGATAAAGACGCTCGCTGCGGTGTGCGTTGTGCCACTCGTGATCATCTGCCAATGGTAGGCAATGTCCCTGATTATGATGCAACGCTCGCGGAATATGCCTCTCTGGCGGAACAGAAAGACAACGCGGTAAGCGCACCGGTTTATGACGATCTCTTTATGCTTGCGGCTTTAGGTTCGCGTGGTTTGTGCTCTGCCCCGCTGTGTGCCGAGATTCTGGCAGCGCAGATGAGCGACGAACCGATTCCGATGGATAGCAATACGCTGGCGGCGTTAAATCCAAATCGGTTATGGGTGCGGAAGTTGTTGAAAGGGAAAGCGGTTAAGGCAGGGTAATCTGCTTTGGCAGCGTTTGTCGGATGCGGCGTGAACGCCTTATCCGACCTACGTGAAACCTGTAGGCCTGATAAGACGCGGTAAGCGTCGCATCAGGCATTATGCACTCAATGTCGGATGCGGCGTGAACGCCTTATCCGACCTACGTAAAACCTGTAGGCCTGATAAGACGCGGTAAGCGTCGCATCAGGCATTATGCACTCAATGTCGGATGCGGCGTAAGCGCCTTATCCGACCTACGTGAAATCTGTAGGCCTGATAAGACGCAGTAAGCGTCGCATCAGGCATTATGCACTCAATGTCGGATGCGGCGTGAACGCCTTATCCGACCTACGTAAAACCTGTAGGCCTGATAAGACGCGATAAGCGTCGCATCAGGCATGACGCTCCAGACGCCAACAACTTACTGCTGTGAAGCCTGTTGAAACAGATTTTCCCACATATCGGTCACCAGCGCCTGGTCTCGCGGCGACAACTCACCGGCACCAATGGCTTTTTCCAGACTCTGGCTAACGGTCGTATGTACCGCCTGGGCGGAGTGGTCATCACCACTTTCCAGTTCTGCGATGGCTAATGTCAGGTGGCCACGCAAATACCCACTGGCAAACAACTCATCATCACTGGCATGGTCAACCATACCGTCGATTAATGCCAGAATGCGTGATTCAAACTCCGCGATCATCTTCTTTCCTCATTGTAAAACGTGGCGCAGGCTTCAGTTGAGCGCTTCCGGCCACGGGAACTGTTCCGCCGTAAGTTCCGGCGTGTGATAATAATTTTGTAGTGCTTTAATGAAGCGTGCCGGACGCTCGGGAATACCGTTTGCCAGATAATCCATCACCTGTGCATGTACCCGCCGTTGAAATACCACGCGGTCCGGTTCGAAATCCCCTTCCAGATTGTCGCAACTGACATTAAACGGATATCCCGCCGCCACACAGAACAACCAGTCCAGCGCCTGCGGCTTCACTTCAACATCTTCAAACTGGCCTTGCGTTTGGGCATCGCGTCCGTCCGGACAATACCAGTAGCCGAAATCAACCAGCTCACGGCGCGCTTTCCCGGCAATACACCAGTGCGAAATCTCATGAATTGCGCTGGCATAAAAGCCGTGAGCAAAGACGATTCGGTTATACGGTACTTCCGCATCAGCAGGAAGATAGATCGGTTCGTCGTCGCCTTTAATCAGACGGGTATTAAATTCATCGGCAAAGCAGCTATTAAAAATTTCAATCAACTGCTCATAGTGGTGTGTACTATTCATTAGTTCATCCCCAACCAGTGGAGGATCTCCTGTCCGTGGCTATCATAAAGTAATTTGGCACTCATCACCGCCGAGACGATAACAATCATCGGGCGAATCAGCTTTTGCCCTTTGCTCAACACCAGTCTTGACCCCATGCGCGCGCCGAGGAACTGCCCCACCAGCATCACAAATCCTGTCGCCCAAATCACTTTGCCGCCGAGAATAAACAGCAGCAAACCGCCGATATTAGACGTTGCGTTGAGTAATTTGGCGTGGGCCGTGGCTTTGGCGAGGTTAAAGCCGCACAGCGTAACGAAGGCTAACGCGTAAAACGATCCGGCAGCCGGGCCAAAGAATCCATCGTAAAAACCAACGCAGCCCCCTGCTACCAGCGCAAATGGCAGTCCATACATCCGACGCTGGCGATCTTCTTCTCCCAGTTTGGGCATCAGTAAGAAATAAAGACCAATACAAATCACCAGAATGGGCAAAATCTGCCGCAAGACATCAGCCTGAACGTACTGCACCAGCAAAGCGCCGCTCATTGAGCCAATAAAGGTCATGGCGATATTGAGTTTCTGATCGCTTAAGCTAACCACTTTGCGGCGAATAAAGTAGATAGTGGCAGAAATAGAGCCACCGCAGGCTTGCAGTTTATTGGTTGCCAGCGCGTTAGCCGGAGACATCCCCGCCGCCATTAATGCCGGAATGGTGAGTAGCCCACCGCCCCCGGCAATAGAGTCGATAAATCCCGCCAGTATGGCGACAAAAAAGAGGAGTCCCAGCAACAGCGGGGAAACCATAAACAGGCTATTAAACGTTTCCATTAGATCACGTGCTCATCCAGTAGCGCCTGGCAGGAAGGCGGCAACGGAGGCGGTGTCTTCTTCTCAGGCTTTGTTGTTCCCGGTTTTGGAGGTTCAAACCAGCTTTGCAGTTCTGCCCCGCAACCATCGCCCGGTGGCGGTAAAGGTTGATCTTCACACTCCAGACTATCGGCAGGACAACGTAATCGTACATGCATATGGGCGCGATGCTGGAACCAGGGTCGCACTTTGCGCAACCAGTCGCGATCGGTGCCCGCATCAAGGCAAAGTTGTTGTTTAATCGCCGGATTAACAAAAATGCGCGTGACGTCTTTGTCCTGCGCGGCGAGTTTAATCAAGCTGAAAATTTCGGGCTTCCACAGCGTGGGGACAACGTGTTTACCGTCGCGGGAAACCAAATCTAATGCTTGCGGGCGCAAGAGTTGCGCGGAGGTCCAGCGTTTTTTCGGCAGTTGCAGGAAGATGTCCACATCCAGTCCGGTCTGGTGGCTGGCGTGACCGCCGTTGAAACGACCACCAGCAGGCATCCCCATATCGCCAATCAGCACTGTACCCATGCCCAGATTGCTCACCTGGCGACTCAGACGCTGGATAAACATCACCAGGTCCGGGTGCCCGAAATAGCGACGCTGATCGGTACGCATGACCTGATAATGTTCGGACTGTATCGGCAGCGTGTCAGCTCCAACGATACAGCCATTTGAAAAACTGCCTATCGATTGTGCACTACCCGGCACAGGTTGGGTTATTTTTTGCCACGGCGTCGCTGCCAGGCTGGCGCTACTGGCAAGCAGGGCCAGCAGCGCAATCGCAGTTTTGTTCATTTTTACCAGCGTGGAATATCAGTCTTCACATCAGCATTTTGCGCCCGTTGCCGTAACAGGTGATCCATTAAAACGATCGCCAGCATCGCTTCCGCGATCGGCACCGCGCGGATCCCAACACAAGGATCGTGACGGCCTTTGGTGATCATCTCAACTTCTTCGCCAAAGCGGTTAATGGTGCGTCCAGGCACAGTAATGCTGGAGGTCGGTTTCAGCGCCATATGGGCAATGATTTGCTGCCCGCTGCTGATGCCGCCGAGAATACCGCCCGCATGGTTGCTCTGGAAACCGTCTTTGGTGATTTCGTCACGGTTCTGGCTGCCACGCAGCGCTACCACGTCAAAACCATCACCAATTTCCACACCTTTCACCGCGTTAATGCTCATTAGCGCATGGGCGATATCAGCATCAAGGCGATCAAAGACCGGCTCGCCAAGTCCGGCAGGGACGCCACTGGCAACAACGGTGACTTTCGCGCCAATAGAGTCGCCCTCTTTTTTCAGCGCGCGCATCAGTTCATCTAAGGCTTCGATTTTGTCCGGATCCGGGCAGAAGAATGGATTTTGCTCGACCTGAGACCAGTCTTTGATTTCCAGCGGAATGTCGCCCATTTGGGTCAGGCAGCCGCGAATTTCTATACCAAATTTCTCAGCGAGATATTTTTTGGCAATCGCCCCTGCTGCAACGCGCATGGCGGTTTCGCGAGCGGAAGAACGACCGCCGCCGCGATAATCGCGCAGGCCATATTTTTGTTCGTAGGTGTAATCGGCATGGCCTGGACGGAAAACGTCTTTAATTGCGCTGTAATCCTGAGAACGCTGGTCAGTGTTTTCGATCAACAAACCAATGCTGGTGCCGGTAGTAACGCCTTCAAAAACACCGGAGAGAATTTTGACCTGATCCGGCTCACGACGCTGGGTGGTATAGCGCGATGTCCCAGGGCGACGACGGTCGAGATCGTGTTGCAGGTCCGCTTCCGTCAGCGAAATACCCGGCGGAACACCATCGACGATGCAGCCGAGCGCCAGCCCGTGCGATTCGCCGAAGGTGGTTACGCGAAAGAGTTGTCCAATTGTGTTTCCAGCCATCACGGCTCCGTTATTGTTGTGTTTGCGTGTTTACTTAATCTTTATAAATCGCGAAATGTTCTCGTGCAGCAATAAGCTGCTCTTTGGTGAGCATAAACACACCATCGCCGCCGTTATCAAACTCCAGCCAGGTGAACGGAACATCCGGATATTGTTCCATAAGATGTACCATGCTGTTGCCGACTTCACAAATCAGCACGCCATCATCAGCAAGGTAATCTGCCGCATTACCGAGAATACGACGCGTCAGTTTCAGGCCGTCAGTACCAGATGCCAGACCCAGTTCCGGCTCGTGACGGTATTCATTTGGCAGGTCGGACATATCTTCCGCATCAACGTACGGCGGGTTAGTGACGATCAGGTCGTACTGCACTTTCGGCAAGTCCCGGAACAGATCGGAACGAATCGGAATGACGTTGTGGATCAGACCATGTTCTTCGATGTTCTGTTCAGCAACCGCCAGCGCGTCAGGAGAGATGTCTACCGCGTCGACTTCTGCTTCCGGAAAGGCATAAGCGCAGGCAATCGCAATACAGCCGCTTCCGGTGCACATATCTAAAATGTGTTGCGGTTGCTTGCTGATGAGTCCGGCAAATTTATTGTTGATAAGTTCACCAATCGGCGAGCGCGGCACCAGCACACGTTCATCGACGTAAAATTCATGACCGCAGAACCAGGCTTTGTTGGTCAGGTAGGCCACCGGAATGCGTTCGTTGACGCGGCGGATCACGCGCTCAACAATACGGTGTTTTTCGCTGGAAGTCAGACGTGCGGTGCGCATATCTTCCGGAATATCCAGCGGCAGGTAGAGCGATGGCAGCACCAGTTGTACGGCTTCATCCCACGGGTTATCGGTGCCGTGGCCGTACCAGATATTTGCCGCGCTGAAGCGGCTCACCGACCAGCGCAACATGTCCTGAATGGTTTGCAGCTCATTTACTGCTTCATCAACGAAAATTTTATCCACGTATTCCTCCAGGGCATGGTCGCATTAATTTCGGCGGCTAGTTTGCCATGAAGATGACGATAAATCAGCATTCACGCGCGGTGAGTGAGGAAAAATACGTTTAAAACGATCGATTAGACGACGAGTCGGGTAAACTGTAGGAAAATTAGAAATGAGAGATGTAAATGAAAAAGAAATCATCACTTAGCGAGGAGGACCAGGCGCTGTTCCGCCAGTTGATGGCGGGGACCCGCCAGATAAAGCAGGACACCATCGTCCATCGGCCGCCGCGTAAAAAAATTAGCGAAGTACCAGTCAAGCGGTTAATTCAGGAACAGGCCGATGCCAGCCATTATTTCTCCGATGAGTTTCAACCGTTATTGAATACCGAAGGTCCGGTGAAATATGTCCGTCCGGATGTCAGCCACTTTGAAGCGAAGAAACTGCGCCGCGGCGATTATTCGCCGGAGTTGTTTTTAGATTTACACGGTTTGACGCAGTTGCAAGCTAAGCAGGAACTTGGGGCTCTGATTGCCGCCTGCCGTCGTGAACATGTGTTTTGCGCCTGCGTGATGCATGGTCATGGTAAGCATATTTTGAAGCAGCAAACGCCGCTGTGGCTGGCGCAACATCCCCATGTGATGGCGTTTCACCAGGCACCGAAAGAGTACGGCGGTGATGCAGCTTTATTAGTGTTGGTTGAAGTGGAAGAGTGGTTGCCGCCTGAGTTGCCCTGACATCATTATCAACATGCACTTTCACCGACCAGCTAACTGGTCGGTGAAAGATTAACATTACAATTCGTTCAGTACATACTGGAAACGGCACGTAGAATCAATCGGTTGCCGACTACTGGTATTTACCTTCACCACAATATCGTGGAGTTTTCTATCCGTTAACGGTTTACGTGTCGGTGTGACTGTCACCTGTGTACTATCGCAACCATAAGAGGTAAACGTTAATAAATCTGAAACTGCACGACAGTATGCTCCTCTGGCATCAAAATTACTGCCATCGCAGAGATTGCCACTTTCCATCAGATAGGTCGAAAGCGTTGTTGTGATGGTTGAACCATTGGATTGTAATTGCAACGTTTTAGTATGGCTAACATAACTATCACTCCAGGAGATATCATAGGGAGATACCGGAATTGTCGGGCAAACAGTATTATGCTCTATTGGGCTTTTATATGCGCTAAATCCATTGGCCTGAGAAACTGAATAAAAAGAGGCGATCCATGGGCAGCCATAATCATCAGATGATACCGTGATACTGAAAGTCATAAATCCACATTTATATATGGACGTATCGATACCCGGACAATTTGATGTGGCTGTATTGCCAAAGTCTGTAAGCACTAACTTTGGTGCAGGACCCGATCCTGTCCAGGATATTACCTGGAGAGTGTCGCCTCTTCTTGCGCCTGAATTGTATTGACCATAGGCTACTTCTTCTGGCGTTAATACTGTGACATAAAAATATAAACTGCCCTGCATAGAGATATTATTAATTGCATAATAAATTTCGGCACTTGGGAAATTTGCATTTAGGAGCTTATCACCCGCATAGCTCTTTGGAATTACTAAACCGAGAGCAATTAATACCAGACCTGTAAAAAAAACCGTCCATTTTTTCATATTATATATACTCGAAGGTCGCCGTCAGGTTGGCGGTAAAATCGCCCATCGTCACTTCCCGACCGCTTTTCGCCTGTAACCAGGCCCTGAAATTAATGTCATTACTGCCATCGCTAAGCGTGAATTTCGCCCCGGTTGGGTCGTTAATCGCCACCCGTACACCGTCCGTCGTTTCCATCCCAATCCCCACACCTTGCGCGGTTGATGTGGTATCCAGCGCCAGGAAACCAGGCTGTTCACTGTCTTCCGTACCGGTAAGAGTCACCTGGACCTGATAACTCGCAGGCCCTTTACAATCTTTCAGCTTAAACACCACCGGGATGTGCGCAGACTCCCCCGCAACCATAAGATCCCGACGACTGATAGTTGGAAAATGGACTTCGGCCAGATTCCCGCTCTCAACCACCAGCGTACAAGAGCGGCTAATTAAGTTGCCGTAAAAATGCAGGTTGTTGTCCACGGCCAGGGCACGCGTGCTGCCGATCAACAGCAGGCCCGCTAACAGCCCATAACCGAGTGAACAAATACGGTCTGTCTTCATTGATAATCCACCCGCAATGTTGCATAGGCTGAAAATGTAGTATCACTCAGCACCGCATCGGCTGACTTCACTGGCACGGCCTCCAGTTTCGGCTTTTGGGTAAAATCGGTGGCGTTAATGGCAAGCGGAGTATTCAGCTCAAAACGCTGACCATCATGCTGAAGCTCAATACCAAAGCCGGGAACGTCTGTTTCGATAGCCGCGTTATTGTAGGCGGTCGGCGTACCCGTCCAGGTGAGTGTCATATTCCACTCGGGATCGCGCGTGTCAGAGTCACAGCTCAGGCCATATACCACTTCCTTGCGACCATAGTCTCCGTTGATACTGTCGATGATGAGATCGGGAAATTCCACTTCGAGGGTCTTTCCATCGCTGATAGCACAGGCAGGCGGTGCCACCAGCGTACCGTGGAAGGTGATGTCATCCCCAGCCGCCAGCGCAACGCCACCGCAGGTGCAGAGTAAAAGTAACAAGCGTTTTTTCATTGGTAATCCACCACCATCGTCATACTGGCGTTAAATTCCGCAGGCGTAAGCTGCGCTCCACTCTGTTTTACCGGCACCGCTTTGAGATTGGGCAACTGGTTAACATTAAAATCAGACCAGTTACCTTCACCCACCCTGAACAGAGAGTTATCGGCACCATTTTCAATGCGAATGCCCAGGCCGGGTATTTCCGTCGCAATGACAGTTTCCCCGTTAATCACGGTAGTGGTGCCTTTAAGCTGCATCCGCAGATCATCAATACCTGAAGCCCTGCTACTACAGTTCAGGGTATAAAACGGCTGCGTGGTGCGGTAATTCGTGCCATTGATTTTGCTAATGTAGACTTCGCCAAATTGCACATTGCTCCCCTTTACGGAACAGGGCGGTGGCCCATCCACCAGAACGCGCAAAGACAATGACACCTGTTTACTTTGCCCTGCGACGGCAAGGTTCCCCATCAGCCAACCGCTCAGGAGAAAAATGCCCGTTCCCACCAGAAACGTGTATTTCATAAGACTCTCCCGGCCTCAGCCTTTGCGGCTTTGCTCTGCATCCACCTGGCAATTATTGCCAGTGCATTTAAAGTTCAGCGACATTCGCGCGCCGTAGTCGTTGACGTAAGTCAGCACCGGCACAGTGTCCATCTTCACATTCAACGGTGCGGACGATTTCGGCGGCATGACCAGCGGCGTAAACCCGGCTGCCGGATTACCATTTTTCTGTGTGCTGGCATTGCTGATAATCACGTAATAGGGCGTGGGGTTATTGACGGTGAACGCCTGGCCATTGCGGGTTAACGTCACCTTGTGCTGCCACGGGTCTCTCATGTTAATTTTTGCCAGTGCCTTTGGTCGCCAGAACAATTTGATACGCGTTTGCAGGGCAATTTGCAGCGTATTAGGCTTGTTCGATTTTGGCGGGATTTCACGCACGTTAAAGTAGAACATGCTCTCACGATCGGCAGGTAACTTGTTGATATCCGGCATTCCCTGGACTTTTACCTGACCATTCATCATCGCATCAATACGCTGTACCGGCGGCAGTACCGTAAGTGGCGAGCTGATTTTGTTGCCCTTTTCGTCCTCCATCCAGCTTTGTGCCAGGTAGGGCTGCTTCGGGTCGTTATTGCGCAACGTGACGCTGATAGATTTGTCGCCTTCATTGAAGACCAGGCGTGTACGGTCGGGCGTCACCGATGCGTGGGTGGTAAAACTGGCGGCCGCCACCAGCAGCGCCAACGCAGGGGCAGCGCGTGTTGCAGAGCGAGTCAATGTATACATGGATCAATCCTTAATCACGTTATTGGTTTGCTGAAATAGCCATGGGTTCCGCGCCAGGTGTGACCTGCTGCGTTTGTTCCTGAATCATCGGTTTAATCTCTGCCGGAGCCGCAGGCATCACCGCGCCTTGTTGCTTGCACGGCAGTAACAGGCCATTGAACAGGTCGGCAGGCAGCGGGTCTGGCAGTGAGATCTCACAGTGGGGTTCGCCATTCCATGAGACACGCATGTGTTCGCCCGCTTTTACTCCAGCCAGATAGACGTTGCCGTCATCATCAACCAGGCCGACCTGCTGGTCATGTTCGTTTCTCACTTCCGCACCAAATGGCGGGTAACTGCCATCACTCATGCGCAGGACAGCCATCGCCTTTTGCCCACTGATGACCGCAAATTGACGATAGCCAATGGCGCCTTCGGTAAGCGTCGCCTGCACGACAGACTGCGTGGCTTCGGCGTTTTCTGGCAGTCTGGTCAGGTCAATCGTGGCCTGGTTACGGTAGTAGTTATTGACGTCGGCAACGACGGCTTTGCCAAACATATTGGTGTACACCGCTGCGCCATTTCCTTCGACCGGTACGTCCGCGACACCGTCAGCGTCAATCAGCAGTCGCGTACCGCCCATATTTTGAGTACGGTGCAACGCGCCACCGTGAGCCGTGAGCGTAGCGCCGCCCTGTAGCGACAACCCGGCAGAGGTGTACTGCCCTTCATGGTAGTTGGCATTGAGATCCACATGGGCCATTGAGCCGTCACGGCTGTAATAACCATCCACGCTGGAGTGATTTTCACTGTTGCCCACGTTTATCTGATAATGACTGGCGTCATCGATACGACTGAAATACCCTACCTGGCTGCTGTCTGAACCGCTGCCGTAGTTGCCGTTGTAACTCACAACGCTGCTATCGCCCCATGGCATACTTAAGGAGATGTAGACGCCTTTGTCAGCACTGTCGTCATACTCGTAGCGATAACCAGTCAGAGAGATACTCATGTTACGAATGCCCCCCATATTGAAATAGTGGGAGAGCATTACGTTGTAGTTGGTCTGTTCATCACGATCCCAGTAGGTGTGACGCGTATAGTTCAGGTAAACAGAAACACCGGCATCCCTGAAGTTCTGGTTATAAGTGGCGGTGTACATCTCTTTATCATTGCCTGAGCGAACCATTGCGCTGTCATTCGCGTCCAGATACTCGCTCATGGTCATATAGTTCTCTTCCGAGAAGCGGTATCCGGCGAAGGTGACGCGGCTGTTGAGTTCATCAAAGTCTTTGGAGTAACTGACTCTGAAAGAGTTACCGTCGAGCGTGCTTTTTCCGTAAGCGGTCGAATCGTCAAGTCGGGTATGCGAGTGGGTGATATCAAAGGCCATCGCACCGAAAACGGAAAGATCGCGACCAATCCCAAGCGCGGCTGACTGGTAATTTTCATCGCCAAGCGCCCCGCCATACAGTGACCAGCCGTTTGCTATCCCCCAGGACGCTTCGCCACCGGAAAAGAACCCGCCTTGCACATGGTGCCCCCACTCCTGTGGTCGCCCCATCATAATTTTGTAGCGCACCTGGCCCGGGCGAGTCAGGAACGGCATGGAGGCAGTGCTGATGTCATACTCCTGCACCTGACCGTTCACCTCTTCAATACGCACATGCAGCGTACCAGAGCTAAAATCGGCGAGATCCTGGATACGGAATGGCCCGGCTGGCACCTGGGTTTCATAGATTACGCGCCCGGCCTGGCTAACGGTGACTTTCGCCGCCGTATGGGCCACGCCGGAAATATCCGGGGCATAGCCGCGCAGGTTCGGCGGCAGCATTTGATCGTCAGTACTGATACTACCGCCGATGTAGTTAAAGCCATCGAAAATATCGGAATCGAGGTAATCTTCACCGAGTGCCAGTTTGGCTTTCAGGCTCGGTAACGCGCGCCAGGCATAGTAACGGCTCCAGTCCCAGTTTCTTTCGGTGCTGTCTTCCGTCTCTTCATCATTACTGCGGGTATGCTGATAATCGCTCTGCCAGTCGGCTCGCAAGCGCCACGGCCCGAGGTTAACGCCAACCGTACCGTTGCCACTGATATCGTTGCTGTCATCACCGCCATTTTCTTCGTGTCGGGTTTGGGCGTTGATGCTGTAATCGGCAATTAAACCTGAGATGCCATCATCCCAGCGCGAGGGAGGGTCCCAGTCGACATCGCTGTATTCAAGATAAGCCTGCGGCAAACTGATAAGGAGTGCGGACTGGCTTAAGTCAGCGCGCATTTCCAGACCGTCAAATTGGCCTGGCTTGAGGCATTTACCGTCGTGAACCCATTGCAAATTTTTCGCAATGTCTTCTTTGAAGCCAAGCAGTGCCACCAGGTCTGGCGACAGGCAGGCGTAAGTCTTATTGGCATCATTTTCTGTTGCATACCAGTAAATATCATATTCACCGGGTAATGGCTGTTTATTCACCTCAACCTGTAAACTGTATTTACCCGGTTCAACATAACCCTGGCTTGAAAAGCGTTTTAGATCGATTTTCGTGTCGCCTTTTAATTCCAGAAAACGGGAATCAAACTGAATATCTTCATCAGCCCAGGCATTGATATGGCATCCAGAGATGGCCACGGCAACGCACCAGGGAAGCGCCCGTAAGCGGAAAAGGGAATGGTCAGGCATACACGTATTCATCCGTGATTATTATAATAAGTCCAAAAACTCGCCAAAATCCCCCATAGCGAGATGCTATGGGGGTGAATTACCTTAGAGATAGGTAATCTGGAAAGTGGTATTCGCTTCAAAACCACCCAGGTCAGGCGTACCCGTCGCACCGACTAACCAGGCTTTGAAGTTCAGAGTCTGTTTAGGTTTGCCTTTATTGGTTGCTGAGTCATTTACGATCGCCTGTTTAATGCCAGCACCGCTTTTATAGGAAGTACCTTGCTTATCACCAATCGCCAGGCTTACATTGTTAAACGCAGCACCTGTATCGGTATTAAAAATGGTGTAGTAATTCTCGTTTCCCGTAGAAACGTTACCGGTGAACGTCGTTTCCATGTTCGTTTGGGTATCAAATACGCAGTCCTGCAAACGAATCTGAAAATCTTTCGGCGTGGTGGTCCCGTTGTTTTTCAGTACTTCGGCACCGATGTTACCTAAATCCACTTCCAGTTTGTGATCGTCTGGAACGATAGAGCACGGGGAGTCTTCAATGGTGCCGTAGAAACGTGCAGTACCGTTGTTGCCTGCAGCAAATGCTGACGCGGAGACAACTGCGCCCATCACCATTGCGGCAGCAATGGCTGTTTTGGCAAACTTAATCATTATTTGTCCTTAAATCATTAAAATGTATAATACAAGCAACTGACATAATATTATTGTATATATTATGTCTGACGCTTTTAGTTAACCATTGAACATCATATGTCCCAAATAATCATAGAATGTAAACAGATATTCTCTGGTGTGTCGTTATGTTGGTCTTATCTTTAAGAACAATCAATGTAGTAATGCTTAAACACTTATGTAGATTTAATTAATCAATACACAACCAGAATATCCCTCTCGATTTTCAATAAAAATACATGCGCGCCATCAAAAAAAAGAAAGATTTCATAACTAATATGAATGAATTGGATATAAAAACCACTAAAAGAATTTATAATGATTTTGCATTTATTTATTGCTAAGATTCATTCTTGATTAAATTAATTAATTTATATTCAAGATACAAAACCATTATTCCACTGTGTTATTACAATATTCAATAACAAGAAAGATAATAAAATTCGTGATATGTAAAATATATTCACAATTAGGACAGAAAAAATTTGCCCGGTATACGCGTACGCAACCGGGCATATGAGCTTTTAAATTGCTTTTGCCATCTTCAGATTACACGGGCTCATCTGCCAGTTGAATTGGCCGTTTCCACTTTCATCAAGTGTTACGCTGGCAATCGCTGAAGTGGTAAACATAGGCGGCGTTTCGCCCGGACATAACTCGGCAACCAGATACCCGACTAATGGTAAGTGGGAGATAACCAGTACCGATTCGACACCTTCGTTGGTCAGTGCCTGGAGATACGCACTGACCAGACCAACATCGCCACAGGGCGTTAGCTCAGGCAGAACTTCTACGCTGGAAGGCAGGTCCATACAATCCGCCACTTCTTCCAGTGTTTGCTCGGCTCGCAGGAACGGGCTCACCAGAACACGTTCGATTTCCACTTTTTGACCTTTCAGCCAGTTCGCCATCAGGCGAGATTCGTCACAACCATTAGTGGTCAGAGGACGAACCGAATCACTGGCGGCATCGAGGGCTGCGTCGCCGTGACGCATGATAAAAACTTGCATATTGCACCGCTTTTGTTAACCAGATTCGCCCGTCGTGTTTCATCTGAAACCAGAGAAACACGACGGTGGCCGGCATTGTGCCTTATCCATTCACCGAATGAAACGCTGTTTTTTACCTCAATGGCGTAAGTATAGTCAATATGCGTTTACATTTTGACCAACGCTCCGCCATTCAGCGCGGATTCATATAACTTTGACCTTCTTATTGCAGGTCAGTTGCAGTTGTTTTCCAAAAACTTTCCCCACGTTCGCTCATCTCAACTAAACGATCGCAAGGGGTAAAACGAGAACCGTACCGCGCGGTCAGACGTTGCATTATTGCAACCACTTCTGCCGCACCGAGAGCGTCGATATAGCGAAATGGGCCACCGAGAAACGGCGGAAACCCAATTCCAAATACCGCGCCGATATCCCCGTCACGCACGCTACGGATAACCTGCTCGTCCAGACAACGTACAGCTTCATTCAGCATCATCATCACACACCGTTCAGCAACCTGCGGTGCGGAGAGTCGCCCCTGCCCTTGCGCGCCAATCAGCGGATAAATAGCAGGATCGACCTGTTTTTTGCTTTTACGCCCTTTCGGCCCATAAAGATAGAAACCCCGACCATTTTTTCTGCCTTTGCGATCGTCATTCAAAATTGAAGAAACAACATTTGCAGGCGCGCTAAAACGTTCTCCATAAGCGGCTTCCAGTACAGGAATAATTTTAGTCCCGGTATCGATTCCTACCTCATCCAAAAGTTGGATTGGTCCCACCGGAAAACCAAACTTGACCAGTGCGGCATCGATATGCTCAACCCGTTCACCTTCAGTCAACATGCGGATAGCTTCATTGATGTAAGGCGCTAAAATGCGATTGACATAAAACCCGGCTTTGTCACGCACAACAATTGGCGTTTTTCCCTGTTTTTTCGCCAGTTTTACCGTTGTAGCGATGGTTTGCGCCGATGTCCCCGTATGGGGAATGATCTCCACCAGCGGCATTTTTTCTACCGGGCTGAAGAAATGAAGACCGATAACCTGCTCCGGCCGCGAGGCGTGAGCGGCAATATCACTAATTGGTAAAGATGACGTATTCGAAGCGAAGATGGTATGAGTGGCGCAATTTCCCTCTACTTCCGCCACCATCTTTTGTTTTAATTCGAGATTTTCAAACACCGCTTCAATAATTAAGTCACGATGGGCAAAGCCGCGATAATCCGTTGTTCCCGAAATTAATGCCAGCTGTTTGTCACGTTCGCTGGCTTTGAGATGTCGGCGGCGCACTTTGCCCTCCAACTGATCCCAGCTGTACTTCAATGCATGATTTATGCCCTGCGGGTTGATATCTTTAATTCTGACCGGCAAGCCCGCTTTACAAGCAGTAACATAAGCAATACCGCCCCCCATCAAGCCACCACCTAAAATCCCTACGCTATTTAACGGCGCGGGCGGAGCATCACTGCCCGGATCTTTCTTCACTTCGGTACTGGCAAAAAAGATACTACGCAGAGCCTGCGATTGTGGTGTCATCGCCAGTTCACCAAAGGCACGGGCTTCCGCGTCATAGCCGCTACTGGTGCCTTGCGCTAATCCGGTTTCGATGACTTCAAGAATGCGTTTTGTCGCCGGATAGTTCCCCTGAGTTTTCTGCTCTGTTTTCTTGCCGACCATTTTGAACAACAGTGCACGACCTAGCGGCCCCGCCAGAATGCGCTCACGTACAGGTAGCGGGCGGGAAGATAGTCGATCCTGCTTTGCCAACTCAACGGCGGATTCCAGTAAAATAGAGTGCGGAACGACATCATCCACCAGCCCCAGTTTTAAAGCCTGCTTTGCCCGTAGTTGCTTGCCTGTGAGGATCATCTCCAGCGCGGTGCTGACGCCAATGAGGCGCGGCAAACGCTGAGTACCGCCTGAACCTGGCAATAATCCAAGCTGAACTTCCGGCAAGCCAAGCACCGTTTTAGGATCGTCACTGCAGACGCGGCCATGACACGCCAGTGCCAGTTCCAGCCCGCCCCCCAGGCAAGCGCCATGAATAGCCGCGATAACCGGAACAGACAGAGCATGAATCTCCGCCATTAACTGTTGCCCCTGCCGCGCCAGCTCTTCCGCTTCTTGCGCCGTTTTGCAGTTGCCGATCATGTTGATGTCTGCTCCGGCGATAAAGTTGTCCGGTTTCGCTGAGATAAATACAACTCCACGTAATTCTTTGTTTTCGCGAAGTTGCTTAATAATGGTGCGCACCTGCGAGGCAAACTCCGCCTTCAGGGTATTCATTTTCTCACCGGGAACGTCGATGGTGATGACTGCAATGTTGTCCAGACGAACATTAAGAGTAAAAGCTGATGCCATTTCCATTATTCCGCCTCCAGAACCATTGCCGCACCAAGCCCACCAGCAGCACAAGCGGTCACTAAGCCAAATCCACCGCCGCGACGGCGAAGTTCATGCAATGTCTGGGTAATCATCCGCGCTCCAGTCGCTGCGAAGGGATGCCCGTACGCAATGGAACCACCAAGCACGTTAAATTTACTATCGTCCACTTCGCCAGTGGCATGTGCACGCCCCAGTACGTCGCGCGCAAAACGTTCGCTGCCAAGCAACTGAATATTGGCCAGCGTCTGGGCGGCAAAGGCTTCGTGCATGTCAATCAATGTCAGATCGGCCATCGTCAATCCAGCGCGTTCCAGCGCCAGCGGCGTTGACCAGGCCGGGCCGAGCAACATGTCCTGCCAGACATCAATAGCGGTAAATGCGTAGCTACGCAGATATCCTAGCGGCACCAGGCCCAATTCTTTCGCCCGCGATTCAGTCATCAGGATCACCGCCGCTGCGCCATCGGTCAGCGGCGTACTGTTTGCTGCCGTTACCGTCCCGTGTTTGCGATCAAACGCCGGACGCAGCTTTGCGTAATCAGCAAGCGTGGAATTGCCGCGAATATTGTTGTCTTCCGCGAGCGGTTGTTTATAAGGAGGAACGTAGGCGGTCATTACCTCTTCTTTGAGTTTACCTTCTGACCATGCCTGAGCAGCACGCTGATGTGAACGGTGCGCCAGCGCATCTTGCTGTTCGCGAGTAATACCGTAGGTTTTCGCCATTTGTTCGGCGGTGTCGCCCATCCGCAAGCCTGTGGAATACTCCGCCACCGCAGGCGGTACGGGCATTAAGTCACGCAAACGCAGGCGACAAAAAAGTTTCAGTCGTTGGCTCATCGTGCGGGCTTTGTTGACATCCACCAACACGCGCGCCAGTTTTTTACTAACACCAATGGGCAATACGGAAGAGGAATCTGCCCCGCCGGCAATCCCCGCACGAATAGTTCCCGCCATCAGGCTTTCGGCGACGTTTGCAACCGCCTGAAAACTGGTAGCACAAGCGCGGCTGACGCTGTAAGCATCGGTATGGACATTCATTCCGGTGCCAAGAACAATTTCACGCGCAATGTTGGGGGCTTCAGGCATTTGTACGACCTGACCAAAAACCAGTTGTTCAATCACTTCGGCGGGGATCTCGCTGCGTGCCAGCAATTCGCCTACGACCATCTTCCCCAAATCAACAGCGGGAATGCCATGAAAAGCCGTCGCCTGACGGGCAAAAGGCGTACGTAAGCCGCTAACAATGGCGATACGATCGCCCTGGCGGGTAATCAGCGGTAAAACCTGACCCATAACACTCCCCTGTAAAAAAATAAATAAAGTGGTCTGACCTGATCATAGTCTTAACCATTTTTTTACATTTAGCCAAGTGGAGAAAAGGGAAAGTGGGAGCTATGACACAGAGAGAAAAGAGGAAGAGAAAATAAAAACGCCCCCGCCATGAACTGACAGGGGCGTATATACCCGAGAGGAATTAACGCAGACCCAGCTGGAAGATCAACATTTCAGCTTCGCAGGCAAAAGTGAAATCGATATCCAGGCGCACGCCGTCAGACTCTTCAGTGAAAGTCGGGGTGATTTTGCAAGGTTCGGATTCAACGCTACGGGCTTTTTCAGTCAGCGCCGCCAGCGTTTGTTCTGCTTCTGCGCGGTTTGCAAACACGCGGCTGTAAGACGCGGTGCAGTCGGAGTTGTCCATAATGGTGCCAACATCCATACAGCAGCAAACCGGGGTTTCATCAGCACTACATTTACTCATCGTTGATTTCCTCTGTATGTGCACCTAAGGTGCCAGATAAACGTTGGGGATATTTTACGCTTCCGGAAAGTACTGCTCCAGTTGTTAATTCTGCAAAATCGGATAAGTGACCGAAATCACACTTAAAAATGATCTAAAACAAAATTCACCCGAATCCATGAGTGCGCCACCTCCAAATTTTGCCAGCTGGATCGCGTTTCTTAGATCATATTTGAAAAAATATAGAAACATACTTGCAACATTCCATCTGGTCCGACCTATACTCTCGCCACTGGTCTGATTTCTAAGATGTACCTCAGACCCTACACTTCGCGCTCCTGTTACAGTACGTAACATAGTTTGTATAAAAATAAATCATTGAGGTTATGGTCATGAGCCAGAAAACCCTGTTTACAAAGTCTGCTATCGCAGTCGCAGTGGCACTTATCTCCACCCAGGCCTGGTCGGCAGGCTTTCAGTTAAACGAATTTTCTTCCTCTGGCCTGGGCCGGGCTTATTCAGGGGAAGGCGCTATTGCCGATGATGCAGGTAACGTCAGCCGTAACCCCGCGTTGATTACCATGTTTGACCGCCCGACATTTTCTGCGGGTGCGGTTTATATAGATCCGGACGTAAATATCAGCGGAACGTCTCCGTCTGGTCGTAGCCTGAAAGCCGATAATATCGCGCCTACGGCATGGGTTCCGAACATGCACTTTGTTGCACCGATTAACGACCAATTTGGTTGGGGGGCTTCTATTACCTCTAACTATGGTCTGGCGACAGAGTTTAACGATACTTATGCAGGCGGTTCTGTCGGGGGTACCACCGACCTCGAAACCATGAACCTGAACTTAAGCGGTGCGTATCGCTTAAATAATGCATGGAGCTTTGGTCTTGGTTTCAACGCCGTCTACGCTCGTGCGAAAATTGAACGTTTCGCAGGCGATCTGGGGCAACTGGTGGCTGGTCAGATTAAGCAATCTCCTGCTTGGCAGACTCCTCAGGGGCAAGCATTAGCAGCTACCGCCAACGGCATCGACAGTAATACCAAAATCGCTCACCTGAACGGTAACCAGTGGGGCTTTGGCTGGAACGCCGGGATCCTGTACGAACTGGATAAAAACAACCGCTACGCATTGACCTACCGCTCTGAAGTGAAAATTGACTTCAAGGGTAACTACAGCAGCGATCTTAACCCGGCTTTTAATAACTACGGTTTGCCAATTCCTACCGCGACAGGTGGCGCAACGCAGTCGGGTTATCTGACGCTGAACCTGCCTGAAATGTGGGAAGTGTCGGGTTATAACCGTGTTGATCCGCAGTGGGCAATTCACTATAGCCTGGCTTACACCAGCTGGAGTCAGTTCCAGCAACTGAAAGCGACATCAACGAGTGGCGACACGCTGTTCCAGAAACATGAAGGCTTTAAAGATGCTTACCGCATCGCGTTGGGTACCACTTATTACTACGATGATAACTGGACCTTCCGTACCGGTATCGCCTTCGATGACAGCCCAGTTCCGGCACAGAATCGTTCTATCTCCATTCCGGACCAGGACCGTTTCTGGCTGAGTGCAGGTACGACTTACGCATTTAATAAAGATGCTTCAGTCGACGTTGGTGTTTCTTATATGCACGGCCAGAGCGTGAAAATTAACGAAGGCCCATATCAGTTCGAGTCTGAAGGTAAAGCCTGGCTGTTCGGGACGAACTTTAACTACGCATTCTGATAACGCGTTTACCGGGTTAAAGTCACCTGCATAGCAGGTGGCTTTAACTCCCTCTCTTCACCGAAAGTAGTTTCCTCATTGCTTGCCTCCTGAGATAAGACAATTTTGCAAACAGCCTGATGTCAGCTTGCCCTTGCAAATTTGTAAGCGTTATCCACAGACAGGCCTGAAGGGAAAGACAGATTATCAGGCGTTCTGCTCGTCCTTCTCAATGAGTTTACTTTTCTGAATTTCCAGGATACTCAAACCACCCTGGCTATTATGCGCTCATACACTCAAATTAAAGATAGGTTCTAAATAAATGAGCGTTTTTTGATAGTCTATTTTATTAGGTAATATATATTTGCAACAAATCAATCAACGTGGAATAAAATCATGCTACCATCTGTTTCAATCAACAATACCTGCCCTACTTACACAGAATCCACCAATGAAAATAACAATAATGAAGTTAATGGATTAGTACAAGAGTTCAAAAACCTTTTTAATGGCAAGGAAGGAATAAGTACCTGTATTAAACATCTACTTGAGCTTATAAAAAATGCCATACGAGGAACCGGTGAACTTGATAGAATAATTATCAATAATTCCTCAGTTACTTATATTGATATTGGCTCCAATGATACAGACTATATTACTATTGGTATCGACAACCAAGAACCAATAAAATTATCTGCGAACTATAAAGACAAAGAACTCGTCCGTACTATCATTAATGACAACATAGTTGAGAAGACTCATGATGATATAAATAATGCTGAATATACTGATGATGGTATTATTGGTATTAATAATCAAGAACCAACAAAATCACCTGCAAACGATGAAAACAAAAAAGTCGGTCAAACCATCATCAGTGAAAATGTAGTAGAGAATACTCATGATATCCATAACAAGGAAATGATCTTCAGCGCAATAAAAGAAATATATGATGGAAATCCTGGTTTTATCTTCGATAAAATATCGCACAAACTCAGACATACGGTAACGAAATTTGATGAGAGCGGGAAAAGCGAACCAACGGACTTATTTACCTGGTACGGTAAAGATAAAAAAGGCGACTCTCTCGCTATTGTAATTAAAAATAAAAACGGAAATGATTACTTATCTCTCGGTTACTACGATCAGGACGACTACCACATTCAAAGAGGAATTCGTATTAATGGTGATAGTCTCACCCAATATTGTAGTGAAAACGCCAGGAATGCTTCAGCGTGGTTTGAAAGCAGTAAAGCTATCATGGCAGAGTCATTTGCAACAGGTTCCGATCATCAGGTTGTAAACGAGCTCAACGGGGAAAGACTGAGAGAACCTAACGAAGTTTTTAAACGTTTAGGTCGAGCAATAAGATACAATTTTCAAGTGGACGATGCAAAATTTAGACGCGATAATGTAAAAGAAATAATTTCTACTTTATTCGCTAACGAAGTTGACGTTGACAACTCTCAAAATGAATATAAACAGTTTAAGGAAATCGAAGATAAAGTTGAAAAAAGACTTCAAAATCGCCAGATGAAATATCAAAGTGAAATTAAACAACTCTCTGCGTTGGGTGTTAATTTTGATGATAATTAAAATTATTTGTCCAGTTTTTTGATTTTTCAACGTCTGAATATCGGAAACAGTCAGTGACGAACATCAGTATTTTTACATAATTTCGTCCGGGTCATTGTCGGTTTGTCTCCTTTTACTTGTGGTAATTGATGGATAACAACAAAAAAGGTGAGTTTTGCGACTCACCTTTTTTATTTGTTTCTTATTCAGAATCGATATCTTTTAACTCATCCTGAATCGCTTGCGCGTTCGGGTTTTCCTGCGGTTTGAGTTCGCCGCCATTGGCGATGAAATCATGACGCTGGAAGTACGCTTCGCGCACCATAATGTATGGGTCGGACGACTGACGCAGCAGGCCGTCGGAATCCAGCAGTTGCGCACGGGTTTCGATACCTTCAAGCGTCCATTTACCCACGGACATCGGCCAGGTCAGCCAGGAAAGTACCGGGTAAAGACCATCCGCCATATCACCGCCGTCATCACGCAGCGTGAAGCTACCGTAGAACGGTAATTGTACGTACGGCCCATAACCCACGCCATAATGACCAAGCGTACTACCGAAGCGGTGAGGTTCAGTCCGTTGCAGTTTCGGGTTCGCCATCCCCGCAACATCAATAAAGCCGCCCATCCCCAAAATAGTGTTCAGGAAAAAGCGGGTAAAGTGGACCATCCCCTGATAAGGGTCGCCCTGCAAGAAGTAGTTAACCATCACCGCAGGTTCTTCAAGGTTGCCGGTAAAGTTGCTCAAACCGTTACGCGCCGGTTGCGGAACATAATCACGCCAGGCGACTGCGACCGGTCGAACAATATACGGGTCTAATACATTGAAGTTGAAGTTGTACATGGTGCGGTTGAACCCTTCTAATGGGTCAGAACGCCCTTGCTGATCTGTACCGGAACTCGCACACCCCACCAGAAGCGTAGTTCCAAGAGCAAGCGCCGACAGGCGAAGCTTCATAAATGTCTCCCTGTTTTTTTATGGCTTATGCAGTTTGCCATCCATGACGGAACGATACCGTATCCGCCTGTTTAGGTGTGGGCGATTGTAACAGCACGTCAACTGATGTCCAGACGCCCTGATTTGCTGATTTGATCATAGCCTGGTAATCGACGCCCTGTAGGCTACTTGATTCTATAGAAACAGAAAAAGGCAAACACAGCCTTTTCTACATTTTCAGAGTAACTCCCGCCAGTTGCGAGCAAAAAAGCCGCTACGCTTTAGCTATACGTGCTAATTCAAGAGAAGAGACCATGGACAACGACAAAATTGATCAACACAGCGACGAAATTGAAGTTGAGAGCGAAGAAAAAGAACGCGGCAAAAAAATAGAAATAGATGAAGACCGACTCCCCTCCCGGGCGATGGCAATTCATGAACATATCCGCCAGGATGGTGAAAAAGAGCTGGAACGCGACGCAATGGCGCTACTGTGGTCAGCCATTGCGGCGGGTCTGTCGATGGGCGCTTCACTACTGGCAAAAGGGATATTTCATGTCGAACTGGAAGGCGTGCCGGGCAGTTTCTTGCTGGAGAATCTCGGTTATACCTTTGGCTTTATTATCGTCATTATGGCCCGCCAGCAATTATTTACCGAAAACACCGTGACTGCAGTACTACCCGTCATGCAAAAACCGACAATGAGCAACGTCGGCTTACTTATGCGGTTATGGGGCGTCGTGCTGCTGGGGAATATTCTCGGGACAGGTATTGCGGCGTGGGCATTTGAATATATGCCTATCTTTAATGAAGAAACTCGCGATGCATTTGTAAAAATCGGCATGGATGTGATGAAGAACACCCCCAGTGAGATGTTTGCCAACGCGATCATTTCCGGCTGGCTGATCGCCACTATGGTATGGATGTTTCCTGCAGCGGGTGCGGCAAAGATTGTAGTGATTATATTAATGACCTGGCTTATCGCCCTCGGAGATACCACCCACATCGTTGTCGGTTCTGTAGAAATCCTCTATCTGGTATTTAACGGCACGCTGCACTGGAGCGATTTCATCTGGCCCTTCGCGCTGCCTACTCTGGCAGGAAACATCTGCGGCGGCACCTTTATCTTCGCGTTAATGAGTCATGCACAGATCCGTAACGACATGAGCAACAAGCGCAAAGCAGAAGCACGACAAAAAGCAGAACGTGCGGAAAACATTAAGAAAAATGATAAAAACCCGGCATAAATGGCGAGGGTTTAAGCAATCGAGCGGCAGTGTACTTACCCCGCTGAGCATTAGCGGGTATACTCATGCCGCATTGTCCTCTTAGTTAAATGGATATAACGAGCCCCTCCTAAGGGCTAATTGCAGGTTCGATTCCTGCAGGGGACACCATTTATCAGTTCGCTCCCATCCGTACCAGTCCGTAAAATCCCCTGAATATCAAGTCTTCCGTAGATTAACAGTTCGTCATGGTTCGCGTCAGATCGTTGACAGCCGCACTCCATGACGGGTAAAAAGTGGATAAAATAATTTTACCCACCGGATTTTTACCCATGCTCACCGTTAAGCAGATTGAAGCAGCTAAGCCGAAAGAAAAACCATACCGCCTTCTCGATGGTAATGGCCTGTACCTTTATGTCCCTGTATCCGGGAAATAGGTATGGCAGCTTCGCTACAAGATTGACGGTAAGGAGAAAATCCTGACTGTCGGAAAATATCCGCTTATGACTTTGCAGGAGGCAAGGGATAAGGCATGGACTGCGAGGAAAGACATCTCGGTTGGCATCGATCCGGTAAAGGCGAAAAAGGCTTCGTCTAACAACAATTCATTTAGTGCGATTTACAAGGAATGGTACGAGCACAAGAAGCAAGTCTGGTCAGTAGGCTATGCAACTGAACTTGCCAAAATGTTTGATGACGACATTTTACCCATCATCGGCGGTCTTGAGATTCAGGATATTGAGCCGATGCAACTGCTGGAAGTAATCCGCAGATTTGAAGATCGCGGTGCAATGGAGCGAGCCACTACAGGAAGATAAATTGAAGATCAACATGGAGCGCCAGTGGCCTGAACCAAAAGATGGTGAGCCTCGCTTGCACATTAAAGAACGCGGCAACTCTCCGGTAACTCCGGGTGGTTGGATACGCTGTAGTGAGCGAATGCCCGCTCAAGATGATTGGATTTTAATTTATTCAAAGCACGGTGAGTATATGGCAGGATAGGTGCAAGGGGAATACGTGGAGTTGAGCGACGGCACTTTATCGTGGTTAGGGAACGCCTTGTTCTGGATACCACTACCAGAACCGCGCAGGAGGTGAATCAATGAGCTGGCCTGAAGCATTCGCAACGGTAGGAATTGCAATGGCGGTAGCACTGGTTTTGTATTCAATTTGTCGCTGGGGATAACGATGATGCTCATGCGGAAATCATCAAAAAAATGGAACTGCTAACATGATTTAGGTGGGAGCCTGGAAGATGGCTCCACATATCAACAGAGATTATTTCAGGATTCCATATTTTAACTAATCTAAGTTCGACTATTTGGGGCATTGATATGCTGTAAATGATGCTTAAGCCAATTTCCAGCCGCGCCTGGTGGCGATTTTTTATTCCAAAGCAGATCGATAGAAATTGCCTTTGGCCAGCCAGGTACGTCGAGCTGAACCAGCGGTTTTTCTGTTGCAAACTCCTCAACCAGAGCACAGGGCAGAGAGCACCAGCCAAATCCCTGTACGGCCATACTGAGTAACAACAAATAGTTAGGTGCAGACCAAACCGGTCCACGGGCAATCATCTCCCGGTTATCGATATAAGTATTAAGACGAAGTTCTCGCCATGAATGAAGTTGTTCCCGCTGGATTGTTTTTTCTGCAGACAGTGGATGTGACGCCGAAACATAAATGCCCATCCACGCTTGCATCGGTAAACGGGTTGAGCCAATATCGGTGGGGTAGTGTTCCCGAGACTCAATTAAGCCGATCTGCGCTCGTTCTTTTTGCAAAAGATCGATGACATCGACATCCTCACCAATTAAAACCTCTAACTCAGTATGTGGAAACTGACTATCAAACTGCACCATGATGTCTTCTAATAAGTCAGGGTGTAGGGTATCGGAAAGCACAAACGTCAGACGAGCTTCAGTCTCTCCGGCAAGCGAAACCGCCACCTCCTCAAGACGTTCACTGGCTGATAAAATCGCATGAACGTAACTCAATACTTTCTTTCCTTCCTCTGTCAGCACAGGTTCTCGCGAAGAGCGATCGAATAATGTTATACCAAGATCGACCTCAAGATTGGCAATTGACGTACTGACTGCGGACTGACTTTTACGTAATCTTCGTGCCGCAGCAGAAAAGGAGCCACAGGAAACCACTTCAACAAATGTACTTAACGCTTCAAGTGAGTAACGCATAATCTATCAATTTTTTCGATGGTATCTATCTTTTATATATCACATAAATCGATAAAAATCTCACAACTCCATAACGCGGTCGAAACTGTAAGAAAGGTAAGTTATGCAACATAATGCGATTCAACACAGATCGTTACTTGAGCGTATTTTTCACGCTATTTGCTTTGAAGGAATTGCCACTGCGATTCTGGCCCCCACCACAGCATGGTTAATGCAGCGAACTATACTCGAAATGGGCGGGATGACTATCTTGTTGGCTTCAACTGCAATGATCTGGAATATCATCTATAACATGCTATTTGATCGCTACTGGCCTGCTCATCAGGTAAAACGAACTGCAAAAGTTCGTGCATTCCATGCTTTGGGCTTTGAAAGTGGATTTATCGCGATCGGCGTCATTATGGTGTCCTGGATTCTGAGCGTCAGTCTGTTACAGGCTTTTACACTAGAGATAGGATTCTTCCTTTTCTTTCTACCATATACCATGTTCTACAATTGGGCCTATGACAGCTTACGTTTACGTGTTGTGAAACAGCATCAACAACGTATGCTTGCCAGATAATGTTTTCCCAGGGGAGTAATGAGAATCGCGCAATAATTTTCGATATCCATACTGTACCCCCACCGACTTAACATCCCCGCCCTCGCGGGGATTTCTTTTATCTGAACTCGCTACGGCGAGTTTTGTTTTATGGAGATGATAAATGCACTTCCGAGTCACAGGAGAATGGAATGGAGAGCCATTCAACAGGGTTATCGAAGCAGAGAACATCAACGACTGCTATGACCACTGGATAATATGGGCGCAGATAGCACATGCAGACATAACCAATATTCGAATTGAAGAACTGAAAGAACACCAAGCCGCCTGATGGCGGTTTTTTTATTGGAGACAAGAAATGTCAGATTTGGCTATGAAGGTTTTGAAATGGCAATCGACTGGCGATGTTGGCATCAGTAGCGCAACTCTTGCCTCAATCGCATGTGGACTGAAAAAGAATATCTATGGTCATAGCTTCGGTGCTCCACATGACGCAGCCGATTTCCGACGATGCGTTGCGCTTGTCGAGCAGATTCCAGAAATCAGGGATTCATTCGACAAGGTTGCAAAGCGCGTTCCGGCATTCAAAGGCATCCTCAACGAATGGGATTCTCTCGTTGCTCTGTTGAAGTCTGAAATGAAGATACACGGAAACAAAGCACCAGAGACTTACAGAAGAATTAGCGAGTTACGCAAGGACTAACCACAGCCTCACACTCGATGAGGCCCGTTCATTTCTCAAGATATCCAGACCTACCATTGCCGCATCAATGCGGTTTTTTATTGCCTGATTTGCAGGTTCGATTCCCTATTCGGAGATAGCACTCATGCAACACGAACTACAACCTGATTCACTGGTTGATTTGAAATTCATCATGGCCGATACTGGCTTCGGTAAAACCTTCATCTATGACCGGATTAAGTCCGGCGACCTGCCAAAAGCCAAAGTTATCCACGGGCGAGCAAGATGGTTATATCGTGACCATTGTGAATTCAAAAATAAGCTCTTAAGCCGCGCCAATGGGTAAAATAGCGGGTAAAATATTTCTCACATCTAAAAAACACCATTCCAATCAATCCCCTGCCGCCTCAAGTAGATGTCTGCAGGGGACACCATTTATCCTTCCAACGAAATCTACCTTCCCCGCGTAAAAGTTGGGTTTGGCAGCACACTTGCCCTAAATCTACTCATTTTCCCTGCAACAGGTTGAAATCTCAGCACTGTGCGGCGATGACTAAACAGCCCCGGGCCTGGCAATGTAATCATCACACAGAATCCTGATCGCGAAATCTGGCTTGACTCGATACTTCACTCCGCAATGCATTCCTTGATGGATTAGCAGGCCCGTGATACACGGGACAGGTCGCTGAATTACGACAATTTCCTGGAAATCAGCGAACCGCGTATCCTGAGTACATTTGAGCGACTGTTCCAGAACATGAATGAGGCGTTTGGATTAGGCGATTATTAGCCGCGCTAAGCATTTTGGTATTATTATTTTCCGGTTGAGGGATATAGAGCTATCGACAACAACCGGAAAGAGTTTACGTCTATATTGCAGAAGGTACAGGCGTTTCCATCACCATTTGCTCACGTTTTTTACTCAGGAAGAAAATGCCAAATAACAACATCAGGCAGACAATACCCGAAATTACGAAGAAAACCGTCTGGTAACCTGCATGGTCAAAAAGTATTCCAGTCGGCGTTGAAAGCAACACAATCCCCAACGAACTGGCAATTTGAAAACCAATCAGAAAGATCGTCGACGACAGGCGTTTATCAAAGTTTGCCACGCTGTATTTGAAGACGGAAATGACACACAGTGGAACCTCAATGGCATGTAACAGCTTCACTAATGAAATAATCCAGGGATTAACGAACAGTGCGCAGGAAAGAATACGCAACGCCATAATCACAACACCGATAAGTAATGCATTTTTTGGCCCTACCCGATTAACAAAGAAAGGAATAATGGCCATGCACAGCGCTTCGAGTACAACCTGGAATGAGTTGAGATAACCATACAGGCGCGTTCCTACATCGTGTGATTCGAATAAACCTGCATAAAAAACAGGAAAGAGCTGTTGATCAAAAATGTTATAGAAAGACCACGTCCCCACAATAAATATGACGAAAATCCAGAAGTTTCGATCCTTGAAAACTGCAATAAAATCCTCTTTTTTTACCCCTCCCGCATCTGCCGCTACGCACTGCTGATCCTGATATTTAAAACGCATGTTGATCATCATAAATACAGCGCCAAATAGCGAAACCAACCAGAAGTTGATATGGGGACTGATACTGAAAAATATGCCAGCAAAGAACGCGCCAATCGCATAGCCAAAAGATCCCCAGGCGCGCGCTGTTCCATATTCGAAATGAAAATTTCGTGCCATTTTTTCGGTGAAGCTATCAAGCAGACCGCAGCCCGCCAGATACCCCAAGCCAAAAAAGAGCGCCCCCAAAATTAGACCTACAGAAAAATTGCTTTGCAGTAACGGTTCATAAACGTAAATCATAAACGGTCCGGTCAAGACCAGGATGAAACTCATACACCAGATAAGCGGTTTCTTCAGACCGAGTTTATCCTGGACGATGCCGTAGACCATCATAAATAGAATGCTGGTAAACTGGTTGACCGAATAAAGTGTACCTAATTCCGTCCCAGTCAACCCTAGATGTCCTTTCAGCCAAATAGCGTATAACGACCACCACAGCGACCAGGAAATAAAAAAGAGAAATGAGTAACTGGATGCAAAACGATAGTACACATTTCTGAATGGTATATTCAGTGCCATAATTACCTGCCTGTCGTTAAAATATTCACGTCCTATTCAGAGACAAGAACGGCCTCGCCGTTTATTTCTCACTATTCCAGATCTTGTCGACATGGCAGCGCTGTCATTGCCCCTTTCGCCGTTACTGCAAGCGCTCCGCAACGTTGAGCGAGATCGATAATTCGTCGCATTTCTCTCTCATCGGTCTCTAATCCCGTAGAGGAAAGACCTGTGAGTAACCCGGCAACGAACGCATCTCCCGCCCCCGTGCTATCGACACAATTCACAGACATTCCAGCAAAATGGTGAACTTGTCCTCGATAACAGACCACCACCCCTTCTGCACCTTTAGTCACCAACAGCATGGCGATCTCATACTCTTTTGCCAGAGCACATATATCCCGATCGTTCTGTGTTTTTCCGCTGATAAGTCGCCATTCTTCTTCCGAGAGCTTGACGACATCCGCCAGTTGTAGCGCCTGTCGCAAACACAAGCGGAGCAAATGCTCGTCTTGCCACAGATCTTCACGAATATTGGGATCGAAGCTGACAAAACCTCCGGCATGCCGGATCGCCGTCATCGCAGTAAATGCGCTGGTACGCGAAGGTTCAGCAGACAACGCAATAGAACAGAGATGTAACCATTCGCCATGTCGCCAGAAGGGCAAGTCAGTCGTCTCTAAAAAAAGATCGGCACTAGGGCGGACCATAAACGTAAATGAACGTTCCCCCTGATCGTTCAGATCGACAAGCACCGTGGATGTTCGGTGCCATTCATCCTGCTTCAGATACGTGATATCGACTCCCTCCGTTAGCAGCGTTCTTTGCATTAACGCGCCAAAAGGATCATCACCCACCCGGCCTATAAACCCACTTATTCCGCCTAATCTGGCGATTCCCACCGCAACGTTAGCTGGCGCGCCGCCAGGACAAGGCAGTAGGCGCCCGTCTGATTCAGGCAAGAGATCGACAACCGCATCCCCTAAAACCCATACTTTGGCTGACATTTTTTTCCCTCAAATTCATCTGACTTAGGCATAGTGATAAACCTCTTTTTCGCAAAATCGTCATGGATTTACTAAAACATGCACATTCGATCACAAAACGTCATAGTTAACGTTAACATTTGTGATATTAATCACATTTATAAAGATAAGGGGCTTTATTTTTATAAAAGTTAACGTTAACAATTCACCAAATTTGCTTAACCAGGATGATTAAAATGACGCAATCTCGATTGCATGCGGCGCAAAACGCACTAGCAAAACTTCACGAGCGCCGGGGGAATACTTTTTATCCCCATTTTCACCTCGCGCCTCCAGCCGGGTGGATGAACGATCCAAACGGCCTGATCTGGTTTAACAATCGTTATCACGCGTTTTATCAGCATCACCCGATGAGCGAACACTGGGGGCCAATGCACTGGGGACATGCCACCAGCGACGATATGATCCACTGGCAGCACGAGCCTATTGCGCTAGCGCCAGGAGACGAGAATGACAAAGACGGGTGTTTTTCAGGTAGTGCTGTTGATGACAATGGTGTCCTCTCACTTATCTACACCGGCCACGTCTGGCTCGATGGTGCAGGTAATGACGATGCAATTCGTGAAGTACAATGTCTGGCTACCAGCCGGGATGGTATTCATTTCGAGAAACAAGGTGTGATCCTCACTCCACCAGAAGGAATCATGCACTTCCGCGATCCTAAAGTGTGGCGTGAAGCCGACACCTGGTGGATGGTAGTCGGGGCGAAAGACCCAGGCAACACGGGACAGATCCTGCTTTATCGCGGCAGTTCATTGCGTGAATGGACTTTCGATCGCGTACTGGCCCACGCTGATGCGGGTGAAAGCTATATGTGGGAATGTCCGGACTTTTTCAGCCTTGGCGATCAACATTATCTGATGTTTTCCCCGCAGGGAATGAATGCCGAGGGATACAATTATCGAAATCGCTTTCAAAGTGGTGTAATACCCGGAATATGGTCGCCAGGACGACTTTTTGCACAATCCGGGCATTTTACTGAACTTGATAATGGGCATGACTTTTATGCACCACAAAGCTTTTTAGCGAAGGATGGTCGGCGTATTGTTATCGGCTGGATGGATATGTGGGAATCGCCAATGCCCTCAAAACGTGAAGGCTGGGCAGGCTGCATGACGCTGGCGCGCGAGCTATCAGAGAGCAATGGCAAACTCCTACAACGCCCGGTACACGAAGCTGAGTCGTTACGCCAGCAGCATCAATCAATCTCTCCCCACACAATCAGCAACAAATATGTTTTGCAGGAAAACGCGCAAGCGGTTGAGATTCAGTTGCACTGGGCTCTGAAGAACAGCGATGCCGAACATTACGGATTACAGCTCGGCACGGGAATGCGGCTGTATATTGATAACCAATCTGAGCGACTTGTTTTGTGGCGGTATTACCCACACGAGAATTTAGATGGTTACCGTAGTATTCCCCTCCCGCAGCGTGACACGCTCGCCCTAAGGATATTTATCGATACATCATCCGTGGAAGTATTTATTAACGACGGGGAAGCTGTGATGAGTAGCCGAATCTATCCGCAGCCAGAAGAACGGGAACTGTCGCTCTATGCCGCCCACGGAGTGGCCGTGCTGCAACATGGAGCACTCTGGCAACTGGGGTAACATAATATCAGGTGGAACAACGGATCAACAGCGGGCAAGGGATCTGCGTTACCCTTCCCCCTTCACGACCTTCAATAATATGCAATGCAGCTTCCCGCCCGATAATGTCATGTGGAAGCTGAATTGTGGTCAGCGGCGGTAAAAACAGATGCCCGACGCCAACCAGATTATCAAAGCCCATTACGGCGACATCCTGCGGGATACGTACCCCCTTCGCCAGAAGAACCTGATAAGCAACAAAGGCTGCGCGATCGTTACCACAAATCAGAACATCAAAATCTGGTTTTCCAGACTGGAAGTGGGCATTGAGTATACTTGCGAGATCGGTGTAGTGATCATCACCTATGGCCATGTGAAATTGTTTCACCTCAGCCAGATCTCGTCCAGCATCACGCCAGGCCTGCTCAAATCCCTGCCGACGATACCCTGTTGCCAATGCACCTTCCGGTAGCCAGAAGCATAACGGTTGACGATAGCCCGCCGCGAGCAAATGCTGTGTTGCTTCATATTGGGCAGTGTAATCATCAGGGATATAACTGGGTAACGCTGGGTCATCCGCCACACAGTTCGCCAATACAATATTTTCACCATGCAGAGACTCAGGCAGCGTGATATGCCTCAGTCCCATTGTAGTATAGATAATGCCATCCGGACGGAGGGCAAGCAGCTGACGTGCCGCGCGGGCAGCGTCATCTTCAGAAAAAATATTGATTAAAAAACTATTCCAGCCAAACTCGCTGGCGGTTTGTTCAATGGCAAGCAGAATATCAACAGAGAAAGGAGTGGTAGCAGTATCCTGCGCCAGCACGGCGAGAGTCGACGGCTTACGTCCCTGAGCGCGCATCTTACGAGCGGAAAGATCAGGAACATAATTCAGGGTTTGGATTGCCTGCAATACGCGGTCACGCGTTGCAGGACGCACAGATTCTGCATTATGCATCACCCGGGAGACAGTCATCATCGACACTCCCGCCAGGCGTGCGACATCCTTTAATGAAGCCATACCCAAGCCGTTTGCCGTAAAACGGGCACTGTAGCAGAAACAGACGTCACTGGCGAGATCCAGCGATATTCTCAACGTCCTATCACCCGACACGACAATACAGTAAAAAATAACAAGAATTCCCGGACAATTGTAACCAATTCCGCCTCTGTTCTCGCCAACGAGTCACCATGCAGACAAGTAGGTAAATCATGCCGACTGGCATCACCCACCCGGAGAAAAAATATAAATATGGATCATTGTGCTGTGGCTGTAACCAGACATCAGCCCGGAAATTATTGCGATTGGCTGCACGTTCGTTACGGACTCGCTTTTCTGGCTGGTGAAGCAATATTGCGGCGCTGCGCTCAATGAAACATTTAAATACTATACGACAGCGACATTTATCGCTTCAGTCGTCGCTCTGGCGGGCACATTCCTGCTGTCATTTATCATCGAAGCGCAAAGAGACATATTATGGAAAACGCTAAAATGAACTCGCTCATCGCCCAGTATCCGTTGGTAAAGGATCTGGTTGCTCTTAAAGAAACCACCTGGTTTAATCCTGGCACGACTCTATTGGCTGAAGGTTTACCTTATGTTGGCCTGACCGAACAGGATGTTCAGGACGCCCATGCGCGCTTATCTCGTTTTGCCCCTTATCTGGCAAAAGCATTTTCTGAAACTGCTGCCACTGGAGGGATTATTGAATCAGAACTGGTTGCGATTCCGGCTATGCAAAAACGGCTGGAAAAGGAATATCAGCAACCGATCAGCGGGCAACTGTTACTGAAAAAAGATAGCCATTTGCCTATTTCCGGCTCCATAAAAGCACGCGGCGGGATTTATGAAGTCCTGGCACATGCAGAAAAACTGGCTCTGGAAGCAGGGTTGCTGACGCTTGAAGATGACTACAGCAAACTGCTTTCTCCGGAGTTTAAGCAGTTCTTTAGCCAATACAGCATTGCTGTGGGCTCAACCGGAAATCTGGGGTTATCAATCGGTATTATGAGCGCCCGCATTGGCTTTAAGGTGACAGTACATATGTCTGCTGATGCCCGGGCATGGAAAAAAGCGAAACTGCGCAGCCATGGCGTTACGGTCGTGGAATATGAGCAAGATTATGGTGTTGCCGTCGAGGAAGGACGTAAAGCAGCGCAGTCTGACCCGAACTGTTTCTTTATTGATGACGAGAATTCCCGCACGTTGTTCCTTGGGTATTCCGTCGCAGGCCAGCGTCTTAAAGCGCAATTTGCCGAGCAAGGTCGTATTGTCGATGCTGATAACCCTCTGTTTGTCTATCTGCCGTGTGGCGTTGGCGGTGGTCCTGGTGGCGTCGCATTCGGGCTTAAACTGGCGTTTGGCGATCATGTTCACTGCTTTTTTGCCGAACCCACGCACTCCCCTTGTATGCTGTTAGGCGTCCATACTGGATTACACGATCAGATTTCTGTTCAGGATATTGGTATCGACAACCTTACCGCCGCGGATGGCCTTGCAGTTGGTCGCGCATCAGGCTTTGTCGGGCGGGCAATGGAGCGTCTACTGGATGGCTTCTATACCCTTAGCGATCAAACCATGTATGACATGCTTGGCTGGCTGGCGCAGGAAGAAGACATTCGTCTTGAGCCTTCAGCACTGGCGGGTATGGCCGGGCCTCAGCGCGTGTGCGCATCAGTAATTTACCAACAGATGCAAGGTTTCAGCACAGAACAACTGCGTAATGCCACTCATCTGGTGTGGGCGACAGGAGGTGGAATGGTGCCGGAAGAAGAGATGAAGCAATATCTGGCTAAAGTCCGTTAATAACGTTTCACCGCAGCATCGCCATCCTTTCCCTGGGTGAGCGATGCTGCCTGATAATATCCATATAAAATGATGGTACAGGTTCAAAATTCCGCGGACTTACCTGCTCTAGCCTCCTCTTTTTACCATCACCCAACGCCTTTCGCTGTAAACGGCGGTCTCGCGAACCAAACTAAAACTGTAAGTAAGATAAAAGCAATAGCCGCCATACGGAAAATCTCATTTGCAGAAATAGAAAGTGACTGCTGGGTTATTTCATTATTAATTTCATTAAGAACCCCTGAAAGCGAACCATAGTATTTATCCATAATTTGTGATGATGAATTAAACACGGGGTTAAATTGATCGATGGTTGCTGTCAACTGACTATGGTGTAACGATTCGCGTCGTCCCCACAACGTCATTGTCAACGACGTACCAACTGATCCTGACAGGGTACGAAAAAAATTACTCATACTCGAGGCATTGGCAAATTTATTATCTGGCAACCCTGAAAACGAAATCGTTGTTAAGGGTAAAAAGAAACAGGCAACGGCGAATCCCTGGAAAAACTGTGGCAAAATGATGCCTGTGAAATCAATCGTTGGCATAAATGTCACAGAACGCCAGTAATAGCAAACCGCATACATCAAAAAACTAAATGTAACCAATGCACGCATATCAATTTTGTTGCCATAACGTCCTATTAAAGGCGATATTAATAGTGGCATTATGCCGATTGGCGCATAGGCAAGCCCGGCCCATATCGCATTATACCCCATAGTTTCCTGCAGCAACTGCGGCATAAGTACAATCGCCCCAGAGTAAAATAAATATGCGCATGTGATACACACAATACCAATGGTGAAATTACGCGACTTGAATAAACTGAGGTCAAGAATTGGGTTCTCTGAGGTCGACTCCCAAATTACTAAAGAGATCAGAGAAATAATTGACACTATTGTTAATATTATGATTGTACTCGAGTTAAACCAATCCAGATCGCGCCCTTTATCAAGCATAATTTGCAAGCCACCAACACCGAGCACTAACAGGGTCAACCCTGGTAAATTCATTTTGACCGGTGAAGTTTCAGTTTCTCTTCCTTTAAGTAAAGTTAAACATAATGTCAGGACGATAATCCCCATAGGGACATTGATTAAAAATATCCATCCCCAACTAAAGTTATCACAAATATAGCCACCCAATATCGGCCCACAAATCGGAGCGATAATTACGGTCATTGACCATAACGCCAAAGCAAATGTTCTTTTTTCTGGCGGATAATTCCTTAATAATAAACTCTGTGACAATGGAATTAACGGCCCCGCCATTAATCCCTGGACGACTCTAAAAAATATAAGAACATCAAGATTAGTCGAAAGACTACACATTAATGAAGACAGCGAAAAGAAGGTTACTGATAGTAAAAATAACCTTAATTCGCCTATTCTTTGTGCCAGCCTGCCGGTAACAGGGATCGCAATGGCATTTGCTACGCCAAACGATGTGATAACCCATGTGCCTTCGTCAGTTGATGCTCCGAGAAAGCCAGATATTGTGGGTATTGCGACGTTAGAAATAGTGGAGTCCAACATTTGCATAAACGTCGCTAATGACAATGCAATAGTGACGCACCATAACGTCCCACCGGTTAATGGTGCCGGAGTTGATTTAGTGATTGCCATTAAAGTTGTCCATTATGAGAAATAATGTTGTTAATCTCTTTTTCTATCGGACTGGTATCGATAACTAAGGCCTTACTGGTGTAAGCAGGCATGGACGTCACGGATGAAGCCAGATCAGGCATATCGGCAATGTCTTCGTTCTTGGTATCAATGGTTGCAGTCATCGATAAACCAATGCGCAAGGGATGTTCCATGAGTTCTTTTGGATCCAGAGACACCTCAACCGGTACACGCTGAACGATTTTGATCCAGTTCCCTGTCGCATTTTGTGCAGGTAATAAGGAGAACGCATTGCCGGTTCCCATATTGATCCCTGTCACCCGACCATGAAACACAACATTTTCACCATAAAGATCGCTGATTATATTAACCGATTGACCAATCCGTACATCCGTGAGTTGTGTTTCTTTAAAGTTGGCATTAACCCACATTTGACGTGCCGGTACGACAGCCATTAACGATTGTCCAGGACTCACTGTTTCGCCAACCTGCACACTTCGCTGGGCAATATAACCAGTAACCGGACTCTTAATATCCGTACGCTTAAGCGCTAACCAGGCTTCTTTGGTTGCATCCGCAGCTTCAACAACTTGTGGCTGGCGATTTAATGGTGTGTTCATTACTAAGGCTTTGTTCGCTTTATAAGCCTGAATAGCTGCATTCAATGCCGCTTTGCTACTTATTAACGTATCTTTGGTGTGCTCCAGCGTTTCTTTTGAAATAACCCCCTGCTTTGCTAGCGGCACACGACGATTATAATCTTCTAAAGATTGTTGATACTGGATACGTGCTGAAGCGACTTCGGCACTGTATTGTTTATCCTGTAAGTATAGTTTATTCGTTTGTCGCACAATATTTGCCAGATTATTTTTAGCTTTATTGAGTGCAATCGTAGCATCAGTTTTATCCAGTGAAACTAAAATGTCACCCTGTCGAACAAAGTTCGTATCTTTATGATTAACGACAGTGACACTGCCTGAGACTTGTGCAGAAATTGGATCAGCATTCCCCGTAACATAGGCGTCATCTGTACTAATCATGTCTTCTAATTCCAGTGACCAATAGGCATAGGCTCCTGAAAACGCAATAAATAAAACCACTGCTAATAAAGCAAAATATTTTCTTCTGTCAGAATGTTTTTTATTTGAATTAATCTGTTCCACTATTATCTCTCATTTCGCATAGATGAAATTTATGAATTGAATGAAAAGAGTATTCATTCTTCATATCAAACACAGTGCATGTGTTACACATTATCCCAGGAACGTTGGAGGCCTAATTTAAAGGAGTTGCAGAAGATACAACAGAGGACTAAACCGTGACTTTTGCAATACAATTCTTACGCCTGTAGGATTAATAAGAAGCCTTATAGTACTCATTTGAAACTATAAGTTAGCGGTATTATCCCTGATTTTATTGTTGACATTTCATTTATGCCGACTATTTATATGGTATACTTTTTGAATTATCTTAAAGGAAGCTCAAATTTTCTTATTTTGATTGAGAAAATGAGATGATGCCTTATGTCTGTATTACTACAGGGAGAAGGGAGATGCTTCATTGCAAAGGGAATAATCTATGAACGCAATAATTATTGATGACCATCCTCTTGCTATCGCAGCAATCCGTAATTTATTGATCAAAAACGATATTGAAATCTTAGCGGAGTTGACTGAAGGGGGAAGTGCCGTTCAGCGGGTGGAAACACTTAAACCTGATATCGTCATCATTGATGTCGATATCCCCGGAGTTAACGGTATCCAGGTGTTAGAAACGCTGAGGAAGCGCCAATATAGCGGAATTATTATTATCGTCTCCGCTAAAAATGACCATTTTTACGGGAAACATTGTGCTGATGCAGGCGCTAATGGATTCGTGAGTAAAAAAGAAGGCATGAACAATATCATTGCGGCTATTGAAGCTGCAAAAAATGGCTACTGCTATTTCCCTTTCTCTCTCAACCGGTTTGTTGGAAGTTTAACGTCCGACCAGCAAAAACTCGACTCCTTATCGAAACAAGAAATTAGTGTCATGAGGTATATTCTTGATGGCAAGGACAATAATGACATTGCGGAAAAAATGTTCATCAGCAACAAAACTGTCAGCACGTATAAAAGTCGCCTGATGGAAAAATTAGAATGTAAATCACTGATGGATCTTTACACATTCGCGCAACGTAACAAAATCGGCTAATCACATGAAGTTTTTACCCTATTTTTTTCTTCTCTGTTGTGGTCTTTGGTCGACCATAAGTTTCGCAGACGAAGATTACATCGAATATCGTGGCATCAGTAGTAACAACCGTGTCACGCTTGATCCACTACGTCTGAGCAACAAGGAATTACGTTGGTTAGCGAGCAAAAAAAATCTTGTGATTGCAGTACACAAGTCCCAAACGGCTACGTTGTTGCATACCGATTCGCAGCAACGGGTTCGTGGTATTAATGCGGATTATTTAAATCTTTTAAAAAGAGCGTTAAATATCAAATTAACACTCCGGGAATACGCAGATCATCAAAAAGCAATGGACGCGCTTGCAGAAGGTGAAGTCGATATAGTGTTATCACATTTAGTTACTTCTCCGCCTCTTAATAATGACATTGCTGCAACCAAACCATTGATAATTACCTTTCCGGCGCTGGTAACCACCCTTCACGACTCAATGCGACCGCTTACCTCACCAAAACCAGTAAATATTGCTCGGGTAGCAAATTACCCCCCAGACGAGGTAATTCATCAATCATTTCCAAAAGCAACAATTATCTCTTTTACAAATTTATATCAGGCATTAGCATCCGTTTCTACCGGACATAATGATTACTTTATTGGTAGTAACATCATTACCAGCAGTATGATTTCCCGCTATTTCACTCACTCCTTAAATGTAGTGAAATATTATAACTCGCCGCGTCAATATAATTTTTTCTTGACCAGAAAAGAATCCGTCATTCTTAATGAAGTACTCAATCGGTTTGTTGATGCTTTAACAAATGAAGTTCGCTATGAAGTATCACAAAATTGGCTTGATACAGGAAACCTGGCCTTTCTGAACAAACCATTAGAACTCACTGAACATGAAAAACAGTGGATTAAGCAACATCCCGATTTAAAGGTGCTGGAAAATCCTTACTCCCCTCCCTATTCTATGACTGATGAAAATGGCTCGGTTCGGGGCGTTATGGGGGATATTCTTAATATTATTACCTTGCAAACAGGTTTAAATTTTTCTCCGATCACCGTTTCACACAATATCCATGCCGGAACACAGCTTAATCCCGGTGGATGGGATATATTACCTGGTGCTATTTATAGTGAAGATCGAGAAAATAATGTTTTATTTGCTGAAGCCTTCATAACAACGCCTTACGTTTTCGTCATGCAAAAAGCGCCTGATAGTGAACAAACTTTAAAAAAAGGAATGAAAGTTGCCATTCCATATTATTATGAGCTTCATTCGCAATTGAAAGAGATGTATCCGGAGGTTGAGTGGATACAAGTCGATAATGCTAGCGCTGCATTTCACAAGGTTAAGGAAGGTGAACTTGATGCCCTGGTCGCGACACAGCTAAATTCGCGTTACATGATCGACCATTACTATCCTAATGAGCTTTATCATTTTCTTATTCCCGGCGTTGAGAATGCATCGCTTTCGTTCGCTTTTCCTCGCGGAGAACCAGAACTTAAGGATATTATTAATAAAGCATTGAATGCAATTCCCCCAAGCGAAGTTCTGCGCCTGACGGAAAAATGGATCAAAATGCCCAATGTGACCATTGACACATGGGACCTCTATAGTGAGCAATTTTACATTGTTACGACTTTATCCGTTTTATTAGTTGGCAGTAGCCTTTTATGGGGATTCTACCTGTTACGCTCAGTTCGTCGTCGTAAGGTAATTCAGGGTGATTTAGAAAACCAAATATCATTCCGGAAAGCACTCTCGGATTCCTTACCGAATCCAACTTATGTTGTAAACTGGCAAGGTAATGTCATTAGTCACAATAGTGCATTTGAACATTATTTCACTGCTGATTACTACAAAAATGCAATGTTACCATTAGAAAACAGTGACTCCCCCTTTAAAGATGTTTTTTCTAATGTGCATGAAGTCACAGCAGAAACGAAAGAAAACAGAACAATATATAGCCAAGTTTTTGAAATTAATAATGGTACTGAAAAAAGATGCATTAATCATTGGCATACATTATGTAATTTACCTGCAAGTGACAATGCAGTATATATTTGTGGTTGGCAAGATATTACCGAGACGCGTGATTTAATTCATGCACTCGAAGTAGAAAGAAATAAAGCGATCAATGCAACTGTCGCAAAAAGCCAGTTCCTGGCAACAATGAGTCACGAAATAAGAACACCAATAAGCTCCATTATGGGCTTCCTGGAACTTCTGTCGGGTTCAGGTCTTAGCAAGGAGCAACGTGTGGAGGCGATTTCACTTGCTTACGCCACCGGACAGTCGCTCCTCGGCTTAATTGGTGAAATCCTTGATGTCGACAAAATTGAGTCGGGTAACTATCAACTTCAACCACAATGGGTCGATATCCCTACTTTAGTCCAAAACACTTGTCATTCTTTCGGTGCGATTGCTGCAAGCAAATCCATCGCATTAAATTGCAGCAGCACGCTTCCTGAACGCTACCTGGTTAAAATCGACCCTCAAGCATTTAAGCAGGTGCTGTCTAATTTACTGAGTAATGCCCTTAAATTTACCACCGAGGGGGCAGTAAAAATTACGACTTCCCTGGTTCATATTGATGACAACCACGCTGTTATCAAAATGACCATTATGGACACCGGAAGCGGATTATCGCAGGAAGAACAACAACAACTGTTTAAACGCTATAGCCAAACAACAGCAGGTCGTCAGCAAACAGGTTCTGGTTTAGGCTTAATGATCTGCAAAGAATTAATTAAAAACATGCAGGGCGATTTGTCATTAGAAAGTCATCCAGGCATAGGAACGACATTTACGATCACAATCCCGGTAGAAATTACCCAACAAGTGGCGACTGTCGAGGCAAAAGCAGAACAACCTATGACACTCCCTGAAAAGTTGAGCATATTAATCGCGGATGATCATCCGACCAACAGGCTATTACTCAAACGCCAGCTAAACCTATTAGGATATGATGTTGATGAAGCAACTGATGGTGTGCAAGCGCTACACAAAGTCAGTATGCAACATTATGATCTGCTTATTACTGACGTTAATATGCCGAATATGGATGGTTTTGAGTTGACTCGCAAACTCCGTGAGCAAAATTCTTCCTTACCCATCTGGGGGCTTACAGCCAACGCACAGGCTAACGAACGTGAAAAAGGGTTAAATTGCGGCATGAACTTATGTTTGTTCAAACCGTTAACCCTGGATGTACTGAAAACACATTTAAGTCAGTTACACCAGGTTGCGCATATTGCACCTCAGTATCGCCACCTTGATATCGAGGCCCTGAAAAATAATACGGCGAACGATCTACAACTGATGCAGGAGATTCTCATGACTTTCCAGCATGAAACGCATAAAGATCTACCCGCTGCGTTTCATGCGTTAGAAGCTGGCGATAACAGAACTTTCCATCAGTGTATTCATCGCATCCACGGTGCGGCTAACATCCTGAATTTGCAAAAGTTGATTAATCTTAGCCACCAGTTAGAAATAACGCCCGTTTCAGATGACAGCAAGCCTGAAATTCTTAAGTTGCTGAACTCTGTTAAAGAACACATTGCAGAGTTAGACCAGGAGATTGCGGTTTTCTGTCAACAAAATGACTAAATAGCGGTTCCCACAATGTTCAAATGTGGGAGCTATTTACCAGCACATCTAACATTTACGATGAGAATTCCTGGCGAATTTGTTCCCCATGCTGGTCGAGCGTTGCCGCTCCCGGCATAACATGCGGGTCCGCACAGCCGCTGATTTTTATCGGATTACCCGGCATCATTATTCCGCCAGCTTCAATCAACATATTTCTCGCCTGAGTTTGTGGCAAATTAATGGCCTCAGCCACACTTAATAGCGGCGCTACAGGCACACCAACTTCATTTATTCTGGCTAACCAAACTTCAGCTGCCTGCGTTTTTAACGTCCGCTCAATATATTGTTTAAGAATAGCTTGATTTTGTACACGTAAAATATTGCTGTTAAATCGGAGATCATCAACAAGTTCCGTCAGATCCAGTGCCTGGCATAACGCAGAAAAAAGCTTGTCATTACCACAACAAATAGTAATTGGTTTATCCTGAGTATCGAACACATCAAAAGGAGCCATGTAGGGATGGCGATTTCCCAGGCGTTGTGGTGACTTCCCTGTCGCGATATATGCCATCAGTCCATGCTCCAGAAAACTCAGAGTGGCATCAAACATCGCGATATCGACATGCGCCCCTCGCTGGCTCTTTTCGCGGCCATAAAGCGCACTCACGATTCCACTGAATAAATAGACACCGCCACAGAGATCTGCAAGAGAGGTGCCAACACGCACTGGCGGAGCATCAGGATATCCCGTTTCCATCATTATTCCACTCATTGCCTGAATAATGGTATCGTAGGCCGGAGCATCTTTTAGCGGACCGGTATGTCCGAAACCTGACGATGAAGCATAGATGAGACGTGGGTTGATTTCTTGTAGCGTTTCCCACGAAAACCCCATTTTTTCCATTGTACCTGGGCGGAAATTCTCGGCTAATACATCAGCTTGTTTAAGCATATTTATAAATATACTTTTATCGTGGTCATTCTTTAAATCAAGAACCACACTCTCTTTGCCATGATTAATAAAACTGTAATAGAGTGACTGTCCATCCACATAGGGACCAAATGTGCGGGTATCATCACCATGACCTGGCGGCTCAACTTTAATTACCCTTGCGCCCATATTACAAAGAAGTTGAGTTCCGAAAGGCCCATTAAGGACATGAGTCATATCAATAACTAATAACCCTTCAAATGGGCCTTTGCTTTCAGTATTTGTCATTTGCTTATGCCTTGAAAAAAAGCCGAAGGTGAAAAGACTCTTCGGCATTTATGAAAATTAATAACATGATTAATTATGAAACCAGTCGACTGACATAAATCCACAAGGGAGCCGTGACGACAAAACCCAGCACGCTAACAGCCAATGACGCTGTACCAGTGCGGGTGTAGACATTAAACCGGCTGGCAATAATGATTCCGGAGAATGCCGGCGGTAATGCGCCTGCCAGTACCATCATCTGCAGATGTTCGCTGTTCAAATGACATGCCATACCAACGAGAAGCAGTGCCAGTGGCATCAGAATCAGCTTCAGGAAGGTGTTATAAGCAATTTCAGCACTGAACTCGAATTTATGTGCAGCCAGAGTCAACCCCGCAGCGAATACCGCTACCCCTGAGTTAGCCTTCGCAATCAGATTAAAGGTTGGGTCCCATGCTGCCGGAATTTTTACCCCAACCAACACCAGGATCGTTGCCAGAACAGGTGCCCATACGACTGGCTCCTTTGCCGCAGAGATTAACGCGCTCAGATTGCTATTCTTCTTACCATCCGCTCCTGAGGAGGGATTCAGCAAATACAGACCAATAGGAATAGTAATTGCGTTAACAATAATAGAAATAATTGCTACCACTAAACCTGTTGATACGGAATCACCATAAATAGGGTCGAGAACTGCAAACCCCAGGAATCCAATGGTAGGTGAACCTGCAATTAATGCACATACTGCTGCTTCTGCATGGGTACGTTTAAAAAATTTGTAGCAACCAAACCAGGAGAAAAAGAAACATCCGACAATAACCACAAGTGATACAAGGGTCAGGCGAGTGTCCGCAAAAATCATTTCCCTGTTTGCCCGGGTAATAGAAACAAATAGGGCCGCAGGAAGAGCGTAGTTTAATACCAGTTTATTAAATGCCCGGGCTTGATCTTCTGAAAAAGTTTCTCGTCTGCCGCTAAAATAACCCAACAGCATGATTACGATAATAGGCAATAAATCGCCAATAAAAAATGTTAGCATAATAGTATTTCCGATAAGGGTCCCCTCACCATCGATAATGAGTTGGCAAGAGGAGACGATGTCAGTATTTAATTACCAGCGACTTGTTTTGGGTTAAGTTTGGTAATATGGCCACTTTCAGTTCCTGCTGCTGGGTCGATGACCACATTAATAATGGTCGGTTTGCGCGACTGAATACCGGTGGTTAAAGCATGACGAAGTTCATCTGTCGTGGTGACGTTATATCCAACGCCACGAAATGCATCCATTAATTTGTCATACCTTGCATGGTGCAATAGATCTGTTGGTGATGGTGCACCAGCGCCACTGAGATCAACACCGTCTCCTCTGTAGATGCCGCCATTATTAAAAATAACGATTGTCACCGGCAGGTTATATCGACAAATCGTTTCAATCTCCATCCCACTGAAACCAAAAGCACTATCACCTTCAATGGCGACAACCGGAGAACCAGAGGTCACGCTAGCACCGATGGCATAGCCCATACCGATGCCCATGACACCCCAGGTGCCACAATCCAGACGACGACGTGGTTTATACATATCAATAATATTTCGTGCATTATCCAGAGTATTTGCCCCTTCATTAACTAAATAAATATCCTGGTTCTCGCGCAATACATCGCGCACCGCACTCAATGCATTAAAGTAATTTAATGGTTGGGTATCTGTACTTAACTTTTCATGCATTTTTTGCGCATTTTGCTGCTTGTGGATATTTAAAATATCGCGCCACACCAGTGGAGTCGTAAATGTGTTTTGTTTCAGTTCTGCCAGCATACCGTGCATACTGGATGCAATATCGCCAACGACTGGCACAGCAATGGGGCGGTTGCTGTCAATTTCCTGCGGTTCTATATCCAGTTGAATAAACTGTGTATCTGCCGCCCATCCTTTTTTACCGTGCGCCAGTAACCAATTCAGTCGCGCCCCAACAAGCATGACAACATCAGCATTTGCCAGCGCAAACGAACGCGCAGCCGCCGCAGAAAGTGGATGCGTATCTTCCAGGATCCCTTTCGCCATAGACATTGGCAGGAATGGAATCTGGGTACTTTCAATAAACTCACGAAGCTGCTCATCAGCTTGTGAATACGCCGCGCCTTTACCAAGGATAATTAATGGCCGTTCTGCTTTTGCTAACAGCGAAATTGCACTAGTGACTGACTTCGGGCATGGCAATAACGCTGGCGATGGGTTTTCAACTTTAACAATAGTGGCTAATGCCTCGTCTTTTTCCATCGTCGCAGCCAGGACATTTGCTGGCAAATCAAGATAAACACCGCCAGGGCGACCCGAAACGGAGACCCGGATAGCGCGTGCCAACGCAATGCCAAGATCCTGCGGCTGGTTAACGCGGAATGCCGCTTTGGCATAGGGTTTTGCCGCATTCATTTGGTCCAGCTCTTCATAATCACCTTGCTGGAGATCAACGATCGCGCGATCGCTGGAGCCGCTGATCATGATCATCGGAAAACCATTTACTGTTGCGTTGGCCAATGCGGTCAAACCATTGAGGAATCCTGGCGCAGAAACGGTCAGGCAGATCCCTGGCTTTTGGGTAAGAAAACCGCTTGCCGCAGCCGCATAGCCTGCAGATTGCTCATGACGAAAACCAATATAACGAATGCCTTCCGCCTGGGCATGGCGCGCCATATCCGTCACAGGAATACCTACAACACCATAAATAGTGTCAATATTATTCTGTTTTAATGCTTCAACGATGATATGCATACCATCTGTCATTTGAAGTTGATCTGACATGATTAATAACCTCGAAATTTTTATAAATTGGGAGCCAGAAGCCCCCGTTAATATCAGATGGCGTGGTTTTGCTTCATTGCAGCAATTTCATCGTCGCTATAACCCAGCTCCTGCAATACAGCAGCGGTATGTTCACCTAATAGCGGCGCAGCTTTAATATCCGGCGTAAAGGCAGAGAATTTCATTGGACAACCAACTGTCAGATATTTTCCACGCAACGGTTGCTCCACTTCGACAACACTGCCACTTTGGCGCAAAGAGGGATCAAGTGAAATTTCTTTCATACTTAAAACCGGTGCACAAGGAATATCAAACTGAGTCAAATAGGCCACCGCTTCATGTTTATCAATAGTGACAGTGTATTTTTCGATTTCAGCAAAAATATCGAAAATATGTGGCTGTCGGGCATGAGCTGTACTGTATGCCGGATCGGTAATCCATTCTGGTTTGCCGATAGCTTTACAGGTGTTTTCCCAGTTTTGCTCCTGAATAGTGAAATAAATATAGGCGTTAGGATCGGTTTCCCAGCCTTTACATTTCAGGATCCAGCCAGGCTGACCGCCACCACCCGCATTACCACCGCGTGGTACTGCGTCGCCAAATGTGCCATTCGGATACTGCGGGTATTCTTCCAGATAACCCAGCTTATCGAGGCGCTGCTGGTCACGTAATTTCACGCGGCAAAGGTTCAACACGGCATCCTGCATTGACATGGTAACTCGTTGCCCACGCCCCGTTTTTTCGCGATGCAGCAAAGCAGCAAGTAAACCGATCAGCAAATGCATTCCGGTGTTGCTGTCACCCAACGCTGCAGCGCTTACCAGCGGCGGGCCGTCCCAAAAACCCGTAGTGGATGCCGCGCCACCCGCTGCCTGAGCAACGTTTTCATAGGCTTTTACATTCACATAAGGCGAACACTCATCAAACCCTTTGATCGAACCAAAAATCAAACGTGGATTGATTTCCTGAATATGCTCCCAGGTGAAGCCCATGTGATCAATGGCCCCTGGATGAAAGTTCTCGACTAAGATATCAGCTTCGCGGATCAGCTTTTCCATTACCTCTTTGCCTTCCGCTGTTTTGGTATTTAATTCAATAGAACGTTTGTTGCTGTTAAGCATGGTGAAGTAAAGTGCATCGATATCAGGAATATCTCGCAGCTGGCGACGCGTTACGTCACCAACGCCGGGACGTTCAATTTTAATGACGTCAGCGCCAAACCACGCCAGCATCTGAGTACAAGATGGGCCAGATTGCACACCGGTGAAATCGAGAACTTTAATTCCTTGAAGTGGAGTTGACATAGCAATACCTATTAGTTAATTAAATATATGTTAATTTAGCGTTTATTTAAGGCATAACGCCCTCTATAAATAATCCGCAAAATATCGTCGTAGCTGCACTCGATATTTTTAAATTCCTGTATCAAGTGCTGAAAATCATTTCATCGCCACTTCCAATTCCTTTTTGCATGGTAAGTAGTGAGGACGAAAAGAAGAATATGATAAATATTGGTTTGCGGTAATCAGAGAGAGCCGCGACATTTGTGATGTTATTCTTACAACTGTAAGAAGCGATTGTGATTTACAGTTAGGGAAATGATTACGATTTTTAAATCGTACCATAAAACATAACATAAACAATGATTTCGTGATGACACGGGATTATTGATGTTTACTTTGAGGAATAGAAAATGCGTGTTTATAGAACCGCGAGCGCCAAATAATTTTATGACCACAATCGGTCGTATTGTGGTCATAAAAAATTGTCGCCTGGAGGGAGTAAAATCTTTTACTTCAATATGCTGCCTGTCAGCATTAGTTCACAAACAGTGCTTCGCTATCGACGATGATTCCATCTTCCGCACCTTTAAGCGCCAGGTTTGCCTCGTAGTATTGCTTTTTATCAAGCAGTTTCTGCGCATCAGCAAGTGCATTACGAGTCTGTTTAAGCGGCATCAGATATTGGTTTTCCATTACGCCAACACCGGCCAGGCGAAGCTCTTCCATTGCGCCCTTTTTATCTCCTTTCGCCATTTTTTCATTCGCAATTTTTATCGCTGCTTCTTTTTCTGGTGTCGCTACATAACTCTCAGAAATTCCGACAGATGCATTAATGACAATATATTGGTCATCATTGATATTGGTCTTTTTACCTGGTTTAGCGAACTTTGCCCATTCAGTACTGTCATCTGACAGCAAAGCGGAAGCTTCATTGGTCAGTTCTTTTGCCTTTTCCGGATCGCCATGAAACAGAGCCAGGCGCGCTACCTGCACGTCACGCATCGCATATAAACCCTGTTCAGAGATACGCTCTGCTGCTACAGTTTTCTGGGTTTGCTGAACTTGCTGAGTTTGCTGTTGTGCTGCTACCGGTGCATTATCAGCAGCCCATACAGTTGATGATGCCAAAATCGCTGTGACCATCGTAGCCATAATTAAACGTTTCATACTTACCTCATTCTTTAACAGTTTTAGAAAACGCCGCCATCATATTGGGTGAGCATGAAATGAGAAATCAGAGAGCAACGGTCATTTTGAAAGGGTTATCTTACAGTTGTAGTTATTATCGCAAGAAGTATTTTAGTCTTACAATTGTAGGAATATGCTTCCTGTCGCAGAGAACTATTCTTATATACCACAAAGAGATGTCATTTATTATATCGATGTAAATACTGATTAATTAAATGTAAATACAGCCATAACATCGTAGGTTCTCAGTGAGCCATTCTCAGGATAACTTTCTATGAAAGTAAACTTAATGCTTTTTAGCTTATTTTTATTGGTCTCTATTATGGCATGCAATGTTTTTGCATTTTCCATTTCTGGTGGTGGAAGTGAGACGAGCTATAAAGAGACAGAAAAAACATCAGTGATGACGACAACTCATTCTACAAAACTTCAACCATCACAGGCGATTTTGTTTAAGATGAGAGAAGATGCGCCACCATTAAATCTCACAGAAGACATCACGCCCCCTTTTCCGACAAAGGCGAATTATCTTATTCATCCTGTGCGATAGCGTCTGTCACATGGCAGGTGAACAATCATATCTGTTGATGATGTGAGCACCTGCCCAAATGATCCATCCTGAACTACTACCGCCTGCCATACCCCACCATAAAGCGAATCATCAAGCCACAAGCCGGGGCAAGAAACATAAATATCCCCGTCACTAGTTCATTACCGCCAGTTAACCACATGGTGAAGTAGTAAATGAGTGCAGCGAGGATCACCATGCCGAAGAAAGAAGAGACCGCCGAGACCACGTTCAGTACCTGACCGATGTATCCGCTTACGCAGACAATGCACAGGGCGAGAAACATCCATAAATAAATCATAGCTCAACCTCCTGCCGCGCTAAAAAACCTGTAACTTCAGTCACTTTAATAGTAAGACAATCCTTAACCTCTGGCAATTTTTGCTAAGCATCAATGAAAACAGCATGTTAAATGCAACACTGTTGCGTACGGAAAAATATTTACTTTGCACGATTAATAATCAGTAGCTGAAAGCAGTCAGCGAGTGATAAAGTACAGATACCGCATTCATGCTCCTCGTGGTTATGTCCTGACTAGTCTTTACACTCTTTACAGGAACCATTGTCGTACATGATGGCCCAATCAATTGAGTGTACCGCTGTCGACATGGAATCTTCTGCGATACAACAATTCGTATCTACAGAAGGTAACTATGTTTCCAAAATGCAAATTTTCCCGCGAGTTTCTACATCCTCGCTACTGGCTCACATGGTTTGGGCTTGGTGTACTCTGGCTTTGGGTACAGCTTCCTTACCCTGTTCTCTGTTTTCTCGGCACGCGTATCGGCACGATGGCGCGACCATTCCTGAAACGTCGTGAATCTATCGCCCGTAAGAACCTGGAACTTTGTTTCCCACAGCATTCTGCTGAAGAGCGCGAGAAGATGATTGCCGAAAACTTTCGTTCACTCGGCATGGCGCTGGTAGAAACCGGCATGGCATGGTTCTGGCCCGACAGTCGCGTACGTAAATGGTTTGATGTTGAAGGGCTGGATAACCTCAAACGCGCACAACTGCAAAATCGTGGCGTGATGGTTGTCGGCGTCCATTTTATGTCGCTGGAATTAGGCGGCCGCGTGATGGGACTATGTCAGCCAATGATGGCCACCTATCGTCCGCATAATAATCAGCTGATGGAATGGGTGCAGACCCGTGGTCGCATGCGCTCTAACAAAGCGATGATCGGCAGAAATAATCTGCGCGGTATTGTCGGTGCGCTGAAGAAAGGTGAAGCCGTATGGTTTGCTCCCGATCAGGATTATGGTCGTAAAGGTAGCTCCTTCGCACCGTTCTTTGCGGTAGAAAATGTTGCCACAACCAATGGCACCTATGTCCTCTCTCGTCTCTCTGGCGCAGCCATGTTGACCGTAACGATGGTCAGAAAAACGGATTACAGCGGATATCGGTTGTTCATCACCCCTGAAATGGAAGGCTACCCGGCAGATGAAAATCAAGCCGCTGCCTATATGAACAAGATTATCGAGAAAGAGATTATGCGCGCACCTGAGCAATACCTCTGGATCCACCGTCGCTTTAAAACGCGCCCGGTGGGTGAATCGTCGTTATACATTTAACAAACTGCTCTTACTCTTTCCCTCCTCAAATCAGCCATAATAACCTCATGGTTTTTATGGCTTTTTTCTTAAGGTTTTTTCCTTCGCTGAATCTCTAATTATTACCGTCAGAAATTAAACTG
>NZ_PTRH01000029.1:0-30100 GCF_002965045.1 Escherichia sp. MOD1-EC6300 | reverse complement strand
ATCCACCCGATCGCGATGGACGACGGTCTGCGTTTCGCAATCCGTGAAGGCGGCCGTACCGTTGGCGCGGGCGTTGTAGCAAAAGTTCTGAGCTAATTGCCGATAACATTTGACGCAATGCGCACTAAAAGGGCATCATTTGATGCCCTTTTTGCACGCTTTCGTACCAGAACCTGGCTCATCAGTGATTTTCTTTGTCATAATCATTGCTGAGACAGGCTCTGTTGAGGGCGTATAATCCGAAAAGCTAATACGCGTTTCGATTTGGTTTGCCTCGCGATCGCGGGGTGAAAATGTTTGTAGAATACTTCTGACAGGTTGGTTTATGAGTGCGAATACCGAAGCTCAAGGAAGCGGGCGCGGCCTGGAAGCGATGAAGTGGGTCGTTGTGGTGGCATTGCTCCTGGTAGCAATTGTCGGCAACTACCTTTATCGCGACATTATGCTGCCGCTGCGTGCGCTGGCCGTAGTAATTCTGATTGCTGCAGCGGGTGGTGTCGCGCTGTTAACGACAAAAGGTAAAGCTACCGTTGCTTTTGCCCGTGAAGCGCGTACCGAAGTCCGTAAGGTCATTTGGCCGACTCGCCAGGAAACATTGCACACCACGCTGATTGTGGCTGCGGTTACCGCAGTAATGTCACTGATCCTGTGGGGACTGGATGGTATTCTGGTTCGCCTGGTATCCTTTATCACTGGCCTGAGGTTCTGAGATGTCTGAAGCTCCTAAAAAGCGCTGGTACGTCGTTCAGGCGTTTTCCGGTTTTGAAGGCCGCGTAGCAACGTCGCTACGTGAGCATATCAAATTACATAACATGGAAGATTTGTTTGGTGAAGTCATGGTACCAACCGAAGAAGTGGTTGAAATCCGTGGCGGACAGCGTCGCAAAAGCGAACGCAAATTCTTCCCTGGCTACGTCCTCGTTCAGATGGTGATGAACGACGCGAGCTGGCACCTGGTGCGCAGCGTACCGCGTGTGATGGGCTTCATCGGCGGTACTTCCGATCGTCCTGCGCCAATCAGCGATAAAGAAGTGGATGCGATTATGAATCGCCTGCAGCAGGTTGGCGATAAGCCGCGTCCGAAAACGCTGTTTGAACCGGGTGAAATGGTTCGTGTTAATGATGGTCCGTTCGCTGACTTCAACGGTGTTGTTGAAGAAGTTGATTACGAGAAATCTCGTCTGAAAGTGTCTGTTTCTATCTTCGGTCGTGCGACCCCGGTAGAGCTGGACTTCAGCCAGGTTGAAAAAGCCTAACCTAGTGATCAAAAAAACGGCGATTTAATCGTTGCACAAGGCGCGAGATTGGAATACAATTTCGCGCCTTTTGTTTTTATGGGCCTTGCCCGTAAAACGATTTTTTATATCACGGGGAGCCTCTCAGAGGCGTTATTACCCAACTTGAGGAATTTATAATGGCTAAGAAAGTACAAGCCTATGTCAAGCTGCAGGTTGCAGCTGGTATGGCTAACCCGAGTCCGCCAGTAGGTCCGGCTCTGGGTCAGCAGGGCGTAAACATCATGGAATTCTGCAAAGCGTTCAACGCAAAAACTGATTCCATCGAAAAAGGTCTGCCGATTCCGGTAGTAATCACCGTTTACGCTGACCGTTCTTTCACTTTCGTTACCAAGACTCCGCCGGCAGCAGTTCTGCTGAAAAAAGCGGCTGGTATCAAGTCTGGTTCCGGTAAGCCGAACAAAGACAAAGTGGGTAAAATTTCCCGCGCTCAGCTGCAGGAAATCGCGCAGACCAAAGCTGCCGACATGACTGGTGCCGACATTGAAGCGATGACTCGCTCCATCGAAGGTACTGCACGTTCCATGGGCCTGGTAGTGGAGGACTAAGAAATGGCTAAACTGACCAAGCGCATGCGTGTTATCCGCGAGAAAGTTGATGCAACCAAACAGTACGACATCAACGAAGCTATCGCTCTGCTGAAAGAGCTGGCGACTGCTAAATTCGTAGAAAGCGTGGACGTTGCTGTTAACCTCGGCATCGACGCTCGTAAATCTGACCAGAACGTACGTGGTGCAACTGTACTGCCGCACGGTACTGGCCGTTCCGTTCGCGTAGCCGTATTTACCCAGGGTGCAAACGCTGAAGCTGCTAAAGCTGCAGGCGCTGAACTGGTAGGTATGGAAGATCTGGCTGACCAGATCAAGAAAGGCGAAATGAACTTTGACGTTGTTATTGCTTCTCCGGATGCAATGCGCGTTGTTGGCCAGCTGGGCCAGGTTCTGGGTCCGCGCGGCCTGATGCCAAACCCGAAAGTGGGTACTGTAACGCCGAACGTTGCTGAAGCGGTTAAAAACGCTAAAGCTGGCCAGATTCGTTACCGTAACGACAAAAACGGCATCATCCACACCACCATCGGTAAAGTGGACTTTGACGCTGACAAACTGAAAGAAAACCTGGAAGCTCTGCTGGTTGCGCTGAAAAAAGCAAAACCGACTCAGGCGAAAGGCGTGTACATCAAGAAAGTTAGCATCTCCACCACCATGGGTGCAGGTGTTGCAGTTGACCAGGCTGGCCTGAGCGCTTCTGTAAACTAATGCCTTTACGTGGGCGGTGATTTTGTCTACAATCTTACCCCCACGTATAATGCTTAATGCAGACGTATATCCGAGATATTCGGGTTGTAGCAAGGCGGCAACTGAGTGAGTCGCCAGGAGCATAGCTAACTATGTGACTGGTGCGAACGAAGGAAGCCAACGCCGCTACAAGCTGAATAGCGACGGATAGAAAAGATTTGTTCGTTGGAGCCTGGCCTATCCAGGCCTCCGTCGAAGACCGCAGGAGTTTCGCAAGAAACTTAATCCCCTGCGTAGACGGTGACAGAACGCTAAGATTATTCTTTTATATTCTGGCTTGTTTCTGCTCACCGTAATTAAGACGCTCTCTCCGTTTGGAAGAGTGAAGTGAGTTCCAGAGATTTTCTCTGGCAAACATCCAGGAGCAAAGCTAATGGCTTTAAATCTTCAAGACAAACAAGCGATTGTTGCTGAAGTCAGCGAAGTAGCCAAAGGCGCGCTGTCTGCAGTAGTTGCGGATTCCCGTGGCGTAACTGTAGATAAAATGACTGAACTGCGTAAAGCAGGTCGCGAAGCTGGCGTATACATGCGTGTTGTTCGTAACACCCTGCTGCGCCGTGCTGTTGAAGGTACTCCGTTCGAGTGCCTGAAAGACGCGTTTGTTGGTCCGACCCTGATTGCATACTCTATGGAACACCCGGGCGCAGCTGCTCGTCTGTTCAAAGAGTTCGCGAAAGCGAATGCAAAATTTGAGGTCAAAGCCGCTGCCTTTGAAGGTGAGCTGATCCCGGCGTCTCAGATCGACCGCCTGGCAACTCTGCCGACCTACGAAGAAGCAATTGCACGCCTGATGGCAACCATGAAAGAAGCTTCGGCTGGCAAACTGGTTCGTACTCTGGCTGCTGTACGCGATGCGAAAGAAGCTGCTTAATCGCAGTTATCTTTTTAACGCATTCGCTTACGTATAAACTTATTCTGATATTCAGGAACAATTTAAATGTCTATCACTAAAGATCAAATCATTGAAGCAGTTGCAGCTATGTCTGTAATGGACGTTGTAGAACTGATCTCTGCAATGGAAGAAAAATTCGGTGTTTCCGCTGCTGCTGCTGTAGCTGTAGCTGCTGGCCCGGTTGAAGCTGCTGAAGAAAAAACTGAATTCGACGTAATTCTGAAAGCTGCTGGCGCTAACAAAGTTGCTGTTATCAAAGCAGTACGTGGCGCAACTGGCCTGGGTCTGAAAGAAGCTAAAGACCTGGTAGAATCTGCACCGGCTGCTCTGAAAGAAGGCGTGAGCAAAGACGACGCAGAAGCACTGAAAAAAGCTCTGGAAGAAGCTGGCGCTGAAGTTGAAGTTAAATAAGCCAACCCTTCCGGTTGCAGCCTGAGAAATCAGGCTGATGGCTGGTGACTTTTTAGTCACCAGCCTTTTTGCGCTGTAAGGCGCCAGTAGCGTTTCACACTGTTTGACTACTGCTGTGCCTTTCAATGCTTGTTTCTATCGACGACTTAATATACTGCGACAGGACGCCCGTTCTGTGTAAATCGCAATGAAATGGTTTAAGCGTGATAGCAACAGGCATTGCGGAAAGTGTTCCATTTTCCGGTCAACAAAATAGTGTTGCACAAACTGTCCGCTCAATGGACAGATGGGTCGACTTGTCAGCGAGCTGAGGAACCCTATGGTTTACTCCTATACCGAGAAAAAACGTATTCGTAAGGATTTTGGTAAACGTCCACAAGTTCTGGATGTACCTTATCTCCTTTCTATCCAGCTTGACTCGTTTCAGAAATTTATCGAGCAAGATCCTGAAGGGCAGTATGGTCTGGAAGCTGCTTTCCGTTCCGTATTCCCGATTCAGAGCTACAGCGGTAATTCCGAGCTGCAATACGTCAGCTACCGCCTTGGCGAACCGGTGTTTGACGTCCAGGAATGTCAAATCCGTGGCGTGACCTATTCCGCACCGCTGCGCGTTAAACTGCGTCTGGTGATCTATGAGCGCGAAGCGCCGGAAGGCACCGTAAAAGACATTAAAGAACAAGAAGTCTACATGGGCGAAATTCCGCTCATGACGGACAACGGTACCTTTGTTATCAACGGTACTGAGCGTGTTATCGTTTCCCAGCTGCACCGTAGTCCGGGCGTCTTCTTTGACTCCGACAAAGGTAAAACCCACTCTTCGGGTAAAGTGCTGTATAACGCGCGCATCATCCCTTACCGTGGTTCCTGGCTGGACTTCGAATTCGATCCGAAGGACAACCTGTTCGTACGTATCGACCGTCGCCGTAAACTGCCTGCGACCATCATTCTGCGTGCCCTGAACTACACCACAGAGCAGATCCTCGACCTGTTCTTTGAAAAAGTTATCTTTGAAATCCGTGATAACAAGCTGCAGATGGAACTGGTGCCGGAACGCCTGCGTGGTGAAACCGCATCTTTCGACATCGAAGCTAACGGTAAAGTGTACGTAGAAAAAGGCCGCCGTATTACTGCGCGCCACATTCGCCAGCTGGAAAAAGACGACGTCAAACTGATCGAAGTCCCGGTTGAGTACATCGCAGGTAAAGTGGTTGCTAAAGACTATATTGATGAGTCTACCGGCGAGCTGATCTGTGCTGCGAACATGGAGCTGAGCCTGGATCTGCTGGCTAAGCTGAGCCAGTCTGGTCACAAGCGTATCGAAACGCTGTTCACCAACGATCTGGATCACGGCCCGTATATCTCTGAAACCTTACGTGTCGACCCAACTAACGATCGTCTGAGCGCACTGGTAGAAATCTACCGCATGATGCGCCCTGGCGAGCCGCCGACTCGTGAAGCCGCTGAAAGCCTGTTCGAGAACCTGTTCTTCTCTGAAGACCGCTATGACTTGTCTGCGGTTGGTCGTATGAAGTTCAACCGCTCTCTGCTACGCGACGAAATCGAAGGTTCCGGTATCCTGAGCAAAGACGACATCATTGATGTTATGAAAAAGCTCATCGATATCCGTAACGGTAAAGGCGAAGTCGATGATATCGACCACCTCGGTAACCGTCGTATCCGTTCCGTTGGCGAAATGGCGGAAAACCAGTTCCGCGTTGGCCTGGTACGTGTAGAGCGTGCGGTGAAAGAGCGTTTGTCTCTGGGCGATCTGGATACCCTGATGCCTCAGGATATGATCAACGCCAAACCGATTTCCGCAGCAGTGAAAGAGTTCTTTGGTTCCAGCCAGCTGTCTCAGTTTATGGACCAGAACAACCCGCTGTCTGAGATTACGCACAAGCGTCGTATCTCCGCACTCGGCCCAGGCGGTCTGACCCGTGAACGTGCAGGCTTCGAAGTTCGAGACGTACACCCGACTCACTACGGTCGCGTATGTCCAATCGAAACTCCTGAAGGCCCGAACATCGGTCTGATCAACTCCCTGTCCGTGTACGCACAGACTAACGAATATGGCTTCCTTGAGACGCCGTACCGTAAAGTGATCGACGGTGTTGTAACCGACGAAATTCACTACCTATCTGCTATCGAAGAAGGCAACTACGTTATCGCCCAGGCGAACTCCAACCTGGATGAAGAAGGCCACTTCGTAGAAGACCTGGTAACTTGCCGTAGCAAAGGCGAATCCAGCTTGTTCAGCCGCGACCAGGTTGACTACATGGACGTATCCACCCAGCAGGTGGTATCCGTCGGTGCGTCCCTGATCCCGTTCCTTGAACACGATGACGCCAACCGTGCATTGATGGGTGCGAACATGCAACGTCAGGCCGTTCCGACTCTGCGTGCTGATAAGCCGCTGGTTGGTACGGGTATGGAACGTGCTGTTGCCGTTGACTCCGGTGTAACTGCGGTTGCTAAACGTGGTGGTGTCGTTCAGTACGTGGATGCTTCCCGTATCGTTATCAAAGTTAACGAAGACGAGATGTATCCGGGCGAAGCGGGTATCGACATCTACAACCTGACCAAATACACCCGTTCTAACCAGAACACCTGTATCAACCAGATGCCGTGTGTGTCTCTGGGTGAACCGGTAGAGCGCGGCGACGTGCTGGCAGACGGTCCGTCCACCGACCTCGGTGAACTGGCGCTCGGTCAGAACATGCGCGTAGCGTTCATGCCGTGGAATGGTTACAACTTCGAAGACTCCATCCTCGTATCCGAGCGTGTTGTTCAGGAAGACCGTTTCACCACCATCCACATTCAGGAACTGGCATGTGTGTCCCGTGACACCAAGCTGGGGCCAGAAGAGATCACTGCTGACATCCCGAACGTAGGTGAAGCTGCGCTCTCCAAACTGGATGAATCCGGTATCGTTTACATTGGTGCGGAAGTGACCGGTGGCGACATTCTGGTTGGTAAGGTAACGCCGAAAGGTGAAACCCAGCTGACTCCAGAAGAGAAACTGCTGCGTGCGATCTTCGGTGAGAAAGCGTCTGACGTTAAAGACTCTTCTCTGCGTGTACCAAACGGTGTATCCGGTACGGTTATCGACGTTCAGGTCTTTACTCGCGATGGCGTAGAAAAAGACAAACGTGCGCTGGAAATCGAAGAAATGCAGCTCAAACAGGCGAAGAAAGACCTGTCTGAAGAACTGCAGATCCTCGAAGCGGGTCTGTTCAGCCGTATCCGTGCTGTGCTGGTAGCCGGTGGCGTTGAAGCTGAGAAGCTCGACAAACTGCCGCGCGATCGCTGGCTGGAGCTGGGCCTGACCGACGAAGAGAAACAAAATCAGCTGGAACAGCTGGCTGAGCAATATGACGAACTGAAACACGAGTTCGAGAAGAAACTCGAAGCGAAACGCCGCAAAATCACCCAGGGCGACGATCTGGCACCGGGCGTGCTGAAGATTGTTAAGGTATATCTGGCGGTTAAACGCCGTATCCAGCCTGGTGACAAGATGGCAGGTCGTCACGGTAACAAGGGTGTAATTTCTAAGATCAACCCGATCGAAGATATGCCTTACGATGAAAACGGTACGCCGGTAGACATCGTACTGAACCCGCTGGGCGTACCGTCTCGTATGAACATCGGTCAGATCCTCGAAACCCACCTGGGTATGGCTGCGAAAGGTATCGGCGACAAGATCAACGCCATGCTGAAACAGCAGCAAGAAGTCGCGAAACTGCGCGAATTCATCCAGCGTGCATACGATCTGGGCGCTGACGTTCGTCAGAAAGTTGACCTGAGTACCTTCAGCGATGAAGAAGTTATGCGTCTGGCTGAAAACCTGCGCAAAGGTATGCCAATCGCAACGCCGGTCTTCGACGGTGCGAAAGAAGCAGAAATTAAAGAACTGCTGAAACTTGGCGACCTGCCGACTTCTGGTCAGATCCGCCTGTACGACGGTCGCACTGGTGAACAGTTCGAACGTCCGGTAACCGTGGGTTACATGTACATGCTGAAACTGAACCACCTGGTCGACGACAAGATGCACGCGCGTTCCACCGGTTCTTACAGCCTGGTTACTCAGCAGCCGCTGGGTGGTAAGGCACAGTTCGGTGGTCAGCGTTTCGGGGAGATGGAAGTGTGGGCGCTGGAAGCATACGGCGCAGCATACACCCTGCAGGAAATGCTCACCGTTAAGTCTGATGACGTGAACGGTCGTACCAAGATGTATAAAAACATCGTGGACGGCAACCATCAGATGGAGCCGGGCATGCCAGAATCCTTCAACGTATTGTTGAAAGAGATTCGTTCGCTGGGTATCAACATCGAACTGGAAGACGAGTAATTCTCGCTCAAACAGGTCACTGCTGTCGGGGTAAAACCCGGCAGCGGATTGTGCTAACTCCGACGGGAGCAAATCCGTGAAAGATTTATTAAAGTTTCTGAAAGCGCAGACTAAAACCGAAGAGTTTGATGCGATCAAAATTGCTCTGGCTTCGCCAGACATGATCCGTTCATGGTCTTTCGGTGAAGTTAAAAAGCCGGAAACCATCAACTACCGTACGTTCAAACCAGAACGTGACGGCCTTTTCTGCGCCCGTATCTTTGGGCCGGTAAAAGATTACGAGTGCCTGTGCGGTAAGTACAAGCGCCTGAAACACCGTGGCGTCATCTGTGAGAAGTGCGGCGTTGAAGTGACCCAGACTAAAGTACGCCGTGAGCGTATGGGCCACATCGAACTGGCTTCCCCGACCGCGCACATCTGGTTCCTGAAATCGCTGCCGTCCCGTATCGGCCTGCTGCTCGATATGCCGCTGCGCGATATCGAACGCGTACTGTACTTCGAATCCTATGTGGTTATCGAAGGCGGTATGACCAACCTGGAGCGTCAGCAGATCCTGACTGAAGAGCAGTATCTGGACGCGCTGGAAGAGTTCGGTGACGAATTCGACGCGAAAATGGGTGCGGAAGCAATCCAGGCTCTGCTGAAGAGCATGGATCTGGAGCAAGAGTGCGAACAGCTGCGTGAAGAGCTGAACGAAACCAACTCCGAAACTAAGCGTAAGAAGCTGACCAAGCGTATCAAACTGCTGGAAGCGTTCGTTCAGTCTGGTAACAAACCAGAGTGGATGATCCTGACCGTTCTGCCGGTACTGCCGCCAGATCTGCGTCCGCTGGTTCCGCTGGATGGTGGTCGTTTCGCGACTTCTGACCTGAACGATCTGTATCGTCGCGTCATTAACCGTAACAACCGTCTGAAACGTCTGCTGGATCTGGCTGCGCCGGACATCATCGTACGTAATGAAAAACGTATGCTGCAGGAAGCGGTAGACGCCCTGTTGGATAACGGTCGTCGCGGTCGTGCGATCACCGGTTCTAACAAGCGTCCTCTGAAATCTTTGGCCGACATGATCAAAGGTAAACAGGGTCGTTTCCGTCAGAACCTGCTCGGTAAGCGTGTTGACTACTCCGGTCGTTCTGTAATCACCGTAGGTCCATACCTGCGTCTGCATCAGTGCGGTCTGCCGAAGAAAATGGCACTGGAACTGTTCAAACCGTTCATCTACGGCAAGCTGGAACTGCGTGGTCTTGCTACCACCATTAAAGCTGCGAAGAAAATGGTTGAGCGCGAAGAAGCTGTCGTTTGGGATATCCTGGACGAAGTTATCCGCGAACACCCGGTACTGCTGAACCGTGCACCGACTCTGCACCGTCTGGGTATCCAGGCATTTGAACCGGTACTGATCGAAGGTAAAGCTATCCAGCTGCACCCGCTGGTTTGTGCGGCATATAACGCCGACTTCGATGGTGACCAGATGGCTGTTCACGTACCGCTGACACTGGAAGCCCAGCTGGAAGCGCGTGCGCTGATGATGTCTACCAACAACATCCTGTCCCCGGCGAACGGCGAACCAATCATCGTTCCGTCTCAGGACGTTGTATTGGGTCTGTACTACATGACCCGTGACTGTGTTAACGCCAAAGGCGAAGGCATGGTACTGACTGGCCCGAAAGAAGCAGAACGTCTGTATCGCTCTGGTCTGGCTTCTCTGCATGCGCGCGTTAAAGTGCGTATCACCGAGTATGAAAAAGATGCTAACGGTGAATTAGTAGCGAAAACCAGCCTGAAAGATACGACCGTTGGCCGTGCCATTCTGTGGATGATTGTACCGAAAGGTCTGCCTTACTCCATCGTCAACCAGGCGCTGGGTAAGAAAGCAATCTCCAAAATGCTGAACACCTGCTACCGCATTCTCGGTCTGAAACCGACCGTTATTTTTGCGGACCAGATCATGTACACCGGCTTTGCATATGCAGCGCGTTCTGGTGCATCTGTTGGTATCGATGACATGGTCATCCCGGAGAAGAAACACGAAATCATCTCCGAGGCAGAAGCTGAAGTTGCTGAGATTCAGGAGCAGTTCCAGTCTGGTCTGGTAACTGCGGGCGAACGCTACAACAAAGTTATCGATATCTGGGCTGCGGCGAACGATCGTGTATCCAAAGCGATGATGGATAACCTGCAAACTGAAACCGTTATTAACCGTGACGGTCAGGAAGAGAAGCAGGTTTCCTTCAACAGCATCTACATGATGGCCGACTCCGGTGCGCGTGGTTCTGCGGCACAGATTCGTCAGCTGGCGGGTATGCGTGGTCTGATGGCGAAGCCGGATGGCTCCATCATCGAAACGCCAATCACCGCGAACTTCCGTGAAGGTCTGAACGTACTCCAGTACTTCATCTCAACCCACGGTGCTCGTAAAGGTCTGGCGGATACCGCACTGAAGACGGCGAACTCTGGTTACCTGACTCGTCGTCTGGTTGACGTTGCGCAGGACCTGGTGGTAACCGAAGACGATTGTGGTACCCATGAAGGTATCATGATGACGCCGGTTATCGAGGGTGGTGATGTTAAAGAGCCGCTGCGCGATCGCGTACTGGGTCGTGTAACTGCTGAAGACGTTCTTAAACCGGGTACTGCTGATATCCTGGTTCCGCGCAACACGCTGCTGCACGAACAGTGGTGTGACCTGCTGGAAGAGAACTCTGTCGACGCGGTTAAAGTACGTTCTGTTGTATCTTGTGACACCGACTTTGGTGTATGTGCGCACTGCTACGGTCGTGACCTGGCACGTGGCCACATCATCAACAAAGGTGAAGCAATCGGTGTTATCGCGGCACAGTCCATCGGTGAACCGGGTACACAGCTGACCATGCGTACGTTCCACATCGGTGGTGCGGCATCTCGTGCGGCTGCTGAATCCAGCATCCAGGTGAAAAACAAAGGTAGCATCAAGCTCAGCAACGTGAAGTCGGTTGTGAACTCCAGCGGCAAACTGGTTATCACTTCCCGTAACACCGAACTGAAATTGATCGACGAATTCGGTCGTACCAAAGAAAGCTATAAAGTGCCTTACGGTGCAGTACTGGCGAAAGGCGATGGCGAACAGGTTGCTGGCGGCGAGACCGTTGCAAACTGGGACCCGCACACCATGCCGGTTATCACCGAAGTAAGCGGTTTTGTACGCTTTACTGACATGATCGACGGCCAGACCATTACTCGTCAGACCGACGAATTGACCGGTCTGTCTTCGCTGGTGGTTCTGGATTCCGCAGAACGTACCGCAGGTGGTAAAGATCTGCGTCCGGCACTGAAAATCGTTGATGCTCAGGGTAACGACGTTCTGATCCCGGGTACCGACATGCCTGCGCAGTACTTCCTGCCGGGTAAAGCGATTGTTCAGCTGGAAGATGGCGTACAGATCAGCTCTGGTGACACCCTGGCGCGTATTCCGCAAGAATCTGGCGGTACCAAGGACATCACCGGTGGTCTGCCACGCGTTGCGGACCTGTTCGAAGCACGTCGTCCGAAAGAGCCGGCAATCCTGGCTGAAATCAGCGGTGTGGTTTCCTTCGGTAAAGAAACCAAAGGTAAACGTCGTCTGGTTATCACCCCGGTAGACGGTAGCGAGCCGTACGAAGAGATGATTCCGAAATGGCGTCAGCTCAACGTGTTCGAAGGTGAACGTGTAGAACGTGGTGACGTAATTTCCGACGGTCCGGAAGCGCCGCATGACATTCTGCGTCTGCGTGGTGTTCATGCTGTGACTCGTTACATCGTTAACGAAGTACAGGACGTATACCGTCTGCAGGGCGTTAAGATTAACGATAAACACATCGAAGTTATCGTTCGTCAGATGCTGCGTAAAGCTACCATCGTTAACGCGGGCAGCTCCGACTTCCTGGAAGGCGAACAGGTTGAATACTCTCGCGTCAAGATCGCAAACCGCGAACTGGAAGCGAACGGCAAAGTGGGTGCAACTTACTCCCGCGATCTGCTGGGTATCACCAAAGCGTCTCTGGCAACCGAGTCCTTCATCTCCGCGGCATCGTTCCAGGAGACCACTCGCGTGCTGACCGAAGCAGCCGTTGCGGGCAAACGCGACGAACTGCGCGGCCTGAAAGAGAACGTTATCGTAGGTCGTCTGATCCCGGCAGGTACCGGTTACGCGTACCACCAGGATCGTATGCGTCGCCGTGCTGCGGGTGAAGCTCCGGCTGCACCGCAGGTGACTGCAGAAGACGCATCTGCCAGCCTGGCAGAACTGCTGAACGCAGGTCTGGGCGGTTCTGATAACGAGTAATCGTTAATCCGCAAATAACGTAAAAACCCGCTTCGGCGGGTTTTTTTATGGGTGTTATTCAGAGGGCAAATTCTTCATGGGAAATATTAAGAAAGGCAGGGCGAAACGAGGAAGAAGCTTTTCGCCCTGGACAACATTCCTGCTGACGGTACTAACATAAAAAAACGCAACGCTTTCAACAACCTTGCGTTTTTCATCTTCCGTAGCTGCTCGGAATAAATTTACGTTCTTACATTCTGTCTCATGTCCTTTGCGAGGCACGTCCCAGATAGCTGTCCCAGTCTTTCCATACCGGCTGCAAACCCTGAGCAGTTAATGCAGCAGCAACGGCTTCCGGCCTGCGATCGTCGTGCGGTGAGAATTGCTCCAGCTCCGGATGATTGTCGGCATAGCCACCAGGTTGCGTTTTCGAGAAGGCGCTGACGTTATTGATCGCCAGCGGAATAACGCGATCGCGAAACCACGGTGATTCCCGCGTGGAGAGTGACAGTTCAATCTCCGGCGCAAGTAGGCGGAAGGCGCAGATAGTTTGCACTAACTGGCGTTCATCCATAATCGACGCTGGCTCAATCCCGCCAGTACACGGGCGCAGGCGCGGGAAGGAGACAGAGTAACGGCTTTGCCAGTAATGTTGTTGCAGCCATAGCAAATGTTCGGCAACCATATAGCAGTCAACGCGCCAGCTGTCGGAAAGGCCGATTAGCGCGCCGAGGCCTATCTTATCTATCCCCGCACGGCCCAGCCGATCCGGCGTTTCCAGCCGCCAGAAGAAGTCCTGTTTTTTCCCTTTCAGATGATGGTGGGCGTATGTCGCCTCGTGATATGTCTCCTGATAAACCATCACCCCATCCAGACCAAGTTGCTTTAACTCGGCGTATTCCGCTTCCGCCAGTGGCTGTACTTCCATCTGTAGTGAAGAGAACTGTTCACGCAGGACAGGGAGATGACGACGAAAGTAATCCATCCCCACTTTCGCCTGATGTTCACCAGTGACCAGCAATAGATGTTCAAAGCCCATCTCCCGGATAGCGGCGCTTTCCCTGGTGATATCCGCTTCATCCAGCGTTTTACGCTTGATGCGATTGCTCATGGAAAATCCGCAGTACGTGCAGTCGTTAGCGCAAAGATTGGAAAGATAAAGCGGGACGTAGAAGCTGACGACGTTGCCAAATCGCTGACGGGTCAGACGCTGCGCCCGTTGAGCCAGTGGTTCCAGGTATTCACCGGCGGCAGGTGATAGCAATGCCATCATATCGTCGCGAGTGAGTTGCGAAACATTGAGCGCCCGCTCTACGTCAGCTGCCGTTTTGCTGTTGATTCGCAGGCGGATGTCGTCCCAGTCCAGTTGTCGCCAGCGATCACTGAAGGTTTTCATGCCGATGCCTCCAGAAATCCGGTCAGCGGGCTAGTGGCATGAGCAAAATGACTGCGACTGCCCGGCCCGGACTGACGTGCCAGCAGGCCGGCGTCTACCGCCAGACGAAATGCCTTCGCCATGTTGACGGGATCGTCCGCGACGGCAATCGCCGTATTCACTAACACCGCATCGGCTCCCATTTCAAGCGCCTGCGCGGCATGGCTGGGAACGCCAATGCCAGCATCAACGACCACCGGAACCGTGGCTTGCTGGATAATAATCTCCAGCATGGCGCGGGTTTCCAGTCCCTGATTCGAGCCAATCGGCGCGCCGAGCGGCATCACCGCTGCACAGCCGACTTCTTCCAGACGTTTGCACAACACCGGATCGGCACCGCAGTAAGGCAGCACGACAAATCCCTGTTGTACCAGTGTTTCGGCGGCTTTCAGGGTTTCGATGGGATCGGGCAACAGCCAGCGGGCGTCAGGGTGAATCTCTAATTTTAGCCAGTTTGTGCCTAATGCTTCACGTGCCAGATGGGCGGCGAAAATGGCTTCTTCCGCTGTTTTCGCCCCGGAAGTATTCGGCAGCAGGGTCACACCCGCCGCGATAAGCGGTTCGAGGATAGCATCGTTGTGCTGGCGCAAGTCGACGCGTTTCATCGCCAGCGTCACCAGTTGGCTGCCGGAAGCGCGGATCGCCTCCACCATCAATTGTGAAGAGGCGAATTTCCCGGTGCCGGTAAACAGATGTGAATCAAACGTTTTGTCCGCAATACGTAACATCTCAACCCCCTGCAATAACCTGAAAAAGCAGGATCTGGTCGCCATCCTGCACGATATGTTGCGCCCACTGCTCTCGCGGGATGATTTGCTGGTTAATCGCCAGCGCCGCGCCCGCTTGTTGTTGATTGAGTTGCACGAGCAGATCGTGAACAGTTAGCCCGGCGACGCACTGCATCGGTTGATCGTTAAACAGGATCTGCATTGCTTCCTCCGCATACCGGGCAACCGCTGGCGCGGCGCAACGCCAGGTTGCGCCATTGGTTTAATTTACCGTCAAACAGTCGAAGATATCCCGCAGGGGTCTCTATACCACTCAATAGCTTAATTGCTTCCAGTGCCTGTAACGTGCCCATGACCCCGACCACCGGGCCAACCACGCCTGCCGTGCGGCAGTTGCGTTTAGGCTCCTGGTTATCCGGCCACAGGCAGCGGTAACACCCCTGTTCCCAGGGCGGTGTCAGCACCATCAACTGACCACCAAATCCGACCGCGCTGGCGGTGATAAGCGGTGTGTTAAGTGCTACGCAGGCGGCATTAATCTCCTGGCGAGTCGCCATGTTGTCGGTACAGTCGAGCACCACATCGGCCCGTGCTACCGCATCTTTTAACGCCTTACCCGTTAACCGTTGTTGTAATGTTGTCAGTTGAATGTCGGGATTCAACTGTGTCAGTCGCTGTTGGCTGACCTGCGATTTCGGGCGATCGATATCTTCAGTGGTAAAGAGGATTTGTCGTTGCAGATTGCTTAAATGCACATCGTCGTCATCTGCCAGTACCAGCGTCCCGACACCAGCCCCCGCCAGGTATAGCGCAGCAGGTGTACCCAGCCCGCCAAGACCAATAATCAGCACCTGGCTGTCGAGCAGTTTTTGCTGCCCGTCAAGAGCGATATCGTCGAGCAGGATTTGGCGGCTATAACGCATAAAGTCACGGTCATTCATCGCCAACTCCTGCAATTTCCAGCAACTGTGCTGTTGCCAAACGCCAGTCTGCGGCTTGAGTAATGGCGCTGACAACGGCGATACTGCCGACACCCGTTGCTATCACCGCAGGCGCGCGCGGCAGACTGATACCGCCAATCGCCACGGTGGGATAATCCGCCAGGCGCTCAACATGCCGTGCCAGCTGTTCCAGCCCCTGCGGTGCAGAAGGCATCTGTTTGGTTTGCGTCGGGAACACATGTCCTAGCGCGATATAAGAAGGACGTGCTGCCAACGCGACGTCGATCTCCATATCATCATGTGTCGAAACGCCCAGCCGCAGGCCTGCCGCGCGGATGGCATTGAGATCGGTAGATTGCAAATCTTCCTGTCCCAGATGGACGCCATACGCCTGATGCTTAATCGCCAGCCGCCAGTAATCGTTGATAAACAGCCGTGCGTTATAGCGGCGGCCCAGCGCAATTGCTGCCACGACATCGGCTTCCACTTCTTCATCGCGCCGATCTTTGATGCGCAGCTGGAGAGTACGCACGCCTGCATCCAACAGACGTTCGATCCACTGTACGCTGTCCACTACCGGGTACAGTCCTAAACGAAAAGGTACGTGAGGAAAATCAGGCTGATAAATCACGCTTCCTCCTTACGCAGGTAGATTTCTCCGCCTCTGGCACGGAAGTTCTCCGACATATCCGCCATTCCCACTTCAATGGTTTGCGCGGCGGCGTAATCACGCACTTCCTGGCTGATGTTCATCGAGCAGAATTTCGGCCCACACATGGAGCAAAAATGGGCGACTTTGCCGGACTCTTGCGGCAGGGTTTCATCGTGATAAGCGCGGGCGGTAAACGGGTCGAGGGCCAGATTAAACTGGTCTTCCCAGCGAAATTCGAAGCGGGCTTTCGACATGGCGTTATCGCGAATTTGCGCGCCCGGATGCCCTTTCGCCAGGTCGGCGGCGTGGGCGGCAATCTTATAGGTGATAAGCCCCTGCTTAACATCTTCTTTATTAGGCAGACCCAGATGCTCTTTTGGCGTTACGTAACAGAGCATCGCGCAGCCAAACCAGCCAATCATCGCCGCGCCAATCCCCGATGTGAAGTGGTCATAACCCGGCGCAATATCAGTAGTTAGCGGCCCGAGGGTATAGAACGGTGCTTCGTGGCAGTGCTCTAACTCCTCGGTCATATTGCGGCGGATCATCTGCATCGGCACGTGGCCTGGACCTTCAATCATCACCTGCACGTCATATTCCCAGGCGATTTTGGTCAGTTCGCCCAGCGTATGTAGCTCGGCAAACTGCGCTTCATCGTTGGCGTCCTGAATAGAACCGGGGCGCAGGCCGTCGCCCAGCGACAACGAAACATCATAAGCGGCACAGATTTCACAAATTTCGCGGAAGTGTTGATAGAGGAAATTTTCCTGATGATGGGAGAGGCACCATTTCGCCATAATCGAACCGCCGCGAGAGACGATACCGGTCAGGCGTTTCGCGGTCATCGGCACGTAGCGCAGCAGCACGCCCGCATGGATAGTGAAGTAATCCACACCTTGCTCGGCCTGTTCCAGCAGCGTGTCCCGGAACGCTTCCCAGGTAAGATCTTCAGCGATCCCATTAACCTTCTCCAGCGCCTGGTAGATCGGCACTGTACCAATCGGCACCGGGCTGTTACGCAAAATCCATTCGCGAGTTTCGTGAATATAGCGACCGGTGGAAAGATCCATCACTGTATCCGCCCCCCAGCGCGTAGACCATACCAGCTTTTCCACTTCTTCTTCGATGGAAGAGGTGACTGCCGAGTTGCCGATATTGGCGTTAACCTTCACCAGAAAGTTGCGACCAATAATCATCGGCTCCGATTCCGGATGGTTGATGTTGGCGGGGATAATGGCACGTCCGGCAGCGACTTCATCACGGACAAATTCCGCAGTGATATTTTCCGGCAGACGTGCGCCAAAGCTCATTCCCGGATGCTGGTGGGACAAAACTTCGTTACGAATGCGCTCGCGGCCCATATTCTCGCGGATGGCGATGAATTCCATCTCCGGTGTGATGATGCCCTGGCGGGCGTAGTGCAGTTGTGTGACGCGGTGGCCTGCTTTGGCGCGCTTTGGGGTTAATACGCCGCTAAAACGCAGCTCGTCGAGGCCATCATCTGCCAGCCGTGCTTTAGTGTAATCGGAACTGCGCACGGTAAGTTCTTCGGTATCGCCGCGTGCATCGATCCACGGCTGGCGTAGTTTTGCCAGTCCTTGCTGCACGTTAATGGCGATCTGTGGATCGCCATACGGACCGGAGGTGTCGTAGACCGGAATCGCTTCGTTTTCTTCGTACTGCGGCTGTTCTTTGCTGCCGCCAATTAGCGTCGGGCTAAGCTGGATCTCACGCATCGGCACGCGCACGCCGGGTTGTGTGCCAGTGATGTAAATGCGTTTTGAGTTGGGAAAGGCGGTGCCTTCCAGGGTGTCGATAAAATGTTGGGCCTGGGCGCGTTGTTCGCGGCGGGTCAGTTTTGTTGCAGACATAGCTCATTCCAAAAAGTTAAGGACGTGGCTTGTCAGACGACGGATGAAGCAAGAGACGATCGCCGCAAAGGCGATGCGATAGCAGATTAACTCTTGTTCCCTTCGCAGGTATTAGCCTGATCAGGTTCCGCGGATCCCGAATAAACGGTCTCAGCCAGTTAAGGCACTCCGACAAGAAATTAGCCCCGCAAACGGGGCGTTGAATGTAAATTACGCGTTAACAGCGCAGAACTCAAGCAGGATGTTTGACGCGGGCGGCGTCAAGCACCAGCAGAATCAGCTTATCTTCCAGCACAAAGCGCGCTTCCAGGGCCTCGCCGATGTCAGATAAAACCTGTTGAAACTCAAGGTAATTATCATGATCGATAGCGGTTTCCAGGCTGGAATCGTAGTAATCCATAATCTGTTGGGTATTGGCTTCGAGTTGTGGCCAAATCTTCGCGGCGCGTGCGAGTTGCCCATTGCCTTCCAGTTTATGAAGAATGCGCTCATAAATACTGAAATGTCCGGCAGACAAGTAATCGACCAGGCTCTGACAAAAATCATCAAGGGCTTTTTCGTTTAGCCTCATGTACGATTCTTTGCCAGGCTTAATGCCAACCAGATTGTAGTAAGCCACGAGCAGATGCTTACGTACATGTAGCCAGCGATCAACCAGTTTGTTACTTCCTCTGACGCGCTCCGTCAGGTTATCGAGCTGGTTAAGCATGATTGACTCCGCAAGTTTGTATTCAAAAACTGCTCAGTGAGAAATGTAAAAACCATGTTAAACATGCCAGTGATGCAAAGGTAGTGCAAGAGCTATGGATCGTATAATTGAAAAATTAGATCACGGCTGGTGGGTCGTCAGCCATGAACAAAAATTATGGTTGCCGAAGGGAGAATTGCCATATGGCGAAGCGGCAAATTTCGATCTTGTGGGTCAGCGCGCACTACAAATCGGCGAATGGCAGGGGGAACCTGTTTGGTTAGTACAACAGCAGCGGCGTCACGATATGGGGTCGGTACGTCAGGTCATTGATCTCGATGTTGGGCTGTTTCAACTGGCCGGACGTGGCGTGCAACTGGCGGAGTTTTACCGATCGCATAAATACTGTGGTTACTGCGGGCATGAAATGTATCCGAGCAAAACCGAATGGGCGATGCTGTGCAGCCATTGCCGTGAGCGTTACTACCCGCAAATCGCCCCCTGCATTATTGTTGCCATCCGTCGCGATGATTCGATCCTCCTCGCCCAGCATACCCGCCATCGTAACGGTGTCCATACGGTACTTGCCGGATTCGTCGAAGTGGGCGAAACCCTCGAGCAGGCGGTCGCGCGGGAAGTGATGGAAGAGAGCGGAATTAAAGTTAAAAACTTGCGGTACGTGACTTCTCAGCCGTGGCCGTTTCCCCAGTCGCTGATGACCGCATTTATGGCGGAATATGACAGCGGCGACATCGTGATTGATCCGAAAGAGCTGCTCGAGGCGAACTGGTATCGCTACGATGATTTACCGTTACTTCCGCCGCCCGGCACCGTGGCGCGCCGTCTGATAGAAGATACGGTGGCGATGTGTCGGGCAGAGTATGAGTGATGATACACTGACCGCCTGACGCACTAAGGAACAGCCAAAATGACCGAACTCAAAAACGATCGTTATCTGCGGGCGCTGCTGCGCCAGCCCGTTGATGTCACTCCAGTATGGATGATGCGCCAGGCGGGTCGCTATCTACCGGAATATAAAGCCACGCGCGCCCAGGCGGGCGATTTTATGTCGCTGTGCAAAAATGCAGAGCTGGCGTGCGAAGTGACTTTGCAACCGCTGCGTCGCTATCCGCTGGATGCGGCGATCCTCTTTTCCGATATCCTCACCGTGCCGGATGCGATGGGGTTAGGGCTCTATTTTGAAGCCGGAGAAGGCCCACGTTTTACCTCTCCAGTCACCTGCAAAGCTGATGTTGATAAACTGCCAATTCCGGACCCGGAAGATGAGTTGGGTTACGTGATGAACGCGGTGCGTACTATTCGCCGCGAACTGAAAGGCGAAGTGCCGCTGATTGGTTTTTCCGGCAGCCCGTGGACCCTGGCGACCTACATGGTGGAAGGTGGCAGCAGCAAAGCCTTCACCGTGATCAAAAAGATGATGTATGCCGAGCCGCAGGCGCTGCACGCGCTACTCGATAAACTGGCGAAAAGCGTCACTCTGTATCTGAATGCGCAAATTAAAGCCGGTGCTCAGGCAGTGATGGTTTTCGACACCTGGGGCGGCGTGCTAACCGGGCGCGATTATCAACAGTTCTCGCTCTATTACATGCATAAAATAGTTGATGGTTTACTGCGTGAAAACGACGGTCGCCGCGTACCGGTCACGCTGTTTACCAAAGGCGGTGGACAGTGGCTGGAAGCTATGGCGGAAACGGGTTGCGATGCGCTGGGCCTCGACTGGACAACGGATATCGCCGATGCGCGCCGCCGCGTGGGCAATAAAGTCGCGCTGCAGGGTAATATGGATCCGTCGATGCTGTACGCGCCACCTGCCCGCATTGAAGAAGAAGTCGCGACTATACTTGCAGGTTTCGGTCACGGCGAAGGTCATGTCTTTAACCTTGGTCACGGCATTCATCAGGATGTGCCGCCAGAACATGCTGGCGTGTTTGTGGAGGCTGTGCATCGGTTGTCTGAACAATATCACCGCTAAGGAGCGATTATGGATCTCGCGTCATTACGCGCTCAACAAATCGAACTGGCTTCTTCTGTGATCCGTGAGGATCGACTTGATAAAGATCCGCCGGATCTGATCGCCGGAGCCGATGTCGGGTTTGAGCAGGGCGGAGAAGTGACGCGAGCGGCGATGGTGCTGCTGAAATACCCCTCTCTTGAGCTGGTGGAGTATAAAGTGGCACGCATCGCCACCACCATGCCTTACATTCCAGGTTTTCTTTCCTTCCGCGAATATCCTGCGCTGCTGGCAGCGTGGGAGATGCTGTCGCAAAAGCCGGATTTAGTGTTTGTCGATGGTCATGGGATCTCGCATCCGCGCCGTCTTGGCGTTGCCAGCCATTTTGGCTTATTAGTGGACGTACCGACCATTGGCGTAGCGAAAAAGCGGTTATGCGGTAAATTCGAGCCGCTCTCCAGCGAACCGGGCGCGCTGGCACCGTTGATGGATAAAGGCGAGCAGCTGGCCTGGGTCTGGCGCAGTAAAGCGCGCTGTAACCCGCTATTTATCGCAACTGGCCATCGTGTCAGCATGGATAGTGCGCTGGCCTGGGTACAACGCTGCATGAAAGGCTATCGTCTGCCGGAGCCAACGCGCTGGGCAGACGCGGTGGCTTCGGAACGTCCGGCGTTCGTGCGCTATACAGCAAATCAGCCCTAATTCAGGTAAACTGCGGATAATTTCCGTATTCGAGAACTCAACATGTTACAAAACCCAATTCATCTGCGTCTGGAGCGCCTGGAAAGCTGGCAGCACGTCACTTTCATGGCTTGCTTATGCGAACGCATGTACCCCAATTACGCCATGTTCTGCCAGCAAACCGGCTTCGGCGATGGGCAAATTTACCGCCGCATTCTCGATCTCATCTGGGAAACACTGACCGTCAAAGACGCAAAAGTAAATTTCGACAGCCAACTGGAGAAATTTGAAGAAGCGATTCCTTCAGCGGACGATTTCGATCTGTACGGCGTTTATCCGGCAATCGATGCTTGCGTGGCGTTAAGTGAACTGGTCCATTCGCGTTTAAGTGGCGAAACGCTCGAACACGCGGTAGAAGTGAGTAAGACCTCCATCACGACCGTGGCGATGCTGGAAATGACTCAGGCTGGCCGTGAAATGAGCGATGAAGAGCTCAAAGAAAACCCAGCTGTAGAGCAAGAGTGGGACATTCAGTGGGAAATATTCCGACTTTTAGCTGAGTGCGAAGAACGCGATATCGAGCTGATAAAAGGCCTTAGGGCAGACCTGCGTGAGGCGGGCGAGAGCAATATTGGTATAATTTTTCAGCAATAAGACCAGAAAACGTGATTTAACGCCTGATTTGTCATACCTGGAGTCTTCCCTTTCGCCCCCCGTCTGGTCTACATTTGGGGGGCGAAAAAAAGTGGCTATCGGTGCGTGTATGCAGGAGAGTGCTATTCTGGCATTTCCGTCGCACTCGATGCTTAGCAAGCGATAAACACATTGTAAGGATAACTTATGAACAAGACTCAACTGATTGATGTAATTGCAGAGAAAGCAGAACTGTCCAAAACCCAGGCTAAAGCTGCTCTGGAGTCCACTCTGGCTGCAATTACTGAGTCTCTGAAAGAAGGCGATGCTGTACAACTGGTTGGTTTCGGTACCTTCAAAGTGAACCACCGCGCTGAGCGTACTGGCCGCAACCCGCAGACCGGTAAAGAAATCAAAATTGCCGCAGCTAACGTGCCGGCATTTGTTTCTGGCAAGGCACTGAAAGACGCAGTTAAGTAAGATTGCGTGGCAGTGAACAGTTTTAACGAAGGGGTGGTTTCACCCCTTTTGTCTTTCTGGCGTCGATCATTGATGCTGGCGGGCGCTCTGTTTCTCACTGCCTGTAGTCACAACTCTTCACTTCCTCCCTTTACCGCCAGTGGATTTGCTGAAGATCAGGGCGCGGTACGTATCTGGCGAAAAGACAGTGGCAATAATGTGCATCTGCTTGCTGTGTTTAGCCCGTGGCGCAGTGGCGATACCACGACGCGAGAGTATCGCTGGCAGGGCGATAACCTCACGCTTATCAATATCAATGTTTACAGCAAACCGCCGGTGAATATTCGCGCGCGTTTTGACGATCGCGGCGATCTGAGCTTTATGCAACGTGAATCCGATGGGGAAAAGCAGCAGCTTTCTAACGACCAAATCGATTTATACCGTTATCGTGCTGATCAGATCCGCCAGATTAGCGATGCCTTACGTCAGGGGAGAGTCGTGCTGCGCCAGGGGCGCTGGCATGCGATGGAACAGACCGTGACCACCTGCGAAGGGCAAACCATTAAACCTGATTTAGATTCGCAGGCGATAGCGCATATCGAGCGCCGCCAGAGCCGCTCTTCTGTTGATGTCAGCGTGGCATGGCTGGAAGCGCCCGAAGGTTCGCAATTACTGTTAGTGGCAAACTCTGATTTCTGTCGCTGGCAACCCAATGAGAAAACGTTCTGATTTACCAGTGGCCCATACCCATATGACCGCCACCACCGCAGCCGCCGTAACCCATTCCGGTACCGCGCGGAATACCCGCTTCAGCCATCGCAATATCTCGTTTCACCCGTAACTCATCTAACGACTGACGCAAATTCTCCATCTCTTTGGCGACCGCGTTAATTTTGCTGCTATCCGGTGGGTTCGCGGCTAACAGGGCATTGTATTCATAACGCTTCGTCACCAGTTGCTGTTGCAGTGCGCTGCTTTGAGCGTAAAAGTCATTATGGATTTTCTGCCACGCTGTCTGTTGTTCGCTGGTCAAAGGCGCGGCATTTTGCTGCCACATACCGTGTCCGCCGTGAGCAAATGCAGATGTCGATCCCATCGCCATTGCTGAAAGCGCCATCATCACCAGGGCAATTTTCGTGTTCCGTTTCATGGTTAATCCTCCAGTGGTTGTCTTACTTCGGGTATTGCATCTTTCGTGCCAACGGCGAAACGCTGATATGACGGGCAATATGACATGATAAACGAGTAAAAATGACTCGCCTGCTGTGTGTGGCGAGTCATTTTTACTCATTGAAACTTAAGCCTTTGTGTTAAAGCGCAGGGTAAGTGCTAATAAAAGATGGCATGATTTCTGCTGTCAAAAAGGGATGAACAGGCAAAGAAGAAGATGCGTTTTATGCAGCGATCAAAAGATGCCTTAGCAAAATGGTTAAGCGCGATCCTTCCCGTAGTCATTGTTGGACTGGTGGGGTTGTTTGCAGTGACCGTGATTCGCGATTATGGGCGCGAGACTGCCGCCGCCAGACAAACTCTGCTGGAAAAAGGCAGTGTACTTATCCGCGCTCTCGAATCCGGCTCGCGCGTCGGTATGGGGATGCGCATGCATCATGCGCAGCAGCAGGCTTTACTGGAAGAAATGGCTGGGCAGCCAGGAGTGCGTTGGTTTGCGGTCACGGATGAACAAGGAACAATCGTGATGCATAGCAACTCCGGCATGGTGGGAAAACAGCTTTATTCCCCGCAGGAAATGCAGCAGTTACATCCGGGAGACGAAGAAGCGTGGCGGCGGATCGATAGCGCAGACGGCGAGCCTGTTCTGGAAATTTATCGCCAGTTTCAACCGATGTTTGCTGCTGGAATGCACCGGATGCGCCATATGCAGCAGTATGCCGCGACACCACAAGCAATTTTTATCGCTTTCGACGCCAGTAACATTGTGAGTGCCGAAGAGCGTGAGCAGAGAAACACCCTGATTATCCTCTTCGCCCTGGCGACGGTCTTGCTGGCAAGCGTGTTGTCATTCTTCTGGTATCGCCGCTATCTTCGCTCGCGCCAGCTGTTACAGGATGAAATGAAGCGCAAAGAGAAGCTGGTGGCGCTGGGACATCTGGCCGCAGGCGTCGCCCATGAAATCCGTAACCCGCTTTCCTCGATTAAAGGGCTGGCGAAATATTTTGCCGAACGCGCACCAGCAGGAGGAGAAGCGCATCAATTGGCGCAGGTGATGGCGAAAGAAGCCGACCGTTTAAACCGCGTGGTAAGCGAGCTGCTGGAGCTGGTTAAGCCAACGCATCTTGCTTTGAAGGCGGTGGATCTCAACACGCTGATTAACCACTCATTACAACTGGTAAGCCAGGATGCAAACAGTAGGGAGATCCAATTACGCTTTACCGCCAACGACGCATTGCCGGAGATACAGGCCGATCCGGACCGACTGACTCAGGTCCTGTTGAATCTCTATCTCAATGCTATTCAGGCTATTGGTCAGCATGGCGTGATTAGCGTGACGGCCAACGAAAGCAGCGCAGGCGTTAAAATAAGCGTAACCGACAGCGGTAAGGGAATTGCGGCGGATCAGCTTGAAGCCATCTTCACCCCGTACTTCACCACCAAAGCCGAAGGCACCGGACTGGGGCTGGCGGTTGTGCATAATATTGTTGAACAACACGGTGGTACAATTCAGGTCGTAAGCCAGGAGGGGAAAGGTGCAACGTTCACCCTCTGGCTTCCGGTCAATATTACGCGTAAGGACCCACAAGGATGACGCACGATAATATCGATATTCTGGTGGTGGATGATGACATTAGCCACTGCACTATCTTGCAGGCATTGCTGCGCGGCTGGGGCTATAACGTCGCGCTGGCGAACAGCGGGCGACAGGCGCTGGAGCAAGTGCGGGAACAGGTTTTTGATCTTGTGCTTTGTGATGTGCGAATGGCAGAGATGGATGGCATCGCCACGCTGAAAGAGATCAAAGCGTTAAATCCGGCAATTCCGGTACTGATTATGACCGCGTACTCCAGCGTCGAGACGGCGGTAGAGGCGTTGAAAACCGGGGCGCTGGATTATCTCATCAAGCCGCTGGATTTCGATAACCTGCAGGCAACCCTGGAAAAGGCGCTTGCGCATACGCACAGTGTTGATGCTGAAACGCCTGCGGTGTCTGCCAGCCAGTTCGGTATGGTCGGTAAAAGCCCGGCGATGCAGCACCTGCTCAGTGAAATTGCCCTCGTCGCGCCATCGGAAGCCACGGTGCTGATCCACGGCGATTCCGGCACCGGTAAAGAGCTGGTCGCCAGGGCGATTCACGCCAGTAGCGCACGGAGTGAAAAGCCGCTGGTAACGCTCAACTGTGCGGCACTCAACGAATCCTTACTGGAATCTGAATTGTTCGGTCACGAAAAAGGGGCGTTTACCGGAGCCGACAAACGGCGGGAAGGGCGCTTTGTTGAGGCGGACGGCGGCACGCTGTTTCTCGATGAAATTGGCGATATCTCGCCGATGATGCAGGTTCGTCTGCTGCGTGCGATTCAGGAGCGCGAAGTTCAGCGTGTCGGCAGCAATCAGACTATCTCGGTTGATGTCCGGCTGATTGCGGCGACTCATCGCGATCTTGCCGCTGAGGTGAATGCCGGGCGTTTTCGCCAGGATCTCTACTATCGCCTGAATGTGGTGGCGATTGAAGTACCGCCGCTGCGTCAGCGGCGGGAAGATATTCCTCTGCTGGCTGGTCATTTTCTGCAGCGCTTTGCCGAACGCAATCGCAAGGCGGTAAAAGGGTTTACGCCCCAGGCGATGGATCTGCTGATTCACTACGACTGGCCGGGAAATATTCGTGAACTGGAAAACGCGGTGGAACGGGCGGTGGTGCTGCTGACCGGGGAATATATTTCCGAACGCGAGCTGCCGCTGGCGATTGCCAGTACGCCGATCCCGCTGGTGCAAAGTCAGGATATTCAGCCGCTGGTGGAAGTCGAAAAAGAAGTGATTCTGGCGGCGCTGGAGAAAACGGGCGGCAACAAAACCGAAGCCGCCCGTCAGTTAGGGATTACGCGCAAAACGCTATTGGCAAAACTGTCGCGTTAGTTCTGCTCGCGTTCGATGGCGCGCCAGCCGATATCCTTCCGGCAGAAGCAATCGTCCCAATGGATATTGGTCATTAAGGCATAAGCGCGTTTCTGCGCTTCTGCCACGGTATGACCCAGCGCGGTGACGCACAGTACGCGCCCGCCGCTGGTTACCACCTGCTCGTCATCCGCCAGTTTTGTGCCCGCGTGGAACACTTTGCCGTCAGACGCTTCTTCCAGCGGCAGGCCGTGGATCACATCGCCGGTGCGGTAATCGCCCGGATATCCACCCGCAGCCATCACCACGCCGAGAGAAGCGCGTTCATCCCACTCGGACGTTTTCTCGTCAAGCGTACCTTCACAGGCCGCCAGGCAAAGCTCAACCAGATCGGACTTCATGCGTAGCATAATCGGCTGGGTTTCCGGATCGCCAAAGCGGCAGTTAAATTCGATAACCTTCGGATTGCCCTGTTTGTCGATCATCAGGCCCGCGTAGAGAAAACCGGTGTAGGTGCTGCCTTCCGCTGCCATGCCTTTCACGGTTGGCCAGATGATACGTTCCATGGTGCGCTGATGAACCTCATCGGTCACCACTGGTGCAGGGGAGTAAGCGCCCATCCCGCCCGTGTTCGGCCCGGTATCTTTATCACCTACGCGTTTGTGGTCCTGACTGGTGGCCATCGGCAGCACATGCTCGCCGTCCACCATCACGATAAAGCTCGCTTCTTCGCCATCGAGGAACTCTTCGATAACGATGCGATGACCCGCGTCGCCAAAAGCGTTGCCCGCCAGCATATCGTGAACAGCCGCTTCCGCTTCTTCCAGCGTCATCGCCACGATAACGCCTTTCCCGGCAGCCAGACCGTCAGCTTTAATAACGATGGGCGCGCCTTTTTCACGCAGATACGCCAGCGCAGGTTCGACCTCGGTGAAGTTCTGGTATTCCGCCGTAGGGATCTTATGGCGGGCCAGGAAATCCTTGGTAAACGCTTTCGAGCCTTCAAGTTGCGCGGCACCTGCGGTTGGGCCGAAGATTTTCAGCCCGGCGGCGCGGAAAGTATCGACCACGCCTTTCACCAGCGGTGCTTCCGGGCCGACGATGGTCAGATCGATCTTTTCGTTTTGTGCGAAATCCAGCAGCGCCGGGATATCGGTCACGCCGATAGCGACGTTTTGCAGCGTGGGTTCCAACGCAGTACCTGCGTTACCCGGAGCAACAAAAACAGTCTCAACCAGCGGCGACTGGGCCGCTTTCCAGGCCAGCGCGTGCTCGCGCCCGCCGTTACCAATGACTAATACTTTCATCTGTCGCTCCATTAATGGCGGAAGTGGCGCATGTCGGTGAAGAGCATCGCAATACCGTGCTCGTCGGCGGCGGCAATTACTTCGTCATCACGGATAGAACCGCCAGGCTGGATTACGCAGGTCACGCCCGCAGCGGCGGCGGCATCAATACCGTCGCGGAACGGGAAGAACGCGTCAGAAGCCATCGAGGAACCTTTCACTTCCAGGCCTTCATCGGCAGCTTTAATACCGGCGATTTTCGCGGAGTACACGCGGCTCATCTGGCCCGCGCCAATACCGATGGTCATATTGTTTTTGGCATAGACGATAGCGTTGGATTTCACGAACTTCGCCACTTTCCAGCAGAACAGTGCATCACGCAGTTCCTGTTCAGTCGGCTGACGTTTGGTGACGACGCGCAGTTCTTCCGCACCGACCATCCCCAGATCGCGATCCTGAACCAGCAGACCACCGTTCACGCGTTTGAAATCAAGGCCTGGAACACGCTCGGCCCACTGACCGCAGGTCAGGACACGTACGTTCTGTTTAGCGGCGGTGATTTTCAACGCTTCTTCGCTGGCGGACGGCGCAATAATCACTTCGACAAACTGACGAGAAATGATGGCCTGTGCGGTTTCAGCATCCAGCTCGCGGTTAAAGGCGATAATGCCGCCGAACGCCGAGGTGGGGTCGGTTTTATACGCGCGATCGTAAGCATCAAGAATGGAATTGCCGATAGCCACACCGCAAGGGTTGGCGTGCTTCACAATCACACATGCCGGCTCGGCGAACTCTTTCACGCACTCCAGCGCCGCATCGGTATCGGCGATGTTGTTATAAGAGAGGGCTTTACCCTGAACCTGGGTTGCGGTGGCAACGGAGGCTTCTTTCACATTCTCTTCTATATAGAAGGCAGCCTGCTGGTGGCTGTTCTCGCCGTAGCGCATATCCTGCTTCTTAATGAAGTTCAGGTTCAGCGTACGCGGGAAGCGACCGGCGGCCTCTTTGCTTTCACCGTGATAAGCCGGAACCATGCTGCCGAAGTAGTTGGCAATCATGCTGTCGTAGGCGGCGGTGTGTTCGAAGGCTTTGATAGCGAGATCGAAACGGGTTGCAAGCGTCAGCGATCCTTCGTTGGCATCCATCTCTTTAATAATGGCGTCGTAGTCGCTGCTCTTCACCACGATTGCGACATCTTTATGGTTCTTGGCGGCGGAGCGCACCATCGTTGGACCACCGATATCGATGTTCTCAACCGCATCTTCCAGAGAGCAACCTTCACGGGCCACGGTCTGGGCGAACGGATAGAGGTTAACAACCACCATATCGATAGGTTGGATCTGATGTTCTTCCATAACGGCATCGTCCTGGCCGCGACGGCCCAGAATGCCACCATGCACTTTTGGATGCAGGGTCTTCACGCGTCCATCCATCATCTCCGGGAAACCGGTGTAATCGGAAACTTCGGTTACCGGCAGACCCTTTTCTGCTAACAGACGAGCAGTGCCCCCTGTAGACAGCAGCTCCACACCGCGTGCGGAAAGTGCCTGGGCGAATTCGACGATACCGGCTTTGTCAGAAACACTGAGCAGAGCGCGGCGGACTGGACGACGTTGTTGCATGGTAAATCCCCTGGATTTGACTATTACAGAGAGCGTTAGCTGAATTTTTCGCGAAAAACTCAGCTAACGCCCCTAACGGGGCATCCTTATTTTTCGCCCGCATTGTAACGAAAACGTTTGCGCAACGCTCGCGAATTTTTCTCTTTCAATGGTGATCACAATTTTGACAGTGTTTACCGTGGGAAAAATACAGAAATTACATTGATGATTGTGGATAACTCTGTGCGTAAAAAGGTATAAAGCGGGGTTTTGCTGGGGAATGCAGCAGTCAGTCATTTTTCTGCAATTTTTCTATTGCGGCCTGCGGAGAACTCCCTATAATGCGCCTCCATCGACACGGCGGATGTGAATCACTTCACACAAACAGCCGGTTCGGTTGAAGAGAAAAATCCTGAAATTCAGGGTTGACTCTGAAAGAGGAAAGCGTAATATACGCCACCTCGCGACAGTGAGCTGAAAGCCGCGTCGCAACTGCTCTTTAACAATTTATCAGACAATCTGTGTGGGCACTCGAAGATACGGATTCTTAACGTCGCAAGACGAAAAA
>NZ_PTRH01000028.1:0-32640 GCF_002965045.1 Escherichia sp. MOD1-EC6300 | reverse complement strand
AGCGGTAGTTCAGTCGGTTAGAATACCTGCCTGTCACGCAGGGGGTCGCGGGTTCGAGTCCCGTCCGTTCCGCCACTTATTAAGAAGCCTCGAGTTAACGCTCGAGGTTTTTTTTCGTCTGTATGTTTATTGTTGCCATAATTGCAAAAATCCTCTGCATTTTATGCCCTTTTTCCGCAACAGTCTAAAGTCCATAATCATCTCAGTTAACGAACATAGCATTAAAAGAGGCATATTATGGCTATCCCTGCATTTGGTTTAGGTACTTTTCGTCTGAAAGACGACGTTGTTATTTCATCTGTGAAAACGGCGCTTGAACTTGGTTATCGCGCAATTGATACCGCACAAATCTATGATAACGAAGCCGCAGTAGGTCAGGCGATTGCAGAAAGTGGCGTGCCACGTAATGAACTCTACATCACCACTAAAATCTGGATTGAAAATCTCAGCAAAGATAAATTGACCCCAAGTCTGAAAGAGAGCCTGCAAAAATTGCGTACCGATTATGTTGATCTGACGCTAATCCACTGGCCGTCACCAAACGATGAAGTCTCTGTTGAAGAGTTTATGCAGGCGCTGCTGGAAGCGAAAAAACAAGGTCTGACGCGTGAGATCGGTATTTCCAACTTCACGATCCCATTGATGGAAAAAGCGATTGCTGCTGTTGGCGCTGAAAACATCGCTACTAACCAGATTGAACTCTCTCCTTATCTGCAAAACCGTAAAGTGGTTGATTGGGCTAAACAGCACGGCATCCATATTACTTCCTATATGACGCTGGCTTATGGTAAGGCACTGAAAAATGAGGTTATTGCTCGTATCGCAGCTAAACACAATGCGACTCCGGCACAAGTGATTCTGGCGTGGGCTATGGGGGAAGGTTACTCGGTAATTCCTTCTTCTACTAGACGTGAAAACCTGGAGAGTAATCTTAAGGCACAAAATTTACAGCTTGATGCCGAAGATAAAAAAGCGATCGCCGCACTGGATTGCAACGACCGCCTGGTTAGCCCGGAAGGTCTGGCTCCTGAATGGGATTAAGCCTCTCTGACAGCTCCTCTGGGAGCTGTTTTTACATGCTCGCTAAGGAAATCGATAAAAGCCCGGATGCGCGTACTTACCGCACGGTCGCTGTAATAGACTGCACTGAATGGCATTTCCACTGGCAACACTTTGTCTGCCATTAACTCCACCAATTCTCCGCGAGCGATTTCTCTGTCGATCATATAGTCGGACAAACACGCAATCCCGTTGCCACTCAGGCAAAGCTGTTTCAGTGTTTCCCCACTATTGGATGACAAACCGTACTTTACCTCATGTAATTGTCCATCACTACAGGCTATCGGCCAGGTATTGAGGGAAGCGGGTTCAGTGAATCCCAGGCAAACATGTTGCTTTAAATCGTCAATAGTTTCTGGCTTGCCGTAGCGGGCAATATAATCAGGGGAGGCGATAATTTTTCGATAACTGTTAAACAATGGCCTGGCACGTAAGCTGGAATCCGTTAACGTACCAGCGCGTATCGCGACATCCACTTTTCTTTCGATCAAATTAATAATCGTTTCGGAGGAGACTAGCGATAAAGTAACTTCCGGATAGCGTTCACGGAAAGGCTTAATTAACGGCATCAGAAAGTGCAGCACCACTGGAGTTGCGGCATCGATCCGTAACAGTCCACGCGGTGTATTACGCGTCTCCATAATTTCTGATTCTGCCGCTGCCATCTCCTGCAAAATTGACTGTACGCGGCGAAAATAACGCTCGCCTTCTTCTGTCAGGCTAAGTTGCCGCGTGGTCCGATTAAGCAGGCTAACGCCAAGTTTCATCTCCAGCTTTTTCACCGCCCGGCTTACCGCTGAGTTTGCTTGCCCTAATTGTTCCGCTGCCCGGCTAAAGCTGCCGCTTTCGACGACCGAAACAAAAATGGCGAGTTCTTCCGACGTGGCTTTCATTTTTGCTCCTGTTGCAAAATAGATGAGATATTTTGAATTTATTTGTCATTAAACCATCAGGATGCGTGATATGTCATCCGATTTAATGTTCTCAATAATGAGCAAATTTCTGACCGGTGTAAGCACTTGCTTACATAACAATATACAATTGCTCGTTGAAAGAGTGAGCTAAAATCCCTATAACAGTAGAACCCTCCCGAGTGCGGAAGGGTTGACGTAATAGAGGTTTCAAAGTCAAAAGTGCGAAAAAACACCTATGCCATGCGCTATGTTGCCGGACAACCTGCGGAAAGGATCTTACCGCCGGGGTCTTTTGCGAGCATCGGCCAGGCATTACCACCCGGAGAACCGTTAAGTACTGAAGAGCGTATTCGGATCCTGGTGTGGAACATATACAAACAGCAACGCGCTGAATGGTTGTCGGTATTAAAGAACTACGGCAAAGATGCGCATCTGGTGTTATTGCAGGAAGCGCAGACAACGCCAGAGTTAGTACAGTTTGCGACCGCTAACTATCTTGCCGCCGATCAGGTACCCGCTTTCGTACTGCCACAACATCCTTCTGGCGTAATGACCCTTTCGGCGGCGCATCCAGTGTATTGCTGCCCGTTACGTGAACGAGAACCCATTTTGCGTCTGGCGAAGTCGGCACTGGTGACGGTCTATCCATTACCTGACACCCGCCTGTTGATGGTGGTTAATATACACGCCGTCAACTTCAGTCTGGGCGTAGATGTTTATAGTAAGCAGTTACTTCCTATTGGTGATCAGATAGCTCACCACAGCGGCCCGGTCATTATGGCAGGAGATTTCAATGCCTGGAGCCGTAGAAGGATGAACGCGTTATATCGCTTTGCGCGGGAAATGTCGCTGCGCCAGGTGCGTTTTACCGATGATCAGCGCCGTCGGGCGTTTGGTCGCCCGCTCGATTTTGTTTTCTACCGTGGTCTGAACGTCAGCGAAGCTTCTGTACTGGTTACGCGCGCTTCCGATCACAATCCGCTACTCGTTGAATTCAGTCCCGGCAAGCCTGATAAATAAGGTATGTCAGGTCTGCCACAGGGCAGACCAACGTTTGGCGCTGCCCTTTTTAATCAAATAACAAAAGGACAGCGCAATGACAACACAATCCCACCATGACCACGTAGAAAAGCAGTTTAGCTCGCAGGCCAGTGAGTATTTAACCAGTACCGTACATGCATCCGGGCGAGATTTACAGCGCCTGGCGGTGCGTCTGGCTGATTATCCTGATGCAAGTGTACTTGATATGGGCTGCGGAGCAGGGCATGCCAGCTTTGTCGCTGCGCAGAACGTTAGCGCGGTGGTGGCGTATGACTTATCTGCCCAAATGCTGGATGTCGTGGCACAAGCTGCTGAAGCCCGGCAACTGAAAAATATCACCACCCGCCAGGGTTATGCCGAAAGTCTGCCATTTGCCGATAACGCATTTGATATTGTTATCAGCCGTTATTCTGCCCATCACTGGCATGATGTTGGTGCAGCACTGCGTGAAGTGAATCGGATATTGAAACCTGGCGGTAAGCTGATTGTGATGGACGTAATGTCTCCGGGTCACCCAGTGCGCGACATCTGGTTACAGACGGCAGAAGCATTACGCGATACCTCACACGTACGAAACTACGCCAGCGGTGAGTGGTTGACGTTAATCAATGAAGCCAATCTGATAGTTGATAATTTAATTACAGATAAGTTACCGCTGGAATTTTCTTCATGGGTCGCGAGAATGCGTACGCCAGAAACGTTAGTAGACGCTATTCGCGTTTACCAACAGAGCGCATCGACAGAGGTGAAAACGTATTTTGCCTTGCAGAATGATGGCTCTTTCACCAGTGATATCATCATGGTAGAAGCACATAAAGCAGCATAAATAAAAAGGCACCGGGGGAATCGGTGCCTTTTTATTATCTGGTTTGTCAGGAATCTGGCATGTTGTTGTTTTTCACAAACAACGTCAGCTTATCGCCTGGTTGCAGATTCGCAGTGTCGCTGTTCCAGCGCATCACATCTTTGATGTTCACGCCGTGGCGTTTAGCAATGCTTGAAAGCGAATCGCCTTTGCGTACACGATACGTAATGCTATCGCTGTTGTTTGCCAACCGCTGTGCGCTACTACCTGCGCCAATCGTCAAACTTTGGCCTGCTTTCAGCTTAGATCCCCGCAGTTTGTTCCACTGCTGCAAATCTTTGGTGCTTACGCCGAGACGTGAAGCGATGCTTGAAAGCGTGTCGCCAGAGCGTACGGTGTAAACACGGCTGTTAAGCGGCGTATTGTCGGCAACCAGTGTCGACTGTACGGCAGCAATTTCGCCAGAAGCCAGAGATTCACGCAGTTGATCTGCATGCTTCTTTGGCACCATCACGTACTGCGGGCCACTTGCGCCCAGCGTGGAGCCTTTCACGCCAGCGTTGAATGTCTTCAGCTTGCTGACGGAAATCCCCGCCATATCTGCAACCTTCGCCATTTCAACCGGGCTGCTCAGGTGCACACGCGCCAGAGCACGGCTTTCATCAGTCGTTGGCAGACGTATACCATAACGCTTGCTGTTTTTGAGAATATCACTCAATGCCAGCATTTTAGGCACGTACTGCTTCGTTTCCTGCGGCAACGGTAACGACCAGAAGTCCGTGGATTTCCCACGCGCTTTGTTCGTTTTAATTGCCTTCATGACCCGACCTTCGCCGCTGTTATAAGCCGCTACGGTCAGAAGCCAGTCGCCGTCAAACATCTTGTTCAGACGCTGCATCATGTTCAGCGCGGCAGTCGTTGAAGCAACAACATCGCGACGCGCGTCATAATTGCGGGTCTGTTTCAAACCATAATTGCGCCCCGTGCTCGGAATGATCTGCCAAATACCTGCGGCATTGGCGCCAGACGTCGCGTGAGGATCAAAAGCGCTCTCCACTATGGGTAGTAGTACCAGTTCCATAGGCATGTTACGTTTTTTAACTTGCCCGGCTATCCAGTACATATACGGCTCTGCCCGTAAAGTTACATCGTGGAGATAGCTCTTATTGCGTAAATATTTCTGTTTCTGTTCGCGAATCCGGTCATTTTCCGGAATTCCCATCTTTAGCTCGTCGCCAATGAAAGCCCACAAGTCACCATCTGGCGCGATAGACGTCCCATCGTCCATCCATCGTGCCTGACTTGTAAACTTTGCTGCTTCCCCTTGACCAGCTGCAGAAAGGCTCTGTGCGTGCTGTTGAACGTTGCCGGTACTCTGGCAACCCACGAGCAGGACAGAGGCGAGTAATATCGCTTTTGCCTTCATGTGTGTGTCAATAGTTGCTTAAAAGACGACCGATCATAACGGCGAACGGAGCCGATGACAAGAAAGTTTTATCAGAACCTATCTTTCTTTGACCTTAACCATGCAAAACGCTCTTCAGGTTGTTGCAATAATGTTTCTTCATTAATTACATTAATTAAATCAATATCTTCCGTTCTTAAAAAAACATTAATTTGCCGCTCATTTTTCAGAATTACGGGTAGTGTTATTTGATTTTTTGCCCGTAACTCCTTAACTTTACGATAATAATCATTTATGGACAAATCGTGCGGAAGAATACTCAAAGCAAACTTCATATTTGATAACGTATATTCATGAGCACAACATACCAATGTATCGTCAGGTAACGCACTTAACTTTTTAAGTGATTGATACATTTGTGATGCTGTCCCTTCAAACAACCGACCACAACCACCAGAAAACAGTGTGTCGCCGCAAAATAGATAAGGTTTACTGAAGTAACAGATATGTCCTAAAGTGTGACCCGGCGTAGCAATTACACTAAATTCATGCCCCAAAACGAAGGCAGTTTCGCCATCTTTGACTACCTGTGTTGTTCCCTTATCTTGTGTCTCTTGTGGACCATACACCACAATTTGCGGAAACTTTTCCACCAGTTCTTTTACGCCGCCAACGTGATCGTGGTGATGGTGGGTGAGAAATATGGCCTCCGGTTGCCAGTTATTGGCGGCAATGGCGTTTAATACTGGCTCTGCGTCTCCGGGATCGACAATCAGGCAGCGACCTGCTTCATCATTCAAAACCCAGATGTAATTGTCATCAAAGGCGGGAATACTGTTAAGATTCATAGATTACCTCTCAGTGTGAAACGGAAGGTTGTGATGAAACCGGCAAGAGTCCCTCAAACTGTCGTGGCTCCTGATTGCTGGGGCGATTTGCCCTGGGGAGAGCTTTATCGCAAAGCGCTGGAGCGCCAGCTCAACCCGTGGTTCACTAAAATGTATGGTTTTCATCTGCTTAAGATTGGCAATTTAAGCGCAGAAATCAATTGCGAAGCGTGCGCGGTTTCTCATCAAGTGAATGTTTCTGCGCAAGGAATGCCTGTCCAGGTGCAGGCGGACCCACTTCATCTTCCTTTTGCCGATAAATCCGTTGATGTTTGTCTACTGGCACATACATTGCCGTGGTGCACCGATCCGCATCGATTATTACGTGAAGCCGATCGGGTATTGATTGATGATGGTTGGTTGGTCATTAGCGGCTTCAATCCCATCAGTTTAATGGGATTACGCAAACTTGTGCCGGTATTGCGAAAAACCTCACCCTATAATAGCCGGATGTTTACTCTGATGCGGCAGCTGGACTGGCTCTCTTTGTTGAATTTTGAAGTGTTACACGCCAGCCGTTTCCACGTTCTCCCGTGGAACAAACACGGTGGAAAACTATTGAATGCGCATATTCCTGCGCTTGGTTGCTTACAACTTATTGTCGCCCGGAAACGGACTATTCCTTTAACGCTAAATCCGATGAAACAGAGTAAAAACAAGCCACGAATTCGCCAGGCGGTTGGAGCCACCCGGCAATGTCGTAAACCACAGGCTTAAACTTCGACTTGATAGCCCGTATCTTCCAGTGTGGGATTCATCGCTGCGGCACGAGCCAGTTCATCGCAACGTTCGTTTTCCGGGTGTCCGGCATGGCCTTTAACCCATTCCCATTTGATTTGATGCTGCCCCAGCGCAGCATCAAGACGTTGCCAGAGATCGACATTTTTTACTGGTTTTTTGTCTGCTGTTTTCCAGCCACGTTTTTTCCAGTTATGGATCCACTGGGTGATACCCTGGCGGACATACTGGCTGTCGGTACTCAAAATGACTTCGCAATGTTCTTTTAACGCCTCCAGCGCGACAATAGCGGCCATCAACTCCATACGGTTGTTGGTGGTGCGGGTGTAGCCAGCGCTAAAGGTTTTCTCGCGTCCGCGATAGCGTAAAATAGCGCCGTAACCCCCGGGTCCAGGATTACCCAGACACGAACCATCGGTGAAAATTTCTACCTGTTTAAGCATCTCTGGTAGACTTCCTGTAATTGAATCAACTGTAAAACGACAAGTCTGACATAAATGACCGCTATGAGCACTGCAATTACACGCCAGATCGTTCTCGATACTGAAACCACCGGTATGAACCAGATTGGTGCGCACTATGAAGGCCACAAGATCATTGAGATTGGTGCCGTTGAAGTGGTGAACCGTCGCCTGACGGGCAATAACTTTCACGTTTATCTCAAACCCGATCGGCTGGTGGATCCAGAAGCCTTTGGCGTACATGGTATTGCCGATGAGTTTTTGCTCGATAAGCCCACATTTGCCGAGGTAGCCGATGAGTTCATGGACTATATTCGCGGCGCTGAGTTGGTGATCCATAACGCAGCGTTCGATATCGGCTTTATGGACTACGAGTTTTCGTTGCTTAAGCGCGATATTCCGAAGACCAATACCTTCTGTAAGGTCACCGATAGCCTTGCGGTGGCGAGGAAAATGTTTCCCGGTAAGCGCAACAGCCTCGATGCGTTATGTGCCCGCTACGAAATAGATAACAGTAAACGAACGCTGCACGGGGCATTACTCGATGCCCAGATCCTTGCGGAAGTTTATCTGGCGATGACTGGTGGTCAAACGTCGATGGCTTTTGCGATGGAAGGAGAGACACAACAGCAACAAGGTGAAACAACAATTCAGCGCATTGTGCGTCAGGCAAGTAAGTTACGCGTTGTTTTTGCGACAGATGAAGAGCTTGCGGCACATGAAGCCCGTCTCGATCTGGTGCAGAAAAAGGGCGGAAGCTGCCTCTGGCGGGCATAAATACCTGTAAAAGGCGCTAAAAATAGCGACTTGGGCGATTTTTGCAGCAAACGATTCAAAAGATGAGAAAAACCATTGACGAAGGGTGAGGCAATCCGTAATATTCGCCTCGTTCCCAACGGAACACAACGCGGAGCGGTAGTTCAGTCGGTTAGAATACCTGCCTGTCACGCAGGGGGTCGCGGGTTCGAGTCCCGTCCGTTCCGCCAAATTCACTCATGAAAATGAGTTCAGAGAACCGCAAGATTTTTAATTTTGCGGTTTTTTTGCATTTAAATCCCGCAATTTCTCTGTTCAATGATTTTACTCTGGCGTAAGTGTGTAACTCTCTCTTGTTGTCTCATTTATTAAAATTCAATAATGATATAGAACCATTCAACTTAAATATATTTTTAGAGAATAATTTTATATTGATTAAATGAATGTATATTTCATGTTGATTTTGTTTGTTATTATTTAAGTGGGGTATATAATTAGAGTCCGTTATCAGTGCTAAATATTCTAATCATTATGACAGGCGAGGGAGTGTCCGATTATGAATTCAAAAAAGGTTTGTTGCATATGTGTATTATTCTCGCTGCTTGCAGGATGTGCCTCTCAATCTTCTATTGATGAAAAAAAGAAAAAAGCTCAGGTTACACAAAGTAATATTAATAAAAACATTCCCCCGCAACTGACAGACAAAGATTTATTCGGTAATGAAACCACTCTGGCTGTATCCGAGGAGGATATTCAGGCTGCGCTTGAAGGAGATGAGTTTCGTGTGCCTCTCAATTCTCCCGTAATACTTGTCCAGTCTGGCAGTCGCGCACCGGAAACCATTATGCAGGAGGAGATGAGAAAATATTATACTGTTTCCACATTCTCTGGTATCCCGGACAGGCAAAAGCCTCTGACTTGTAACAAAAATAAAGATAAAAATGAGAACGAGGATGTTGCCAGTGCTGAAAATATGAACTGGATGCAGGCATTGCGTTTTGTGGCTGCGAAAGGGCATCAGAAAGCGATTATTGTTTACCATGATACGTTGCAGACAGGAAAATATGACTCTGCGCTGAAATCAACAGTATGGTCCGATTATAAAAATGAAAAACTGACTAACACAATCTCACTGCGCTATCTGGTGCGATTCACGCTGGTGGATGTAGCTACAGGTGAGTGGGCTGCCTGGTCGCCGATGAATTATGAATATAAAGTGCTTCCACCATTGCCCGGCAAGAATGAAGCCAGTACGACTGATATGACAGAGCAGCAAATCATGCAACTTAAGCAAAAGACCTATAAAGCGATGGTAAAAGATTTGGTTAACCGCTATCAATAATAAATTATATCTGCCGGCAGGGATTTCTGGCGGCAATAATACAAAATTCTTTGCATAAGAAATTTTTTCCTGACAAAGACAGTGCAAAAAAGGACATGGAATCCGGAGTTAAAAACTGTTTGTTTTATAATATTTAACTGCTTAATCTTCCTTGTGAGAAATATAATCATTATTACATTCCATGCCATTTTTAATATAGATTGCTCCTGGGAAAATCCCCGTGTTATTACCGCAGAGGTGATAATTAGCATTGACATATCCTGTGACAAAAGGAGCTATTAAAGGTGCTATTACGATAGCTATTAGTAAAAATATAAGAGTTAGCTGTATTGTTATGTTTGTGGCGAAATTGATTACCTTTGTTTTTTTTATTAAGAATGATTTTATTATCGTTAGTAAAATTACATGAATATTTAACAAGGAAAACGATATGAAACCGAAGAATAGAATCAACATTCTCCAATCATAAAATATTTCCGTGGAGCCTTTTATTATTGAGTATAGAGGTTTAATTCCGGTAAAAAACAAAGAAGCATTGAATGCAGGGAAAAATAACATGGCTATAAAAAACATCGAAAGAAACTCTTTCAATTTAACATGTAAACACATAGTTAATCCTCATATCACGGGGGGGGTGTTAAGAACATACATAAATGGAGTCATGTTTTCCCTTTTCCATTTATCAAGTTCCTGTTGCTGTTTTAGTCCATCTCTAATTGCATCTTTTAATTTTTCTGATAAATGGTATTGAGCATCGATTTCATTTAAAACAACTGTACACACTATCCCTGTAAGTAAAATTGCTCCTCCTACAAGAATTACTGGAAGGCCAAAACTAAGACAGGCAAAAGAAGCCAGGCTTCCAATAGCGGTTGCAACACCGCCTGCAATCACTGCTTTGGCCACATCCATTGAAAAATCACCAAGAAAATTAACCAGATCTCGCTCTGAACTCATAATAAATTCTATGGTTCTCCAGGCTACTGAAAACCAGATACAGAACTTAACTCCTTTTATTGATTCAGATAAAGCTCCTCGCCAGCCAATAGCGAGCTCCAGAACTTGAGGCGCTCGTGAAGAGAAAATATATTTACCGAGCTTTTCTAAAAGCCAGGGGCTGGATGTTGTGATTTTTATATATTTCTCTCCAAGTATTTCAAAGTAACTTGCTTTTGTATACTTTAAGGTATTAAGGTTAAATATAATTTTCCCATTTTCATCAAACTCAGTCATTAATTTACCCGCGTTAACTAACCAGGCTAGTGTATCTTTTATACCTGAAGGATGTGTAGTGATAAAATGAATGTAATCAAATGATGTTATTGGGTTGAGTATTTTTTTTGCAACATCAAATGTCAAAAGAATAACATGATGAGTGTTCTGACGCCTTAACTCATCAATGAGTGGGATGTCGTTAAGATAAGGGTGCTGAGGTACTAGCTGGTTTATCGGCTGAGACCCCCGAAGAATGTCACCCACATAATCAGCCCACTGTGCATTCTGTGTGTTGTTATTATTCCTTAAACCAGCCATTTATCTCTCCGTAATAGTAAGTTATTATGTTATTACAGTATGTTACTGTACACGATCCTGCCATTTACTCATTGCATTCGTCCTGGCTAACGTATGCTCCCAGGAAATATCTTCATAAATAAAGGCAATTCTCTCCTGTGGCTCCAGTTCTTTTTCCAGAACAGCATGAGGTGTGACAAAATCAATACTTGATATCCTGGCTTTTGACAGATTTATTTTATAGTAAGGCTGGTTAATGCCCTCTTTACTGGTTCGGTAGAGTATAAATTCACACGCTGTCATTTTTTCATTGTCACTAAGTGCTTTTGCCAGCAACGGTGAGGATTTATCAACAGGCTTGGTGATGACCAGTTCATGATGATTGACATTCTGACTTCTTGAGATGGAGTGCATTAGCGCATAAACCATGATCTGATCTTTATGCTCTAACTGCGCTTTGTTTCCGACAGAGTCAAGCGTTGAGCAACCCGCTGAAATCAGCCCTTGTGTCTCCCCACTTAAAGATAAATAACTCATATTTGCCATGATAATCTCCTTTAACTAAATAATTATTTTCCGGTCGTGGTCCCGGTTGCCGCCTCTGCCATGACGTTATTCTTCAGCAGCAGCCAGCGGCTTAACACGCCTTCGAGTCGCTCATTAATTTGTTTTTCCAGCGCATCTGTATTCTGCTTCTGTGCACGGGCATCCTGGTACTGCGTCAGCAGGGATTCCAGGGGTGTTTCCTGCCCCAGTCCCCGCTCCGCCTGCCAGATGACATTTTTGATATAGGAAAGGGTTAGTCCCTCTTTCTCGCGCTGCATCACGAGATCTGCAAAAGCATGTAAGTCCTGGCGGGTCTGCAACCAGCCACGCAACTGCGGGCTACTCTGTGCGCGGGTTTTGAGTGCCTCATTCCATTGTGTCGAGGCCTGTTGCTGTTGCAGGCTTTCCGGCCAGCGACTGTCGGCAACACGCATCATCTGCATTCCGGTTTCCAGCGGTTGTACCGGGGAGACGCCAAGAAGCTGTTGCAACCTGCGCTCATAGTTTTCGAGTTCAGGTGAGGCCATCCACACCGTTGCTGCGCCCTGCGCGGTGTCGTTAACCTGTAACAGTTGCTGCTGCACCGGATAGACCTGCCACCACCACAATGCTGAGGCGACAGCCACTGAACAGACGATCCCTGCGATAAACCCTCTTACCGTACTGCCTTGCTTCATCACACTGGCCTGTGGGGGATTTTCTGACAGACTGCGCACTTCCACTTTCATCTCGGGCAGGTCGGGCAGGGGAGGCACTACTGCTTCTGGCGTGGAGGAAGCCATTGTTTCCGGTGCATAAATCAGCGTTCTGACCGTGGTCTGTGAGGTGTTCTCGGCGTTACTCTTCGGCTGGGGTTCAAGCCGTTTACGCGTGTTCTGCATAAAATAGAGCAGATTCTCCACGCGCGGAACGCGCTTCAGCTCTACCTGCTGGAGTTTGTCGCAGATAAGCTGCAATGCCCGCTCCGTGCGGTAGATCAGTGGTAGGTCGGATTCCGCAAAGGAGATTTGCTGACGCAGAATATTGCCGGTTCGGGAGTTAAACCAGTCCAGCATTTCAGTACGCGCCGGGCCGCCCTGCGGCCAGAACTTATCCCAGTCGTGGCTTACCATTGCCGCCAGCAGTTCCGCACCTTCGCAAAAGCCCGCCAGTCCCTGTGTCCGTGTCCGTGCAAGCGTATAGTAGGTGGCGGTGTGTAAATCCACACCGTTAGCTTTAAAAATCGCCAGCGCCAGCGACTCCACCAGTTTCCAGTTCAGCTCAGGCTGTGACGGGTGGCTGGCTTTGTTTATTTCCTCGCGGATGGCGCTGAATTCCGGCAGCCCGCGCGGGTCACTGCCGGTAACGATAGTTTGTGTCAGTACGTTACTATTCATCCCTGCCTCCTCAGTACAGTGTGTCTGACAGACCAAACTGGCTGAACAACCCACCGCTGAACGGGTTATCCTCGGTGTCGGTATGCACACGGTAGGTCATCGCGCCACCGTCCACGCTAAAGCGCACGGTAAAGTTGCCATCCTGTACTCCGGTCAGTTGTCCGGCCCCGAACAGGCGGAACTGCGCCCACGGCCCGCTGAAGCTGATACTGCGCGGTGCGCCGCCGCTGGCACCAACCAGCGTCAGTTTGCTTTCGTTGCCTTCGCGCATATTGTTAGGCCAGACCAGATGGGCGGTATAGTTACGGCCCTGGCTGTAATCGACTAACTGGCCGTCAAGGTTCAGTACGCTGCGGCGTTTGTTGCCGGAAAGCGATACCGTTTCCACGGCAAAGGATGTTCCCAGACCGTTCTGTTTGCTGAAGAAGATGTCACGGATTTTCTGCGCGGTTTCCAGTTGCGCAATAATATCTTCGCGGATAATGACGCTGTTATCGCCGTCTTCCAGGCTCAGATCATTGTCGATAAACAGTTTCAGGTTCTGCTGGTAGAAGGTATCCAGTACGCCATCCGGTTTAAAGAATCGTTCGAAGGCATCCAGTGAGGCATCCTGTGCAGAACGTGGATTAAACGGATAGTTATTTGCCAGTTGCTCGTTAAACGGTTTCACCACGCTGTCGCGCCAGTCCACTTCCATATAGTGAACGGCTTCCACCATCACCACATGCCAGGCCTGGTCAGCCAGCCTGCCTACCCAGCGGTTGAGCGGAGCAGGCAGTGTTTTTGCCATCTGGCGGGTGGCGAATATTGGATCGCTGCAGTTCTGATCAAGCCTTAACTGCACGGCTTTCAGCGCCGATCTCCCTGGTACAGGCGCGTTCTGGATTGCCAGCAGGTAGCGGTGTAACTCGGTGAGCTGCTGGTATACGGCCTGCATCGTGCTTTCTTTGTCTTTCTGTACTGTCAGGGTACTGTTTTCCGGGGCGAATTCATGCCCGAGGCGGGTGAGTAACTGGTAATCCGGCTCTGCCAGGGCCTCATCCCGCTCTTTGGCAGAGAGTTTTTCAGAAAAGACGCCTGGCTGTGTGTTGTCACGCAGCACGGTCAGCGCCCGCTGCAAAGGCTGGTCGCCGCTGATAACCTGCTCCAGAGTGCCAGTCAGTTGTCCAATGGACTCAAAATTGCGGATATTGAGATTGTCCATCCCGGCCCGCCAGGTGGCGGTGTAGTCGCTGATATACTGCTCGGTCAACTGGCGCTGAATTTCCGCGCGGTCGGCGTCACTGTATTTCACGCTGCGGGTGAGGTTGAGTACCCAGGAATCCATCGCCGTCAGTTCAACCAGTTCATCGCGCTGTTTTACAAAATAGCTTTGCAGGCCGTAACGGGTAAGAAACTGTGGAACAACCAGTTTGTTATCATCGGCAGATGTAAACACCTGGTCAAAGGTTGGCCCTACCTGGTCACGCAGATTGAGGTCAGCAGGAAGAACGCCCAGCGCCCGCGTTTTCAGGCTCTGGTAAACCCGCTGGTAGACAGGCAGTTTGCTCAGTTCTTTCTGTGCTGTCGCAACAGGCTTGTCATATGGCGTCCAGCGGCTGATGGCATCACCGTCGCCCGCCTGACGCTCTGCATGCCAGTCAGTATGAGCCAGCGCGTAGTCAAGATGGGACATCAGTTGTGTCTGGATATCGCGCTGTCCGTGGAACTTTTCGCTCCAGCGTTTTGCCATATACTGCTTCACCACCTCATTGTTGCGTCCGCTTTTGTCCTCCAGCATTCGCATCACGCGCAGCACCGCGAGTTTTTCCTCACTCTCCGGCGGTGCGGCGTTCATCGCTTTGACCAGCCCGTTAAACAGCGAGGGCAGGTAACGCTGCTCCAGCAGTTGCAGATAGGTCTGTTCCACATAAGGCCCGATACGTCGCCCCTGGTACAGTCCCATATCGGCCAGGCGGCTGCGGTCACCCCAGTCGCCATAGGCCAGTGTGGCATCGCGTACCGGGTTCAGCAGCGGCAGTTGTAGGTTACCAAAGTCATCTTCCCCCTGCGGAGGCGGCACGTCCATAAAGGCTTTGGCCTGCTTAAGCACGGTGATGCCGGACTGATAGTTACCGTTGTAATAGTGATTCCAGCCGGTGATGAGCAGCAGTGCCGCCACGCCGCCTGTGGCAGAGAAAACCGTCAGGCGGCGACGGGAACGCATCAGCCAGGCGCGGCTCTCTGTTGCCAGATTAGGCTCTGCGAGTAATGCCTGCGGGAACAGGCTGCGGGTGAAATAAGGCGCGGTGTCCACCAGAGGCCAGGACGCCAGTGGGTTATTGCCCAGTCGGTACTGGCGGGCAGCAGACTGGGTGAATATATCATCCATCTGTCCACGCTGAAGCGAAGAGGTGAGATAGACACCACGCAGCATCACGTTCATATTTTCGCCGTCAAGCAGACCCTCCAGCAGTGATATCAGCGGTTCACGGCTTCCCTGCATCTGGCGGGAAAAACTAAATAAAGACGCGCGGGTGTGAGTCTGGGTGACCATCAGATCCGGCAACGCCAGATTCATTCGATCCGCCCATGTCTGCCAGAAAGCATTCAACTCTGTTCGCCAGTCATCATTTTCATGAGCACGGCGGGTGAACGTAACACCCAGAATCGCATCGCGATCCTGTCTGTTCAGTGACTGAAACAGGGCGGCAAAACCCTGCAATAAATCAAGCCGGGTCAGTACCACGTAAACCGGTAACTGGCAATGAAGATGCTGGCGTATATCCTGTAAGCGGCTGCGCAGCGTCTGTAACAGATGCTCGCGGCGGCGTTTGTCTGCGGTCAGCAGATCGGGTAAATCGAGTGTCAGAATAATCCCGTTCAGCGGCTGGCGCGCGCGCTTTTCCTTCAGCCAGCCGAGGGCATGTTCCCACAGACGGCGATGCAGGATATCCGCATCAGCGGGAGCGCAGAGTGTGCCGTCGATATCAAAGATCACCGCCTGTTTACCGACATGGGGCGTGAGGTACAGGCGTTGTTCTGCGCCGTGCGCGCCCTCCGGGGCATAAATAATGTCTGACGGAAACCCCTCGCGCAGCAGTGTCGTTTTGCCACTGCCCACAGGACCGATGACCATATACCACGGCAACTGCCACAGGAAACGGCGGTTGTCGAGATGGCGTTGCAGGCGCAGCAGCCAGCGGTCGAGGTAACGCTGCTGGGCGTTCAGTTCCACACTGAGCGGATCAACGGCTTCCTCGCGCTGTTGCTTTTGCATTTTTTCAAGCTGTTGCAGGCGCTTCATTACCCGGACGGTAAGCCACACCAGGGCAATAATCCCCCACGCCGCCGTTGCCAGCCAGCGGTTCGCCAGTGGTTTGAGCCACTGCTCTTCATCCAGCGTCCATGCCGGGCCTTTCCACCAGATCCATACCAGCAGGAAAATCCACGCCAGTATCAGCAGCCAGAATGCAGAAACTTTAAACCGGGGCATCGCCGGGCGCAGGGCTGATTTGAGTCCGCTGAATAGTCGGGGTGTTGGTAATCTGAACACAAAAACTCCTGTTCTCTTTTATTGTTCTGCCGTGAATTTTTGTTCTAGCTGCTCAAGCAGGGACGGCTCCCAGTCTGCCACCATCATCTGCAATCCCATCCTGAACAACATCCGGTACTGCTGCTGCGCAAGCTGTACCAGCCCCGCCTCTTCCATAAGCTGCGCGCCAAAATACTGCCGGTGAAACTGGTCGCGGGGTTCACCGGCGGGCAACGTATCCAGATACCGTAAGGCGGCTTCCAGCCCCTGTTCATCAAAACACAACCGCGCAGCCTGAATATCTTCATTACTCACCTGTATGACTGGCGCGGCCTGGTTACCTGGCTGAGTTGCAAGCCATTGCTTCGTTTTTTCAGAAACAAACGGTGTGTGGTCGTTAAACAGAAGATCAGCGAGCGCGGGCAGACGGCCAAGAAAGGAAACGACTTCATCGCGGATGGCATCGGCCACGGCGGTATAGCCAAGACGGTGCGCCGTCTGTGCAGAAATGCAGTGACCGTCCAGCCAGTAGGGTGCCAGCAGTACGCTTTTTTCCACCTGCTGCCACAGCGCCATATCGGCACTACCGAGCTGAGCATGGTAATCTGCCACCATATCGGCGGAGACCGCAGCCAGTGGGGTGCGTCCATCGCTTTCCGCCTGGGGCGTACTGGTGATGGATTGCCACAGGGCATGGCGGCGCAGGCGATAGCCCTGCGGCGAGTCCGGCTGGCGTTCACATAAAATGGCCGCCACTTTTAACAGCGTGTCGCGCCAGGCTTTGTCGTCGTGACTGTCGATGGCGATCTGTGGAGCCGGAGCACTGGTTTGCGTCACGCCGCTTTCAGACGTGGCGGTGGTCTGTGGTGAACTACCGGAGGCCGCCGGAGTGTGGGCAGGAGCCGGTGCCGCACGATTAAACGCACGCTGGTACAGGGCAAAAAGATCATCAGTAGCCTCTGCCAGTTCCGGGGCGTTATGTGACTGCCAGCACTGCGCCAGTTTCGCCAGTTCACCTAATAGTGCATCGCGCTGCGCGGTGGCGGCGTTCTGTGAAAAGCCTTCAATACCCGTTTCAAAACGTTTAATGATCTGGCTGGCAAAGCGTTTTTTATGCGCCATATTCTGCGGCGCGGCCACAGTCCAGTAATGTTCCACGTATAGCGCCAGCAGGCGCAGTGCCAGCAGTGGATCACCGGCATGTTGCAGGGTTCTGAGCAGGTGTGCCAGCAGACGAAAATCCTTACTCTCCGAAGCCAGAATGACCAGCCCCCGGCGCTGGAGTTCCGGGATATCCAGTTGGCTGTGGGCCAGTGAACCCAGTTTGACGATTTCGCCGTCGATATACTCCCAGTCCGGGTTGTCATCTTTCAGCGCCGATGCCAGTTTCTCTTCCGGCAGGTTTTCCAGCAGGTGCGATATCCAGACATTCGGATCGCGTAAGTCCATTGCCATATTTTTATTCTCCCGCCCAGTGGCAGGCATCGCGCAGGGGGGCAATCGCCCTTGCTAGCCCGTCAATGTTAAAGGTCAGCTTTCCGGCGGCGTTATCTGCGCCGGTATCCACCGTCAGCGTTTTTGCGCCGAACAGTTGCTTAATTTCATCAATCCCGGACAGCCCCCGGCTGGACTCCAGCAGGGTGCCGTTCTCGCGCACAAACCAGTGGCTGCGCAATACCCGGCTGTCGGCATTCAGGGTGACGGCGATATCATGGACATCCAGAGGGTGCACCAGCGCCACCTGCATCCGGGTGATATTGTCCACACAGCTGAACATCAGCACCGGGCGAGGCGGAACATGGCCGATAGCCGGGGTGGTTACCACCACCGTCGGGCGTTCTCCCGGCACCTGCGTCACCAGCAGCTCTGTGGTGTTGCCCTGGCGGCGTTTTTCCTGCTCTGTGGCGCGGGTCCAGGCCTCGCCCACAAAACCGGCTTTGACCAGCGCCCCGTCAAACCCTGACGGAGAAAGGGGTGCCAGCAGGCGGTCATAGCAGTCAAGCCGCTCCAGCGCCGCCGTCTCCTGGCGACAGGACCGCATGGCCTGTAACGTGGCTGTCGCATCCGGCGGTGTCGCTGTGGCGACAGCTACCGCCACACCGGCCACTGACGATGTTTCTGCGGGCGCGGCACTGGCGGGTAAGCCCGCCATCAGGCCCGCGATAAACCATCCTGTCTGCCGGAAAACGCGCAACCTGCTCATAAAACCGTTTCATCCTCTGTGACGGACTCGTCGTCCTGAGCATCTTCCACGTCTGCTGTGAATGCACCGTCTGCCGCCGACAGACGAATCCGGGCAATCGCCGTGTTGGCTGCCATCTTCTGCAACAGCAGCAGCGAGAGCGGCGGCAGCATGTTGCCGTCGATGACTGATTCGAGCATCCTTGCGCCGTTTTCCGCTCGGGTGACGCGGCTCATAATTTCGTCCGTCACTTCCGGCTCAATAATCACTTCCGCACCAAAGCGACTGCGCAGCACGTTATCCAGACGGGTGAGTTTCCCGGCAATAATGGTGGCGAGCGTCTCTTTCGACAGAGGCAGGTACGGCACCACTTCCATACGCGCCAACAGGGCAGGTTTAAAGAAGTCCGCCAGCATCGGATAGAGGGCTTCCTGCATGGTCTCCGGGTCATCGGCGTGTTCGACAATCACCTGGTAGCCAAGGTTGGAGGTGAGGAAGAAGACGATGTTTTTACAGTCAATCAGGCGGCCTTCGCCGTCTGCCATCTCGCCCTTGTCAAACGCCTGGTAGAACAGGTTGAGCACATCCGGGTGCGCTTTTTCCACTTCATCGAGGAGCACCACTGAGTAGGGTTTCTGGCGGATGGCTTCGGTCAGCACGCCGCCTTCACCATAGCCGACATAGCCCGGAGGGGAACCAATCAGCCGCGAGACGGTGTGCTTCTCCTGGAACTCGGACATATTGATGGTGGTCAGGTACTGGCGACCACCGTAGAGAAGCTCTGCCAGTTGCAGGACGGTTTCGGTTTTACCCACGCCGCTGGGGCCAGCCAGCAGGAACGCGCCAAGCGGGCGTCCCGGACGGCGCAGGTCGGCGCGTGCGGTCAGCAGATGTTTATGCAGGCTGGCAATCGCCAGGTCCTGGCCTTTGATGGTGTCGCCCAGCCATACTGGCAGGTCGGTGATGACCGACATTTCATTCTGCGACAGGCGGTTAAGCGGCACGCCGGTCCATTCGGCAATCACCGCCGCAATCTGTTTTTTATCGACGTGCGGGGAGACCAGCAACCGGTCGTTATGCAGGGCGTCCAGTTCGGCAGTAAGCTGTGCCAGCCGTTGTACCGGGGAAACTGTTTCAGCGGTTTCTTCCGGCTGTGCGCTGCCAGCTTCATCAGCCGGTGCGGCACCGGTATTATCCTGCTCTGACTCCGACGGCATATCCCCCACGGCATCTGCGTCCGGCAACGACGCCGCATCGTCTTCTGCCATACCCAGCAACTGCTGGCGCAGCGCGATAATTTCCTGTACCAGCGTCTGTTGCTGATGCCAGGCGGCTTCCAGTTCGTCCAGCGCCGTCAGCGTTTCATCATACTGCACCAGCACCTCCGTCATCCGCGAGGTGTCGGTACGCAGCCCGATGCGAAGCTCGCGCTCAAGCTGGCGAATTTCCGCCTCCTGCTGGTGGCTCAGGGTGGTCAGCGCTGAGATTTGCTTTGGTGGCGATGACAGGTTGATTGCCACGCGGGCGCAGGCCGTATCCAGCACATCAATCGCTTTGTCCGGCAACTGACGCCCGGAGAGATAACGCTCACTTAATGTCGCAGCGGCCTGCAAGGCGTCATCATCAATCAGTACGCCGTGAGACTGTTCATAGACCGCCGACAGACCACGCAGAATAATGGTGGCTTCGGCGGCGTTGGGTTCGCTGACCTTCACCAACTGGAAGCGGCGCGACAGGGCAGCGTCTTTCTCGAAGTATTTTTTGTACTCGCTCCAGGTGGTGGCGGCGATGGTTTTCAGCTCGCCGCGCGCCAGCGCCGGTTTGAGCAGGTTGGAGATATCCAGCCCGCCCTGCTGGTTGCCCGCCCCAATCAGGGTATGCGCTTCGTCGATAAACAGAATGACTGGCACCGGGGAGGAAATGACCTCCGCCATCAGCCCCTTGAAGCGTTTTTCAAACTCGCCCTTCACCGATGCCCCGGCCTGCAATGCGCCCAGGTCAAGGGTCATGATATCGGTGTTTTTCAGTTTGTCCGGCACCTGGCCTGCCACGATGCGCAGCGCCAGCCCTTCAATCAGCGCGCTTTTACCCACGCCTGCTTCGCCCACCACCACCGGGTTATTTTTACGGCGGCGGCAGAGAATGTCGATCATCAGGTCGATTTCGTGGTCGCGGCACAGTACCGGGTCAAGCCTGCCGTTACGGGCATCTTCGGTCATGTTTTTGGCGTAGCGGGCAAGCTGGGTGTCAGCAGCATCCGTCAGTGTGCCTGCGCCTTTACCGTCTGCATCCGGCACGACTGATTCCGTCGACTCCTGTGTCCACTGCACAAAGTCCTGTTGCAGACGGTCACGGTTAATGCCGGTCAACAGCCGGGCGGCAGCAGACGGTATATAACGCAGCGGCGAATGCAGCAGGGCCAGCAGCAACACGCCGCCGCGCAGTTCGCTGTGCTGCATCTCAGCCGACGCCAGCAGCCAGCCCTCTTTCAGCCACTCAACCAGCATCGGGGAAAACGCCGGGTAGCTGTCCGCAGAACGGGCGGTTGTGTAGTTCTCCACCGTCAGCGCCTGGCGCAACTCTTCCATGCCAATATCGCCCTGGCGGGTAATAACCCGCAGGTCACTGCGTGGCATGGCGAGCATCTGAATAAGCACATGGCTGACGGTAATTTCCGCTGCCTGCTGGCTCATACATTCAGAGGCGGCCATCTCCAGCGCCTGGCGGGAGAACAGGTTAAGCCGTTTTACCAGCGTGGGAAGATCAATCTGGATCATAAACGTCCTTATCGAAGTAATTTGTTTAGCTGGTGCAGGATGTCCTGCGTCTGGCTGTCCAGCCGCAACAGATAGAACAGGTAAAACAACGCCAGCACGACAACGCCACCACAAAAAATATGTTTAATGGTCAGGCGACTGATGAGCTGATAACGCCCGCCCTGGGTTTTTTTGTCCTGGTGTAACAGCGGGAAAGGGGCATCGCCGCGCAGTTTATGCAGAACGTGGTACAGGCGGCGGTAGATCTGCTCAAATTCCCCCTGATCCTGTGCTGCCACTTTGTAGCGCCCGCGAAATCCCAGAGAAAAACAGAGCCAGAGAAATTCCAGCAGATCCTGGTAACGTTTGGGTTCACGGATCAGGCGCTCCAGCAGGATGAAAACTTTCTCGCCACCCCAGGCTTCGTTGTGGAAATGGACCAGCAATGACTGTTTGATCCACTCGTTCTTGTTCGACCAGCCGTTACCGAGCGCCGCTTCATCAATAAATGTGCAGAGGATGTAGCGAAACGAGATAATCACGCCCGGTTCGTAGCCCTGCTCCTGAAGCAGTTGCTCCACGGCCTGAACATCCGTCACCACCTGTGCAAAAAGATGCTCCGGCATCGTCTGGCTGTTCATGGTTGAAAGGCGCATCACCATACCGAGGAGTGGCGTGGCTGCGTCGATCATCGGATTCAGGCTGTTGCCACGAAGCGCGAGATGATAGTCGCGCTGGCTTTTTTCGTCGTATCCGGTAAATGGTGGCAGAGACAGTGACCCCTCATCCATCGTCTTACCCTCTTATCGCCCACAGTTGCATGTTCAGATCCGGGAAACTGCCGGATACATGCAGCGCAACGCCCCCGGCGGCAGCCATTTCTGTCCAGGACTGTCCGCTCTTGTCGAGTTCGAAATAGCTGAACCCGGAATGGTAGGGAAGCTGACGGGGAGCCACCATCAGGGCACGCAATGGAATGCCGGGGATCTGCACACTGACCATATTGCGGATTTTTTCCGGCGAGGAAATTTTCGACTGCTGGATAAACTGGCGCTGGATCTGATCGACCGGCATATTTGCCGCCACGGCCAGCACAAAGGTGGCAGATTGCAGCAGTTCCGAGTCATGGATATCGGCCTGCCAGATACCGTCACGCAGATGCAGCGGCAGATTGACGGCTCTTGGCGACAGTACGGTATGCAGCGCCCGTTTGACTTCCGGTAACAGTGTTTTAAATGTTTTGGTCAGGTCATGATGATCATACACATCAAGCGGGCAGGGCAGGCGCGACGGCTCGGTAAAGGTCATCAGTTCACCCAGCAACCCGGCAAGATCAAGGTAGAAATCTTCCGGGTGGAGCTGGGATCGGCGGGCGCGATGGGTAAACCGGGTCTGGTTACGGTTAAGCAACTGCAACATCATAAATTCCGCCACATCCGCGATGCCGCTCTGCGCCGGAGAGCCAATACGGTTTGCCAGATCGCTTGCCCGTCCGCTAATGGCCCCCTGTACCTCTTTGAGATAAACACGCAGTTTCTTACTGACCTGAATATTCTGGCAGGAGGGGATAAAATCGTCATCCAGCGTCAGGGAGCCGTCGGCATGGCGATCGCTGATACGGCAAAGCGGGAGCGTGATATAGGCGCTCATATCTTCTGCACCGCTCATAATGCGCGGCGTCAGTTGTCCCAGCGTCAGTGTTCGCGCGTCGCCTTCTTCTGAATGCAAATCCCGGACATCGGCATAATTCAGCCGGTAACGCCCGATTCGCCGCCCGTCGCTGATTTCATTTCTCACATCACTGGCGACCGGCAGAGCGAGGTAGATATTGCGGCTTCTTTCGTCCGGAAAATTTTGCGGGTGCAGCGGATCGGGCAGTGCGTCCTGGTCGGGGATAGAAAAGACGGTGCCGTCGGGCAGTGTGCCTGACGCGCTGTCAATCATGATCTTACCCTGCGCCAGCAGTTCATTGTTGAGGGTGAGTTCGGTAAATCCCCAGGATAAATCATTCATGGCCCGGAAACGCTGGTTATCCAGGTAGTCGTTGTAACGCTGCTGTTGCTGGAAATGGTGTGGGCGCATCAGCATCCCTTCCTGCCACATCACCTTGTTGCGGGTGGTTGCCATACTTATTCATCCTCTTTTTTCATTTCGATGCTGCTTTGACGTACATGCACCAGCAGGCGGTAATGGTGGCCGGTTCCTTCCACCGTCTCGATTTGTTTCCATTCCGTGGCCTGGTCATCGGAGAAATAGGCCACGACACCAATAAACTGCGTTTTCTCATCCAGCTTTACCAGCGGCAGGGTTTTGATGGTGTCCGGCAACAGGTTGAAATCCTGGTGGTCGATATAGTTTTTACCCAGCACATCCGGTAGCGGCGTACTGGCTATCTGGTCATAGTCGGCTGCCTGCAATTTTGAGTCGTCCGTCAGGTACACCAGTTGCACATCCACGGCGGCTGATTCACCCTCCGCATTGGTATTAGTGTCCGGTTCAGTCAGCAGGGTGACGGTTATTTCCGAAGGTTGCTCCTTCAGGCTCCCGACCTGGATATCCGGGTTTTTGATCACCTCGCTGATTTTTTTCGCCGTTTCGCAGCCGGTTAATATGACGCACATCAGCACGCAGGCCAGAAACGCCTTCCTGTTCATGCTTCCGGCTCCCGCTGTTTTTCACGAAGCACCCGGTCATAGACCTGGGCGTAGACCTCGTTAAACAGCATCTCAAACCCCTGCTGGCGATCAGAGGCCAGCTCTTCGTAATAATGGCTGTACATTTGCCATGCTCCGGCATCATCCAGCGGCTGGCGCAGTTCATGGCTGCGGCGGTACTGCACAAAGCGGCGCAGCAGATTTTGTGGTGAGAAGGCGTCCAGCAGGACACGAAGCGACTCCACAATCGCCGCCCGGTTAGCTTCTTCGTGGTGGCGGACATTGCGCAGGCTTTCACTGACAGCGGCGGGAGCCGCCAGATGTACCGGACTTTTACCTTCGGCAAACATCACGTCGAGCGCGGTGGCGTAATCCATGTTCAGGCGCAGCGGGTTATCTTCCAGCGGGCGCAAATGTTTGTCTGAGAGGCTGTTACGCTGCTGCTGCAAATCAAGCAGACCTTTTATTGCGGCCTGTAACGTGCGTCCGGCCTCCTCCAGAAAATCATCCGCATCGTCGGAATTGCTCACGGTAAGCGAGCCGCCAAGGCCGCGCAGTAAGGGGGTGACCGCAAGGTGGCGTTGCGCCATTTCTGCCACAGAGACGTCATCATTACGCTCGCCGGGGCTGGCATAAATGGGCGGCAGATCCATAAACGGCGTATTGATCCCCCCATTACTTGCCGGATCGGACAGCGGTGCCGATGGCCGGACAGCCGCAATGCCTGAAAGCGGATCGCCCGCGGTAATCAGGCTTTCGGACTGAAGTGCCTGGAGTGGATCGGCAGAAAAACCGTTTACCACGGTGTCAGCAAGCTGATGCCGGTGAGTCATTCCCGGATAGTGTGGCGCACCCTCCGTTGACAGCAGGGTATCCGTGAGCATATCGCGATTGGTGACGATGGTTTCGGGAGTGGCCATTTCCTCATCGTAATGGGGGATATCACCCCGGTTCAGATGAACCCTCACCATCAGACGCCCTATCTGGATCTCATCGCCCTGGCGCAGCTGTATCAGGTCTGATGTTGCTGTGACTTTTGCCTGGTTCAGCCACAGTTGTGCCGTCTGCGGGCGCAGACAAAATGTGCCATCGTGCAGTATAACGGTAAAGGCCTGAGCCGGAATGCTCTGCTGACGATCCTGTACCGACCAGTGGCATTCGGGGCCATGGCCGACATTTCCCTGCTGCGTGAACAGACAGCGCGCCGCCCGCCCGCTTTCCAGCTCACTGCCGTTAATGACCTGCAATGAAAGCGTCTGTAGTTTCTCTTCCGGCATATTCTGCTCCGTGATTATCATAATTTACGACCGTACCCTGATGGTGACTGAGGGTCGTTCTTCCGGTGTGCCGAGGAAGCTGGTCCAGCCCAGCAGCGCACTTTTGTTATCGCCCAGGCGCATTGCGCCCACCTGCTCCGGTGCCAGCCCCAGATGTAAGTCCCAGGCAAGCTGATCGCGCAGGATGAAGGACACAAACATCGTCAGTGGCAGGAAGTTTTCGCCGGACGGCAGAAAAGAGAGGAACTGTTTTCGGGTCAGGCTGGTAATACTGAGCTGGAATTTTCCGCTGAGATCGGGCACCCGTGTACCCAGAACAAAGTTGCCCAGTACCGATCTTCCGGCCAGTTTTTCGCCATTTTTAAGGGAATAGCTCCCCAGGCTGTTTTGCTGATCCGGTTCAATATCCACCTTGCGACGTTGCCAGTTTTGCAGCGTCACGTCTGACAAGTCAAAACAGTGGGACACCAGGCCGCAGATGATTTCCGGGGATCGTCCCGGATTTGCCAGGATCCCGGAATACGCCAGCATTTTGCTGTGATTAATCGCCAGCTTATCGCGAAGCTGGCGGTGGCCCAGCCCGACAAGGGAGTACATGCGCTGCGAGAACGCATCCACACCGCCGTTACGAAAACTGATGTGATAGCGGTACTTACGCCAGATATGCCAGACAAACTGGGTCAGGCGGTGGCTGAACATATCCAGAAAATCGCCTACCGGACTTTGTTCATGTACCGCTTTCCAGGCCAGGTGATCCAGGTAATAACCGGGAAGAGGCGACTGGCTCCCCTGTAACCCCATAAAGGTGGTGGTCATCCTGAATGCCCCTGACTTATCCCGTTTCAGCCCACTGATATCACTGCACGGGAAGGCAAGGCTGGCATCGGCGCTGAAACGCAGGGTTTCCTGTGCCGGATCATCGCGCAGGGATAATTCCGGTGTCCCCTTTTCACCCTGTGCCAGGCGGTGCAACAGCTCCGCCATCGCAAAAAAATTGTAAGAGCAGGCGTTATGGAAAACCTGTGCCAGCGGATCATTCTGCTCTTTATCTGCCGGGGGATGTCCCGGACTCAGATAAGAGGATGCTGCCCGGTTCTTTCCGTCCATTTCCATGTCTCCTGGCTTTCTGTGTTCACAACGGTCAGCATGTGGAATGAGTTAACGCTGGCGTACAGCGACAGAAAATGCGAAAGCACCGTACCGAGCAGATACATTTCCCCTTCACAGACAAACGGCTCCGGGTGCAGATACAGCGTGGAGGCCAGCCCCCGGACGGGAATACCCGTAAACAGGCGATCAACGGGGCGGGTCTCCAGACGCTCAATGGCATCCAGCTTTTGTTGTGACAGCCGCGCCGTCTGCGGATGATGGATTGCGTGGCGATCAAAGTTGGCGATGACCTGCTTCAGCGCGTCCGTATCTAGTAATGACAGATAATTCAGGTTCATGGCGGAGAGTAGGGACCAGTGCAGGCTGCCATCAATGACCGGCCAGAGTGGTTGCGTCGGGCGGGTAATGTTGCGAAATGAAGCAACAGCCGCATTTTTACCGGTTGTGCCGGTGATATCGCCGGAACGAATTTGTGACGGAAGCTCACGGTTGGTACAGGTCAGCGATACCGAAACCACTTCATTACTGAGCAGCGATTCGTCTGACGGATAACTGCCATCAGCATGTATAAAAGCAAGGGTATGATCAAAGCCGCGATGGAACAGGGATGTTTTGGTCCGGTGATGCCAGTACACCACTTCCCGCTTCCGGCTGTATTCCATCTGATGGCTGAAACTTTCAAAGGCAGGCCACTGGCGCGCGGCCTGCGTCGAAACAGGACGCCCCAGATCTTTTTTCCTGAACATATCCTGCACCTGGCTTATCACGCCGTTAACGGAAAAGACATCGTAATGTTCCGGATAATGGCGGCTGGGAACCAGCGGATAGTCTGCCCGCCGGTTGTCCAGCGTGATGGCTTCTGCATGGTGGATAAATAAATTAATGGCAGGCGCGCAATACAGGCGCAGGGAGTCGCGGCGCAACCGGATGTCCACGGGCAATGGGCGCGAAAAACGCAGTTGCAGGGTAAAGGATTCAGCCTGCAATCCGTCAGGTAACGCCGGGCAACCACAAAGATCAAAAAAGAGAAACGCATCCGGGTAACAGAAATACTCCTGAAGGATCCGGTAGCCGCTGTGGACGTTTTTCGGCCAGGGCAGCATGGCATCCTGCGGCTCAAAACCGACAGCTTTCAGTATAAACTCAGGCAGGCGAATATGCTGTTCACCCACAGTCAGGTCGGCACCCTGCAAGTATTCACAGAACCATAAATAAAGCTGGTCACGGGTATAGTTGTCGTCATTGCCGAGCCAGAAGCGAAGTTTGTTCAGATCCAGCGTGCGGAAGTCCGTTCCCGGTGCGACCGAAAAGGTGATGTTGATAACACCATTACGGGTCGTACTGCGGTTTTCAATCTGCTCCAGGCGAACGGGCAGCAGCCAGATATCCCGGCAGAGGGTGAAGGTACAGGGAGGCGGCTCCTCCTTTTTAGCATCGGAGGGCAGCACTTCATCGACTCTGATTTCCCCGGCGTTGGTTGTAAACTGCTCATTACGGGGGATTAACACCGGCACAGAAGACTTATCCATATCCGGCGTATATTCAATAAGGGTCATTGCCGGAACCGGACGCAGGTAATTAGGCCACAGCATCTTGATAAGCCCGTGCGTCAGTTCTGGGAATTCATCCTCAATTTTTTGACGGAGATTGCCGGTAAGAAAAGCCACGCCTTCCAGCAGGCGTTCAATATCCGGATCCGCATCTTTTTCGGCCAGGAAGCGGGCCAGATGGGGTTTTTCCGTTGCCAGCAGCTTGCTGAGCTGGCGCAGGTAATCGAGTTCTTCCCGGAAATAGCGTTCTTCAAATTCCATCTGTCAGTCCACCCGGTAATGCTGGCTGCCATTCGGTGCCATATCAAATTCAAGCACCTCATGCGTTTCGTTAAATGTCACCCAGGCTGTAATATGAAACGTCATATCCAGCGGGCTGGAGGCGGATGAAACCACTGCCTGCACTTCAGCGTGTGAGATCCGGGGTTCATAGCGTTCTATACATTGCTCGATGGCCCGACTCATGGATTCGCGGAAGTTTTCAGCCCCTTCCGGTTCATCAATGCCCAGCTCAGGCGCACCCCGGCAACTACCGGACCGGGTATTAAGAATGTTTCGTAGGTTCTGGCGAATGGATTGCCTGAGCGAATGAATACTGCCTCCCTGCCGGTTTCTGGCCGAAGAGGCTTCCATACGCTCAAAAAGAGAACCTGTGGTTCTTTCCCGATCCGGTATCATGGTGTGTTACTCCCTGTCTAACCGGCCAACCAGGGAAAGCTCAAAATTTGCCCCCATAAATTTAAAATGAGGTCTCACGCTTAGCGCAACCTGGTACCAGCCGGGTTCGCCTTCTACATCCATAACCTCAACTTTGGCAGCGCGCAGAGGTTTGCGGCTGCGCACGTCTGCAGGCGGGTTTTCCTGGTCGGCAACATACTGACGGATCCAGGTATTAAGCTCTCTTTCTAAGTCGCTCCTTTCTTTCCATGACCCCAGTTGTTCACGCTGCAACACCTTGATGTAGTGCGCTAACCGATTGATGATGAAGAGATAAGGAAGCTGCGTACCCAGCTTATAGTTGGTTTCTGCATCTTTTCCCGGAAAGTGCTTCGGTTTTTGTACCGAGTTTGCAGAGAAAAAGGCTGCATTATCAGAGTCTTTACGCATGGTAAGGGTGATAAAACCCTCTTCAGCCAGTTCAAATTCGCGGCGATCGGTGACCAGCACCTCGGTTGGGATTTTGGCCTGAATCTGCCCCATCGTTTCGAACAGATGCACCGGCAGATCTTTCACTGCGCCGCCGCTTTGCGGACCGATAATGTTTGGACACCAGCGGTATTTGGCAAAACTGTCTGCGATATTGCATGCCAGCATCCAGGCCGTATTACCCCACAGATAATCTTCGTGGTTCTGGCTGACATCTTCGTAATAGTTAAAGTTCTTAACAGGGTTATCTGTTGGTGAATAGGGCTGGCGAAGCAGGAAGCGGGGTGCCGTAAGCCCTAAATAGCGCGAATCTTCCGAGTCACGCAGGGCGCGCCATTTGGTGTAGGCCGGACCTTCAAAGATGGCATAAAGATCTTTGATATTAGGCAGTTCGGTCCACGAGTTCAGCCCCATAAACTCCGGGGAAACGGAGGACAGGAACGGTGCGTGCGCCATTGCGCCCACGGCACTGACGTATTGCAGCAGTTTCATGTCAGGCGCGGTATTTTTGAACTCATAAGCGCCCAGCACGGCAGCGATGGGTTCACCGCCAAACTGTCCGAAACCGGACGAATAAACGTGCTTATAAAATCCGGACTGAATAATTTCTGGCGCAAACTCAAAGTCTTCCAGAAGTTCCTGCTTGGTGACATGAAGCACGTTGACCTTGATGTTTTCACGGAAATCAACGCGATCCACCATGGTTTTCAGTGAGCGCCAGAACGACTCGACCTGCTGAAAGGCAGGCGCATGGATGATGACATCCATCTGGCGGCTGATGCGTTCATCAATATCTGCAATCATGCTGTCCACGGCCAGTTTATTGACCGGTTCGGCAGATGCAGTGGATTGCAGGATGCTGGCAATAAAGGCTGTCACACCCTGGCGGGCAACGTCATAACCTTCCGAACCGGGCTGAATACGGGTCTGTGCCATGATTTGATCAAGCAGCGACGATGCCTGCTCAGGCTGCCCGGCATGACTGGAAACGAGTTCCTCTTCCTGTAAAGACATACTGAAAATCCTTCTGTTTTAGCTGTGTTTCTGAAACCGGCTTTTCGCCGTCAGTGAAGTACGCGCTGCCAGTGCGACGCGCTCTGCTGAAACTCACAAAAATGGATAATCTCATCCAATAGATCACTGATACGGCGATCCAGTGTTGTAATCAGCGCAGCCACACCATCCTGGTTGATTTCAACGGACGGGCTGAAACATACCTGGTAAACCACCTGCAGAATGTCTGCAACAGAGAGGTGGTATGTCCCGGAGATATTTTTGTGTGCCGTCATGCCTGGATAACCCTGTTTAATGAAATAGTGGTGGTTATTTATTGCTCACCTGGCCGATTTCTTTGAGCAACTGCTCGCGGGACTCTTCATTTTCCAGCAATGCCTGGAGCTGGGTACGGAATGCCGGAAGGTTACCCATCGGCCCCTTCAGTGCAGTCAGTGCTTCACGTAATTCCAGCAATTTATTCACTTCCGGAACCTGCCGGGCCACGCTATCTGGTGAAAAATCATCCAGTGACTTGATATTCAGCGCCACATTCAGTTCATCGTCCGTTGTGCTTCCCTTCAGCGTGGCGGGGACGGTAAAATTGAGGCCAATGGCTGCTTCAGCCATCACTGCACCGAAATTGTGCTTGTTAACGGAAACTGCCTGACGTTCATCCAGTGAGGATGTTTCCTGCGTATTTCCGGTATCGCCGACAACGAGCATGTTAAGCGGAAGTTCCACTTCAGCCGTCTGGCCATCTGTTTTTGGGACATACGATATATTAATACGCTCGCGAGGCGCGACGCTGCCTTCAAATTTTTTGCTCATAAAAGTGATCCGTCATGTTATCTCGTACAGGCCATGAACACAGCATATTTGTACCGCAAAAAATATCGGAAATGCCGCCTTGATGGCGGTGAAAATAAAATCACCACTCCTTCATCACCCCGCATTTTACGCTTCAAAATAAATAAGAAAAGGACTTTTTATCGATCGTAAAGAGGGGTATTCTGCAAGCGTTAAATAGATTGTGTGAACCTGTGCAATTCGCGTCAGGTGTATTATGGCAATAATTTAAATATAGAGTTTTTATGTATCTTATTGAAGTATATAATAATTTCATTAAACATAAGCTAATCTAATGATTGCTTGTTTATATATTTGTTTTGTGATTGAGTAAGTGGGTATTTTTAAGGAATATCTCAAAAATTATCAAAATGATAATTCAGAAAGGATAAATACAATATTTATTCATGATTCAGCTTTGGCCATTTTATGGAGGCAATACGGACTTTGAACAGTTGGGTATAGTTATCCAGATATATATTATTAAGTTATTGCTGAATAAGAGATTTAATGATTTTAAAAATAGTTTTTACGACAACCGTAAATTCTAGCTCGGTTTGTATGTAAAAAATACTGAAAAATGATGCGGTTCCGTGAAGTGAGCTGCATCTGCCTGTCTGGGATTAACGGCAGGTCATTGTAAGTAGTAATTAACCACGTTAACAAGGAGTTTACAAATGCCAACACCGTGTTATATCTCCATCACTGGTCAGACCCAGGGAAATATTACTGCAGGTGCATTTACCGCTGATTCTGTCGGCAACATCTATGTGCAGGGGCACGAAGACGAGATGCTGGTGCAGGAATTCCTGCATAACGTTACTGTCCCGACCGATCCTCAGTCCGGTCAGCCTGCGGGTCAGCGTGCTCACAAGCCGTTCATTTTTACCGTGGCGCTGAACAAAGCGGTTCCGCTGATGTACAACGCACTGGCCTCCGGTGAAATGCTGCCAACCACTGAACTGCACTGGTGGCGTACATCTGTGGAAGGCAAACAGGAGCATTATTTCACCACCCGCCTGACTGATTCGACGATTGTCGATATGAAACTGCATATGCCGCATTGCCAGGACCCGGCGAAACGCGAGTTCACCCAGTTGCTCGAAGTTTCACTGGCCTACCGCAAGATTGAGTGGGAACACGTCAAATCTGGCACCTCCGGTGCCGACGACTGGCGCGCACCGCTGGAAGCATAAGTTAAGCCAACAGCATCCGGCTATCAGGCCGGATGCTGTTTTTGTATTACGCCGTAAAAAGAAAGGTTGTCAGTAAGGGGTTACGTTCACGGGAGATGGCGGATGCCGGAAACTTCGGCGGTAGCGTGCCTGAACGCAAGCGTAACACTGTACTGTTACAGCCGCTTTAACAGCGAACTGTCTGTTTTTCCTTAAACCCGGAGGTTGCTATGTCAACCGGATTACGTTTCACGCTGGAAGTGGACGGCCTGCCACCGGACGCGTTTGCGGTGGTCTCCTTTCATCTGAACCAGTCACTCTCTTCGCTCTTTTCCCTCGATCTCTCTCTGGTCAGCCAGCAGTTTCTCTCCCTTGAATTTGCGCAGGTGCTGGACAAAATGGCCTACCTGACGATATGGCAGGGCGATGACGTACAGCGCCGGGTGAAAGGTGTGGTGACCTGGTTTGAACTGGGGGAGAACGACAAAAACCAGATGCTGTACAGCATGAAGGTATGCCCACCGCTGTGGCGCACAGGGCTGCGCCAGAACTTCCGTATCTTCCAGAATGAGGACATCGAAAGCATACTCGC